>JBDTTA010000284.1:0-3671 GCA_039930845.1 Gemmatimonadales bacterium
GTGCCGCACTGTCACTGCGGAGGTCGCGGGTTCGAGCCCCGTCAGCCCCGCTCGCACCGTTCACCCCGTCCCCTGTGGACGGGGTGTTGCGTTTCCGACCCCTGGACCCAACATGCCAGACCCAGCGTCCCCCATTCATGTCCCGGTTCTCCTGGACGCGGTGCTTGCCGCCGCCTCCGGTGCGCGGCGCGTGGTCGACGCGACGCTGGGAGACGGGGGACACACCGCGGCGCTCCTGGCGGCGGGGGCGGAGCTGCTGGGCATCGATCGCGATCCGCAGGCGATCGCGGTCAGCCGCCGGCGCCTGGGCGAGCGTGGAGTGCAGTATCTCGAGGCGCCGTATGCCGATCCTCAGTCCCTGTCCGAGGTCTCGGCGTTTCAACCCGACTTCATCCTCCTCGATCTGGGAGTATCATCCCGGCAACTGGACGAGACGGGCCGCGGTTTTACTTTCCGTCCGGGCGCCCCGCTCGACATGCGCATGAGCCAGCGTGGCTGGACGGCGGCGGCCTTCCTGAACGAAAGCGCTGAAGCCGAGCTCGAACGGGTATTCAGGGACTACGGCGACGAGCGCCGCGCCCGGCGGCTGGCCCGGGAAGTCGCCCGGCGCCGGGAGCGGCGCCCCTTCACCACCAGCGATGACCTCGTCAACGCGATTCGCGCCGTGCTGGGGGCGCGAGCCGGCCCCCCCGATTTTGCGCGGCTGTTCCAGGCGGTGCGGATCGCGGTCAACGACGAGCTCGCGGGGCTCGCGCTCGCCTTGCCGGCCTTTCGCGACGCGCTGACTCCCGGCGGGCGGCTCGCCGTCATCACGTACCACTCCGGAGAGGATCGACTGGTGAAGCAGGCGTTCCGCGAGTGGGCCACGGCGTGCATCTGTCCGCCACGACAACCGATCTGTACCTGCCGGGGCAGGGCGCTCGGCCGGCTCGAGCCCAGGAAGCCGGTTCTCCCCGGTGAGGAGGAGCTCTTCGCCAATCCTCGCGCGCGGAGCGCCAGGCTCCGGATCTTCCGGGTTGCCGATGCGGCTTAAGGGACGGCACTGGATGATCGTCTGGCTGCTCATTTTCCTCTGCGTGCTCGTGGCCATCACAACCCGGCAGACGGCCGGGTTTCGTACCGCCCGCCGGGTACAGGACCTGCGGGAGGAGCGCCTGGCGCTGGAGGCCCGCCGAGCCGAGCTCGAGCGGAGGATCCGCTCCGCCTCGAGCCGGCAGGTGCTGGTGCCGATCGCCGAACACATGCTCGACCTCCACGAGCCCGGGGATTCGGATCTCACTCTCTTTCCGCTCTCCGCCGACGAAGGAAAGCGCTGATGGCCAAGCCGGCCGCGCGAATCGCGTTTCTTCAGTTCGGCTTTGCCGTAGCGCTGCTTGCCGTCATCACGCGCTCCGCGCAGGTGCAGATCGCCCAGCGGGAGCGCTGGGCGGGTGAGGCGGAGCGGCAGCGTACGGTGCGGGCGGTGCTGCCTGCCAGGCGCGGCTCACTGTACGATCGCAACGGCGTTCCCCTCGCGATCACGCAGGAGTTCTATCACATCGGCGTTGCACCCAACGAACTGGAGGACATCCGCGCCTCCTTTCTTCTGCTCGTTCGAAATCTGGGCGTGCCGGCCGCCGCGCTGAACCGCGAGTTCCAGATGCGCAAGCGATGGATCTACCTGCACGGCCCGTTCAATGCGACCCAGGTGCAGCCACTACGGCGTGTGCCCGGAATCCATATTACGGGTAGCTTCGAGCGATTCTATCCCTCTCGCGAGCTTGCGCGGCCCATCATTGGTGGGCTCGATCCCGATGGTCCGGCAGGAGCTGCCGGTCTCGAGCTCTCGCTCGATTCGATCCTCACCGGCCTGCCGGGAGAAGCGGTGTTTCTCAAGGACAGGGCCGGGCGGCGGTACGAGTCCCCGAGCCGGGTGGTGCGCGAGCCGGTGGCGGGCAACGACGTCACCCTGACGATCGATGCCGAGCTGCAGGAGATCGCCGAGCGGGGACTCGACGACGCGCTGGAGGAGACCAGGGCCGATGGAGGCGATGTGGTCTTCCTCGATCCGGCCACCGGTGAGCTTCTGGCGCTGGCCTCGCGGCAGACAGCGTCCCGCGCGCGTTCCCGCGCTTCGGTGTTCACCGATCCCTTCGAGCCCGGTTCCACCGCCAAGCTGTTCACCGCCGCCGCGCTCCTGATGCTCGGCCGCGTGGACAGCACCGACGCGGTGTCCGGGGAAAACGGTGTCTGGTCCATGCCCGTCAACTCCTCGGGGAGGACGCGGACGATCCATGACTCCCACATCTCGAAGGGCATGCTGACCCTCGCGGAGGCGATCCGGGTCTCGAGCAACATCGCGATGGCGAAGTTCTCCGTCCGCCTCAAACCTGAAGAGCAGTTCGAAATGCTCCGGGACTTCGGTTTTGGCACGCCCACCGCGACGGAGTTTCCCTCGGAGTCGCGCGGGAGACTCGACCGTCCCGACACCTGGCAGCCGATGTACACCCGTCCGAGCATGGCGATGGGGTACAACTTCGCGGTGACGCCGGTCCAGCTTGCCGCCGCGTACGCCGCCATCGCGAACGACGGGGTGCTGCTCGCGCCGACATTGGTGAAGGAAATTCGCGATCCGTCGGGAGCGCTGCTCTACCGGCACCGGCCGGAGCCGGTCAGGCGGGTCGTCACCACGGAAGTCGCCGCCAGGCTTCAGGACTTCCTTCGCGAAGCGGTCGGGGAGGGGGGCACGGGCACGCGAGGGCAGCTTGCCAACTACTCGCTGATGGGCAAGACCGGCACCGCGATTCGCTTCGAGGATGGCCACTACGTGAACGACGAGCATGTGGGATCGTTCGCCGCGCTCTTTCCCGCCGACGATCCACAGCTCGTGGTGATCGTGAAGATCGACAATCCCAAGGGGAAGTATTACGGCGGTCTCATCGCCGCACCGGTCACGCGCACGATGCTTCAGCAGGCGCTGGCCTCGCGCCGGGTCGCGATCGACCGCGGCCGGCTGGTGCAGCGGGACTCGGTTGCCGACGTGGAGCCCGCGGTCGATGAGGCGCCGGCTCGCAAACCGGCGGTGGTCATTCCATGGCCCTATCGCCCGGAGGCGCCGAGCACGGCCCCGTTACCGGTGCCGGCCGTGGCCGGCCGAACCGTCCGTGAGGCGGCGCTTGCGCTGCACCGTCGAGGATTCCGGGTGAGCCTGCAGGGGCTGGGGCATGTGGTGCGTACGGAACCGGGGGCGGGCGAGAGTGCACGACCCGGCACCTCGGTTACGGTCGTCGCCGAGTGACGAGCCCGCCGATCGGAGCATCCGCCCTGCTCGACGTGCTGCGGCGGGAAGATCTCCTCCTGGCAGCCCCCGACGCGCTTCCAACCCTCACCGGGATCGGGGTGGACAGCAGAGGAATCGAGCCCGGCATGCTGTATGTCGCTGTGCGCGGCTCGCAATCCGATGGGCACCGCTTCATCGCCGACGCCGTGCGCCGCGGTGCAACCGCGGTGGTGGTCGAGCAGTCCCAGCCCGCCGGGGTGCCGGAAATCGTGGTGCGGGACGGCCGGCGGGCCGCGCTCTGCCTCGGTTCGGCATGGTTCGGGTACCCGGCTCGGCGGCTTACCCTCCTCGGTGTAACCGGCACGAACGGGAAGACGACGACCGCCGGTCTCCTCAAGCATCTCTTCAACGA
>JBDTTA010000285.1:0-3662 GCA_039930845.1 Gemmatimonadales bacterium
GGTTGGGGGAGATCACGCGGCGCGCGTCGATTCCCGTGATCGCCGACGAGAGCTGCGAGACGGCCGCCGACATCCCGCGACTGGTGGGCAAGGTGGACGGGATCAACATCAAGCTCGCCAAGTGCGGTGGGCTCCGTGAGGCGCTCAGGATGATCGCGGTGGCGCGAGCGCATGGCATGGTGGTCATGGTCGGCTGCATGATCGAAAGCTCGCTCGCCATCACTGCCGCGGCGCACTTCACCCCGCTTGTCGACATCGTGGACCTCGACGGTGCGGCGCTGCTCTCCAACGATCCGTTTACCGGCGCCGGCATCAGCGGCGGGCAGGTATCCCTCCCCGACGGTCCTGGACTGGGCGTCAGGAAGAAATGACCGAGCGGTACGCCCAGGTCGCCCTCCCGCTTCCGCTCGCCTCCTCGTACACCTACCGCATACCAGAGACGCTGGGCGACCGAGTGGTCGCCGGGGCAAGAGTCGTTGTCCCGGTCCGGCAACGCGAGCTGGTCGGCATCGCCGTGGCGGTGGACACGCCACCTCCGGCGGCTGTCGCGCGCGACATTCTCGCCGCACCGGACGCCGAGCCGGCCCTTCTGCCGGCGCTGCTCTCGGCGGTCGAGTGGATGGCGGGATACTATGGCGCGCCGTTGGGCCTGGCTCTCAAGAGCGCGTTGCCGGGGGGCATGTGGGGGGCTTCCCGGGTCATTGTCTCACTCGTTGCACGGGGCGGCTCGCATGGCGGGCTGGCAGGCAAGGTGATCGACTGGCTCGAGCGCCGGCGGGAGGATGTGGCGGTGAGCACGGCCGCTCGCGCGCTCAAGCGGCCGCTGTGGGAAGTGCTCGACCGGCTGGTTCGCGTCGGCGCGGTGACGCTCCGCGTCGAGCCGGCCGAGACTGATGCCGAGTCGGCCACCCAGCGAGTGGTGTCGCTTGCGACGGAGCCTCCGACACTCCTCGAGCGAAGCGATCTGTTTCGCCGCAGTCCGAAACAGCGCCTGCTCTACGAGGCGCTCGAGCGGCTCGGCGGTGAGAGCCAGGTGCCGCACCTGACGGGCCAGCTCGGCTTCAGTGCGGCCGTGCTGTGCTCGCTCGAAAAGCGCGGCCTCGTCCGGATCGGGTTGGCGGAGCGCCTGCGCGACCCTTTCGCGGACTCTCCGGCATCGCCTCCCCCCGACTCGCTCACTCCGGCGCAGCGCGATGCCCTCACGGCCATCGAGTCGCTCGGTCCCGGCGCCGGGGCGGTGCTCTTTGGCGTAACCGGCAGTGGGAAGACGTTGGTGTATCTCGAGGCGGTGCGCCGCGAGCTCGAGGCAGGGCGGGGCGCCATCGTCCTGGTGCCGGAGATCGCTCTCACGCCGCAGACTGTAAGCCGGCTGCGCGGCGCGTTCGGCGATCAAGTCGCGGTGCTGCATAGCGGGCTCTCCGAAGGCGAGCGAGCCGATGCCTGGCGCCTCCTGCGGCGCGGGGAGCGCAGAGTCGCCGTCGGCGCGCGATCGGCCATCTTCGCGCCCGTGACCGATCTCGGAATCATCGTGCTCGATGAGGAGCATGAGGCCACGTACAAGAACGGCGAGACGCCGCGATACCACGCCCGGGATGTCGCGGAAGTCCGGGCTCGGCTGGAAGGTGCCCGGTTCGTGCTGGGCAGCGCCACGCCCTCGCTGGAGACGATGAGCCGCACTCCCGAGCCGCTCCGCCTGGTCCAGCTGCCGGAACGGATTGGCTCGCGGCCGATGCCACCGGTCGAGCTGGTCGATCTGCGGGTGGCGCCGAAAGTCGCTGGCACCGGGCCGCTCGGCTGGTCGGACGTGCTCGATGCCGCGGTGGCCCGCACGCTCGCGCGGGGGGAGCAGGTGCTCCTGCTCCTCAATCGCCGCGGATTCGCCGCGTTTCTGCAGTGCGCCGACTGCGGCGAGGTGTGGCAGTGTCCGCGCTGTACGATCTCGCTCACCGTCCACCAGTCGCCGCCGTCGCTCCGCTGCCACTACTGCGGGCACGAAGAGCCGCTGCCGCTGACCTGCCGTGTCTGCGCCAACCCGGTTCATCAGATGCGCGGCTTCGGCACCCAGCAGCTCGAGCGCCTGCTGGCCGAGCGTTACCCGAACGCCCGGCTGGCGAGGATGGACCTCGATACGACCAGCACCAAGTGGTCGCACCAGCGCATCCTCGCAGGGGTCGAGTCAGGGGACGTGGACATTCTCATCGGCACGCAAATGATCGCGAAGGGGCTCGACTTTCCGAACGTCACGCTGGTGGGCGTGGTGGACGCGGACACCGGGCTCTATCTCCCCGACTTCCGATCGGCGGAGCGAACCTTTCAGCTGCTGGCCCAGGTGGCAGGCAGGGCGGGGAGGGGGCCGAAGGGGGGGCGGGTGGTTGTGCAGACACGGCAGCCCGCCCATCACGCACTCATCCGGGCTGCGCGTCACGACACCATGGGATTCCTCGGCGAGGAGAGAGAGCTACGCGACTCGCCGCCCTATCCGCCGGCCACGTCGCTGGTGAACCTGGTGGTATCGGGAACGGATGAAGCGGTGGTGGGACGGAGAGCGGCGGAGGTGGCGGAGTGGTGCCTCGCGCTCGCGAACAAGCGCGCGCTCACAATGGAGGTGCTGGGTCCTGCACCGTGTCCGCTGGCCCGCATCAAGGACCGGTGGCGCTGGCACGTGGTGTTGAAGGGCACGTCTCAGGTGCTGGGGGGCGTGGTGCGGTACGCGGCGAGGCGTTTGCCCCGCCGCGATGGGGTGAGGGTCGCGATCGACCGCGATCCCGTCTCGCTTCTTTGATCTAGGACTGCGTGCGGTAGCCGACGTCCATGCCGATGTAGATGACGCGTCTCGGCGCCGGCTCGATCACGCGGCCGAACACACCATTCAACGTCACCGACCCCACGTACTGCCGGTTCCAGAGATTGTTGATGCCGACGAACGGCGCCAGGTTCGTGCTGCCGACGTCGCCCGACCAGCCGACCCGCATGTTGGTCACACCGTTGCCCCAGCCGTCGATGACGATCGTGTTGGCGTCGTCGGCCACGAGGGACGAGCTGAGCGTGTGGTCGGCGTCGAGATAAAACCCTCGAGGGAGTGACGCCCGCAGACCGAGCCGCCAGTAATGCTCCGGCACACCGGGGAGCCGATTGCCGTCGAGGGTGTCGACGACGGCGCCTTCGACGATCTTGTAGTCCGCAAAGCGGTAGTGTGCGTACGTGTAGGCCCCGCGCAGGGTGAGTCCGTCGATCGGCGTGACGTCGAGCCCGAACTCGGCGCCGTCGTTATGGGTCTTACCGGCGTTCACGAAGAATGCACGCCCGCCGACCTCTTCCTGCTGAACAATCGCGTCCTTGATCCGTCCCAGAAAGAACGCCACCGAGTAGTTGATGCGCTTGGTCGGCCGGCCGCGCGCGCCGATCTCGTAGCTGACGGCGCGCTGTGGCTTGAGCTGGTCGTTGAAGCCACCGCTGGAGCCGGGCTCGTTGACCAGCTCTGTGGTGGTGGGCGTCTCGAACGAGGTGGAGACGTTGGCGTACGGCGTGAAGCGGTCCTCCAGCGACCAACTGACACCGACACTCCCGCTCACTGCCGAATTGTTGCGCGCGCCGCTGTTGTCGGCCCCATCGGTGAGATGGTGGTCGGCCACGTCGAATCGCACCCAGTCGTACCGCACGCC
>JBDTTA010000286.1:0-3652 GCA_039930845.1 Gemmatimonadales bacterium
ACTACCGGATCGACCGAGGCCGCCCTTCGCGCCGGCACCAGGCAGGCTGCCACCGCGACCCCGAGGAGCACCGCCGCGGTGGCAACGAAGGTGACCGGGTCGGTCGCCTGAATCCGGAAGAGATGGGCGGTGAGCAGCCGCGTGAGCAGCAGGGCCCCCGCTACACCGAGTACCAGACCGGCGGCCACGAGCCGCAGCCCCTCCAGTACGATCATCCCAAGTACTTCGCCGCGAGCCGCACCGAGCGCCATCCGCACCCCAATCTCCTGAGAGCGCTGGCCCACCGAGAAGGCGATGACGCCGGCCAGGCCGGCGCAGGTAATGAGCAGCGCCAGAAGCGAGAAGAGACCGAGCAGCAGCGCGATGAGCCGGGGTGACGCGAGCGACTCACTGCGGAGCTGATCGAGCGTGGCCAGGCCGGAAACGGGCTGCGCCGGGTCGAGGGCGTGGACCGCATCGGCCACACGCTTTCCGACCGCGATGAAATCGGCGGTGGTGCGCACCAGGAACTGTCCTTCCCTGACCGGCGACTGGGCGAACGGCGCATACATCTCGTCAGCCGGCCCCGCTTCGAGGCCGTACTGCCGCACGTCGCCCACCACACCGACGATCGTGCTCCAGCTCTTCCCGCTGTCGGCCGAGACCCGCTGTCCGAGCGGGTTCTCCTTCCCCCAGTACTTGCCTGCGAGCGATTGATTGACCAGCACCACCTCGGGCGCCTCGGCGTCGTCGTTCGCGGTAAAGTTCCGCCCGGTGACGAGCGGGATTCCCAGCGTCGCGAGGTAGCCGGGACTGACACTCCGAAAATCCGCGCGCGGGACCGAGCCATCCGGGTCGGCCGGCCTTCCAGCGATCTGGAAGTCGAAGCCGAACGGGCGGCGGCCGCTGAGGGGAAAGGTGAGCACCGACGCCGTGGAAACGATTCCGGCCTGATTCGCGAGTCGTTCCTCGAGTCGCCGATGGAAGTCGAGCACCAGCGCGTTGGTGGTGTATCGTGACCAGTTGAGATCGAGCGCCATCGTGAGCACGTGATCGGTGTCGAAGCCCGGGTCCACCCGCTGCAGCTCGCGCAGACTGCGAGCCAGCAGGCCGGCCGCCACCAGCAGCACCACCGAGACCGCCACCTGTCCCACCACGAGCGCCGCGCGGATGCGCGACGACCGCCCGCCGCTGGTGGCGGCGGCGCCATCCTTGAGCGATCCGGCGAGGTTGAGCCTGGCCGGCAGCGCCGGCAGCACGCCGAAGGCGATTCCCGTCGCCAGCGAGACGACCAGCGTGAAGCCCAGCACGGTGCCGTCGATGCGGATCTCCCCCGCCCGTGGCGTGAACTGCTCCGCGAACGCGGTGAGCAGGTGCAGCGCACTGGCGGCGAGCGCCAGCCCGAAGACTCCACCGGCCAGTGAGAGGAGGGTTCCCTCGACCAGGAGCTGCCGGAGCAATCGCCTGCGGTCGGCACCGAGCGCGCTGCGGAGCGCCAGCTCACGCTCGCGGCGCACCAGCCGCGCGAGGGTCAGGTTGGCCACGTTGGCGCAGGCGATGAGCAGCACGAACGCCGCCGTGCCGAAGAGGAGCATCAGCGTCGGCCGCGCCCGCACGGTGAGCTCTTCCTGAAGGGGTGTCGCGGAAATGCCGAACCCCTGACTGGCCGCGTAGGATTCCGGATAGGCCGCGTGCATCCTGGCCGCGACGGTTTCGAGCTCCGACTGGGCCCCGGCGAGTGTGGCTCCCGGCGCGAGCCGGCCCAGGACCCGGAGCATTCGGAAGCGACGCCCTTCGATCGTGGCGGGGGCGGACCGGAAGGGGCAGGCCGACGTGGGCATGTAGAGGTCGTTCTCGTTCGGATACTGGGGAATCGGCGGCAGGACGCCGATGACGGTGTGGATCCGGTCGTTCATCTCGAAGGTGCGCCCGACGATGGCGGGATCGCCACCCAGCTCGTTCCGCCAGAAGGCGTAGCTCAGCACCAGTACCGGCGCCACGCCGAGCGCGTCCTCACCCGGGCGAAACGTGCGGCCGAGGAGCGGACGGACACCCATCAGGTCGAAGAAATTCGCCGAAACCACGCCGCTCTGCACCCTGCGCGGCTCCCCCCGCCCCAGCAGGATGAACGGCATCGAGTGATACTCGGCGAGTCCCTGGAGCGAGTGATTGGCCGCGCGGAAATCTTCGAATTCCTTGACCGAAAAGCCGGCATCCGGAACGCCCACCTGAGTCGCGGGCTGCTTGAGGAAGACCAGCTGGCCGCCGTCGCGATAGGGCAACGGGCGGAGCAACACTCCGCGTACCATGCTGAAGACCGCGGTGTTGGCGCCGATCCCGAGCGCGAGCGTGAGAATCGCGGCGAAGGCAAAGCCGGGGCTCCTCCGAAGGGTGCGCAGGCCGTACTGCAGATCCTGCCGGAGCTCGTTCATCGTCATTCTCCGTGTTCGGGTGCGCAAGCCTCGCGTCGCCGCCCGCCTGCACTCCGCCTCGATCGACTCCACGTCACCGAACGACTGCCTGGCGGCGAGCCGGGCGGCCTGGGGCGCCATGCCCGCCGCGATGAACTCCTCGGTGCGCATGTCGAGATGGAAGCCGATTTCGCTCCGAACGTCCCGGGGAACGTCGCGGGCGGAGCCGGCAAAGCGGAAGAGACGCCGCATCATGAGTGGGCCGGGGTCGCTTCGAGCGCGGCGTGCACCGCGCGGGAGTACGAGTGCCAGCGGACGATTTCCGCCCGTAACCGGCGGCGTCCGACCGGCGTCAGCTTGTAGTACTTGGCTTCGCGCCCGTTCTCGGTGAGGCCCCACTCCTCCTCCAGCCATCCCTTGCGCTGAAGCCGGTGGAGCGCCGGGTAGAGCGCGCCTTCCTGGATGTCGAGGACATCATCCGTCGTCTGTCGAATCCAGCGGCCGATGCCGTAGCCGTGCACGGGGCCCCAGCTCACGGCCTTGAGGATGAGGACGTCGAGGGTGCCGACGTAGAGATCGCTGCCTGCCATGCGCGCTCCCGACCGGGGGATTGCCATACCTAGCTCACTGAGGTATCATAGCACTCGACCCCTAGTTCAGCAAGGGTAGGCGAATGCCGCGTGCACTTCCACTTCTCATGGCTCTGTTCTTCCTGTCGCCCGGCGCTTCGCGTGACGTCGCGACCGTGCCGCCGACCCCGAGGTACACCGCCGCGGGGGCCCTGGTCATGCCGGATCGCATCGAGATGTGGATCCGGGTGGGCAGCTCGATCGGGCTGGGGTATGGGTCATCTGACGATCCACCGCCCGGAATGTTCCACAACGTGGCAATGGAGCCGGCCGCCTACGCGTCGTTCCGGCGCACCGGTCGCTTTCCGGACCACACGCAACTGGTCCTGACCATCTATGCGGCCGCCCAGGGCGTCGCCCCGGCGGAGCACGGCTGGTTCGAGGGCGAGCTCGCCGCGGTGGAGGTGGCGGTCAAGGACACCGCAAGATTTTCCGGCGGATGGGCATACTTCGGGTTCGGCCTCGGTGGCCCCGGCAGCACCGCGCCCCCGTTCCCGCGGGAACGATGCGCCGGATGTCACGCGCAGCACGGCGCCCGCGACCACGTCTTCCTCCAGTTCTATCCGCTGCTTCGCGATTTCCCACCCCGACTTGCGACCCCTTCAACCCCGCGCTAAGCTATCGCGGTCCCAT
>JBDTTA010000287.1:0-3651 GCA_039930845.1 Gemmatimonadales bacterium
TCAGCACCAAGGAGCTGGCGTTCACCCTCGGCGGGCCGGTCGTTCGGGACCGCGCCGCGTTCTTTCTGGATCTCGGGCTCCAGCGGGACCTGATCCCCCAGAGCGAGCCTGCGATCGGCAGCGACACCACCGGCGGTGCGGACTCGGCCGGGGTAGGAATCCGCTACGTCAGCGCGGTGCGCTTCCAGGACATCCTGCGAAACACCTACGGAGTGGAGGCGGGGAGCTTCGCCGCGGCGCCGGTGCGCCAGCCGAGCGGGAATTTCTTTGCCAAGGTCACCCTCCAGCCGGCCGTGAACAACCGGCTGGAGCTCTCCCACAACTACGGCCACGGAAGCCCGGAATTCCAGGGCAACCGGACCCCCTACGAGGCTTACGCGCTTTCCTCCAACGGGAGCCAGCTCCCGGGCACGATTAACGCCACCCGGCTCACCTGGACGATGGCACGGGGAAGCCAACTCTCCAACGAGCTCAACCTCGCCTATCTCCGGGTGCGCGAGCAGGCGCGCTGCCTATCATCGAGCCCCTATTCCGAGGTCGTGGTCCGGGCGGATGAAAGCTTCCTCGTGGCGGGAGACGAGTTCGCCTGCACCGAGAACTTCTCCAATCAGGACGTCTGGGAGCTGACCGACAACCTGTCGTGGTCTCAGGGAAGCCATCAGCTCACCTTCGGCACGCACACCGAGCTGATCCGCACCCGGCGACTCACCCTGGTGTATCCGCTGGGCCAGTGGCAATTCGCCAGTCTGGACTCCCTAGAACAGGGCCTGCCGGAGGCCTACTTCCGGACGCTACCCAACCCGGCGCTGCCGGAAGTACCGGCGGCCGATCTGGGGATCAATCAGGTCGGCCTCTACGCCCAGGATCAATGGGCCGCCACCCCGAGCCTCATCCTTACGGCCGGCCTGCGGATGGACGTGCCGTTCTTCACCTCGAGCCCGGTTGGAAACCCGCTGCTCCGCTCGGAGCTGGGGATCGACAACACCCTGACACCGAGCGGCAACACCCTGTGGTCGCCCCGTCTCGGATTCAGCTACGACCTGGCCGGGCGGGGATTCCTACGGGGCGGGGTGGGACTCTTTTCCGGCCGGCCGGCGTACCACTGGATCAGCTCGGTGTACGCCTTCAACGGACTCGACGCGTCGAATCTCTTCTGCGACGGACCGGCCGTTCCCGCGTTTACCCTCGACCCCGCCAGCCAGCCCGGCACCTGCGGGAGTGGCCTCTTCGTACCAACAACCGAGGTGAACTATTTCGACCCCGCGTTCCGCTTTCCCCGAAGCCTCCGGGTGGCGCTCGGCACCGACCTCCGGCTGCCGGGGGGAGTGGTGGGGACGGTGGACCTGCTGTACGTGCGCGGCGTGAACCAGTTCTACCTGAACGACGTGAACCTGGCACCGACCGGCGCGGCGGCGGCCGAGGGCGGCCGCGTGCTCTATGGCTCCCACGATCCAGCCACCGGCGCCGGCACGCCCAACCGGCGGAGCGCCGCTTTCGGCCCGGTGATCCAGGTGCGCAACTCCAGCGGGGACCGCTCGTACGTCGCTACCGTCCAGGTCCAGAAGCGTTTCGCCCGCGGTGCGGAGCTCTCTCTGGGCTACACATACACCGACAGCAAGGACCGGCTCTCGGCCGCGGCCGACATCGCGTCCTTGAACTTCGGGAGAATCAACACCCTCGATGGCACGCTGGAGCAGAGGCGGTTGGCGACCTCGATGTACAGCGTGCCCCACAAGATCACGCTGGTCGGGGCCTTCGACCTTCCGCTCCGGGTCCGCTTCTCCCTGTTCTACAACGGGTTCTCGGGCGCTCCCTACACCTACCGGATCACCGGGGACGCCAACGCGGACGGAGCCACGGCCTTCGGCGGGCCGTCATTCAACGACCCGATGTACGTGCCCAGGGACGCGGCCGACATCACCCTCGCCGAGCCGGGGCAGTGGGAGACCCTGGACGGCTACATCCGGAGTAGGCCGTGCCTGCGGGAGCAGCGTGGGCGGCTACTGCGGCGAAACAGTTGCAGAGATCCGTGGGTCTCGATCATGGACGCGCGGCTCTCGAAGGTGGTCCCCACGACCCCGGGCCAGTCGATCGAGCTGATCGCCGACCTCTTCAACGTTCTGAATCTCCTCGACCGGGACTGGGCGGTCCGGCGGGCCATTCCAGACACCCGCATCCTGGAGCTGGTGGGATACGACGCAGTGAACGGGCGGGGCATCTACGTCTTCGAGACCCGGGATCCCAATGTCCGTGACAACGAAGCGACCCGCTGGCGGATGCAGCTGGGGGCGCGGTACACGTTCTAGCAGCGTTACCACGCTGACTCGGAGACCCTGGAGGAGCTGAAGCGGCTCCACGCGGCATCGACTGTCCGAATTCCTTTCACCGATCTAGTACCTGAGCAGTACCTGAACTCCGCATTCCTGCACGGTTCTGGCTGGTGCCGAGCCACCATGCCGCGGACCGTAAGCCCTTGCTGGAAAATGCCTAATCGCTCTCCGCAGTTCTCAGCGGATCAGCCGCTGACGCCCTGAAAATCCGTGTGTCGGGGGTTCAATTCCCTCCCTGGCCATTGTTCCCCGAAACTTCAGCGGCTCCGATGTCCGGAGCCGCTTTCTTGCGTCTGCCCGCCTCCTCAGCCCGCAGTTCCTTGACGTGACGCGTACCTCGCCGTAGGTATCACCCGACGCCCATCTCCACTCGGCACCCCGCCATATGGGCGTCAGAACCACTGTTACCAACCCGCGAAGACCTCCGAAGACCGCCGAAACTCCGGATGCAACACCAGCACGCAACAATCCTGTAACTCGACTGCATCGAGGAGGAGCCGTGTCTCGCTGCATAGTGCTGACCGCTGCGCTCGTACTCAGTCTGTTCGTCACCGCCTCCTGCAATGAGGATGCGACGCCCACCCAGCCCGGATCGACCGACGGATCCGCCTTCCAGCCTGCACTCTTGACCGCAACAGCCTC
The DNA here is from genome assembly GCA_039930845.1 of Gemmatimonadales bacterium. Taxonomy (GTDB): domain Bacteria; phylum Gemmatimonadota; class Gemmatimonadetes; order Gemmatimonadales; family GWC2-71-9; genus CAVVWJ01. The sequence goes on from JBDTTA010000287.1 coordinate 2,973, forward strand.
GAACACCTGGACGGCAAAGGCCACCGGTAATTGGGAGTTCCCCGTCGCTGAGTCGATCGCCAACCCATCCGGGCAGGGGCTCGTTTACGTCTTCGGCGGGCATGATGGCGAGATCCAATCAAGTGTCGTCGGGATCTACCACCTCGACTCCGACACCTGGACCTATGACGGGCCATTCTACGACCTCGAGCTCTCGCTCATGAACGGGGTCGGTGCGATCGGAGGAAAACTCTATGTCTCAGGCGGCTACGACATCTCCGAAGAAGGGTTCGAACGGGAGACGATTGTAAAAATTCCGTATTCGAGTACGATCCCATTGCCCATACCGTGGTCCTGAAGGCCAATCTTCCCCGAAGTGTGGCGGAAGGCATCACGGGAGTCATCGACGGCAAGCTCTACGTACTCGCTGGCCAGTGCGGCGAGGAATGGACCAACGCGTACTTGAGCCGGCTTTACCGGTTCGATCCTGCGACGAATGTCTGGATCAGCCGGCGGACCTGCCCACGTTTTCACGCCCGTGGAGCGGGCGGCGTCATCAACGGCAAGTTTTACGTGGCAGGTGACCTGGACTCCATCGCGCTCGATGTCTACGACCCGGCCAGCAATAAGTGGAAGGCGCTCGCCCCGCTCCCGAGTGCTCGCCGCATTGCCACCGGTGCGGCCCTTGACGGCAAGCTCT
>JBDTTA010000288.1:0-3643 GCA_039930845.1 Gemmatimonadales bacterium
CCATCGAAGCGCTCGACCGTCCGGTCCACCTGGAGCACGCTGAAGACGGTGTCGGAGACCAGGGACGATGCCGGACCGAACGGCAGCTCGCCCCGGGCACCTTCACGCTTTCCCCACCGCCTGGCGCCATACGCCTTGGGGCCGACGCGTGGGTCGGCGCCCGGCACCGCGCGCAGGTCGCCCTTGTCGAGCCCGCCGCCGAGCTTTCCCAGGCGAAAGACTTCGGACTGGTGCGGCTGCACGTCCACCCGATCGGGCGGAAGGAGGAAGAAGACCCGGGCCTCGCGCTCGTTGGCCGGGAAGTGAAGGCCGCCGTCGGTGGCACCGACGGCCAGCCACACCACTCCCAGGTGCGCCACGATGCTCGCAAAGGCGAACTCCGCGGAGCGGAAGAAGTTGCGGTCGGATTCCAGGAGGGTGAGGTGCATGCTCGATCCGCCGGGGACGCCTGAATGCCGGGATCGAACTATATGACGACGATCCGGTCCGGCAACACACGCTGGCGCCGCGTGAGCGGCTAGGGCGTCCCGAGCCGCCCCAGCACCTCGCCGAGCCGCCGCATCTCGACCCCGTATTTCGCCCAGTCGAGATCCCGCTGCGCCTGGAGCGCGGACTCATACAATCGCCGGGCCTCGGCGGCGATCGCCTGGAATCCCGAGTCGGCGGCTGGTGCCCCGGAGCCGCCTGCCGCGACGGCCGGCACGCGCGGGCGTCCAGGCTCCGGGCCGCCGCCGAACAGCTCGGTCAGGGCGCCATCCAGCGTCTCCCCCATCACGACCCGGTCCTCATACGCCACCACGACGCGCTTGAACTCGGGTATCCGCCCTCCTTCCGCCTGGAGGTACAGCGGCTGCACATACAGCAAGGACTCCTCGATCGGAATCACCAGGAGATCACCCCGGATGACGCGGGATCCCCCCTGATCCCAGAGCGAGACCTGGCGGGAGATCTCGGTGTCCTGATTGATCCGGTTCTCGATCTGCTGGGGCCCGAAGACCAGTCGCTGCCGGGAGAGCCGGTACACCCGCAGTTTGCCATAGGCCGCACCATCGTTTCGCGCCACCATCCATGCCGACAGGTTGTCCTTCCCCCGCGGTGTGAACGGCACCATGTAGATGTACTCGGCCTTCGACTCCTCCGGGAGTCGCATGACGAGGTGCCGCATGAAGGGGACCTTCTCGGCCTGCTCGGCGTCGGCTGGAATCTGCCACTGGTCCTCCCGGTGGTAGAAGTCCTGCGGCGCGTCCATATGGTAGGTCGCGTAGAGGTTGGCCTGGATCCGGTAGATCTCATCCGGGTACCTGATGTGCGCGCGGAGTCCGGCCGGCATACGGTCGAGCGGCACGAAGATGCCGGGGAATATCCGCGCCCAGGTTCGGATCAGGGGATCGGACGGAACGCTGACATAGGCGGTCAGCGACCCATTGTACGCGTCGATGACGAGCTTGACGCTGTTGCGCATATAGGTGGTGCCGTCGCCGAGTCGCTGGGCGTAGGGATAGTCGTCCGATGTGGTATAGGCGTCGAGGATCCATTGCAGCGTGCCGTCGTCCGTCAGCACCAGGTAAGGATCGCGATCGAAGCGGAGGAACGGCAGCGCAGTCCTCGCCCGGGCCGTGACGTTCCGATAGTAGAGCACCCGGCTGCTGTCGGTGATGTCCTGGGAGAACAGGATCTTGTCCGAGCCGAATCGGGCCGCGAACACGGCGCGGCGGAAGAGGTTGCCGACCCGGACGCCCCCGCTGCCGCCGTACGCGGCGTAGACGTTCGCCTCCCCCGACGGATGGTCGAACTCGCGCTGGCGTGTCCCCACGAAGACGTACTCGTTGCTGAGCTCGCCAAAATAGATCTGCGGCCGGGTGATCCGGAGCGACACCGTCGTCACCGGCGGCAGGTCCTTGACGAACAATACCGGCAGACCCTCGGGCGTCACCTGGTTGACCGGGCCGAGCGTGAGGCCCATCCCGTGGGTGAATGTCAGGTGCTCGTTGATGAAGGTCCGGGTGGGGAGCGACGCGACGTTGAGCTCGCGTGGCGAGAGGAGCACCTGCCGGTATTTGCCGTCGATCCAGTAGCGATCGTCATCCACCGAGACGAAATCGTAGTAGGTGCGGATCTCCTGCAGCTGGCCGAAGGTGAGGAGCAGCGGGTCGCGGTCCCAGAGCCGGACGTTGTCGATGGTCGGGCCGTTGGCCCGGATGTTGGCCAGCGTGAGGCCCGCTTCGCCCCGGAGCTCCCGAACCTCCACGCTGTCCAGCCCCCAGGCCTGCCGGGTGGCGAGGATGTGATTGCGGAGGTAGGGCGTCTCCCGGGTCAGCTCCGTCGGCGCGACGATGAAGTTCTGCATCGCCAGCGGGAAGAGCCCCCGTCCGAGCACGCCCACCGCCACATAGCCGGCGACAGCCCAGAGCCCGTACTGCGCAAGGCGGCCACGCACCGCGCCGATCAGGACAGCCACGGCAGTCACGACCGCCATGACCGCCGAGAGCCGCATGGCGGGCAGCCGCGCGTGCAGGTCGGTATAGCTGGCGCCGATCAACGGGCCCGTGGTCGAATAGAGAAGGCCCGGGATATCGACGAGCCAGAGCTCGAGGGCGAGGAGCACGAAAAAGATCGCCAGCAGGATGGCGATGTGGAGCCCGGCCGAGGGCTCGACCCGCAGACGCCGGGCGCTCGGGACCAGGTCGCCGCGGACGGCGTACACCGGGATCACGAGCAGGAGAGAGAGGGTCGTCACGCTGAGCAGGAAGCCGAGTGCCGTGGAGAGCGCCGGCAGCGTGAAGACGTAGAACCCGACATCGCGCGAGAAGACGGGATCGGCGATTCCGAACGGCGTCCGGTAGATCGCCTTGAGCACCACCTCCCATGCCGACATGGCCGCAAAGCCGGCGAGGAGCCCGAAACCGAGCGAGAGGGGCACGGTCAGGCGGCGCAGCGCCACCGTGAAGTTGAGGCGTGGCGCCGATTCCGCGAGCTGGAGCAGGATCGGATTCGCGACCAGACCGCGCTGCGCGACCCGCAGATTCAGGTACAGCACGGCGGCAGTCAAGCCGCCCCCGGCCAGAAAGAGCAGCACGCGAGTGGTCAGCGTCCGGGTGAAGACGATCTGGTACCCGATCTCCCGGAACCACCACCAGTCGGTGAGCAGCGTGCTCGAGCCGGGGAGCAAGAACACCAGCGCCACAACCACGGCGACGCCGATGATCAGCGTGAGGCGCCGCCATGGCTCAGCGGTGTCCCTGGGCGGGAGTCTTCGGGCCGTCGGCTACTCCCCTTTCTCGTTGGCCGTCGGGGGCAGGATGCCGTTGAGCCGGAGGTAGTTCGAGAGCTGACTGTAATGGTCGGCCCAGTCTTCGGCGGCCGCGAACATCGCCTCCGCCCGCGAGACTTCGCGCTCCCCGAAGAACGGCACCTTCGCGCTCAGATCCGAATCGTTGACCTTGGCCAGCGCCGTGTTGCAGAACTCGAACGTCTCGCGGAGCCGGGCGACGAGCGTCTCCTTCTTGTCCCCCTCGGCGACCTTCGAGCGCTTGGGCGCCTCCACGCCGCCGATCTTCGAGCAGAGGTAGTCGTTCCCGCCCGAGAGGTGCGCGATCACCTTCCCGAAGCTCATCTGCGCCGGCGTCGGCTTGAAGCCGTATTT
>JBDTTA010000289.1:0-3642 GCA_039930845.1 Gemmatimonadales bacterium
ACCGGATCACCGGCTTGATGTCCCACGGAAACTCGACCGTCGCCAGCAGCTCGATGCCCCACACCGGGTGGAGCTTGATGATCTCAAACTCCTGATCGGTGAGCGGGCCGGGCTTGTTCAGGATCTCGTGGGGCACGCGCGTCTTTCCGACGTCATGGAGGTAGGCGCCGAGCCGGATGGCCGTGAGCTGGCCCTCGTCCAGGCCCAGCTCCGTCGCCACCGCCGTCGAATAGGTCGCCACGCGCTCGCAGTGCCCGAAGGTGTAGCTGTCCGCCGATTCGATCGACTGCCCCCATTTCCGCACCACCGCTTCGTAGGTCTGCTGCAGCTTGCCGACCTTCGAGGCCACGTCCACCAGGTCCAGCCGGGCGTTCAACCGGAGGAACAGGCGGTGGGACGCGCTCAGCAGCCGCAGCGCCTCCTGGTTCCGCCCCATCGTCTGGTAGAGAATCGCCAGTTCCTTCGACGCCTCCGCCTCGCTCAGTACGGAGCCGGTGGCCTCCGCCTTCTCGATCGCGGCCTGGAGGCGCGACTCGGCGAGCGAATGGCGTCCCGTCTCCCGGTACACGACGCCGAGCACCTTGTAGACGTCGGCCTTGTCGCGTCTGGTGCCGAGCCGGTCGAAGATGGCGAGCGCGGCCTCCGCGTTGGCCCGGGCCTCCTCGAAGCGCTGGCGGCCGATGTGGACCTCGGCGTGATTGAGGAGACCCAGACCCTCGAGGTGCACGTCGCCGACTGCGCGGGTCAGCTCGAGACTGCGGCGGTAGTACCGGTCGGCGTCATCCCACAGCTCCCGGTCGGCGCTGATCATGCCGAGGTTGTGGTAGGCGATCGCGCACTCCTTGTCTTCGCCGGCGCTCTCGAAGACGGCCAGCGAGCGGCGATAGTGGAGCAGCGCCTCCGCATGATCGCCGTGGATGTTGGCGATCACGCCCAGGTTCTGCTCGATGCGGCCTCGGAGCATCGGGTTCTCGCCGCCGAAGGCGAGCGCCTGGAGGTAGCGGTCGCGCGCCTCTTCCAGCGCGCCGCCCTCGAGGGCGAAGGTCGCGAGCGTGTTGAGCGCCGCGCCCACCAGCGCCTCGGCGCCGATCTCGGTGGCGATGGCGCGGCTCCTCTCGGCCAGCTCGCGCGGGCTCTCCCGCTCGCCTCGGTGGTGATACTGCACCGAGAGCCGGCGCAGCGCCTCGGCCTGGGTCCGCCGGTCGCCCGTACGCTCGGCGGTTTCGATCGACGTCAGATACGACTTCACCGCCTCCTCGACGGAACCGGCGCGCTCGTGGGCGACGGCCTCCGACAAAAGCTCCGCCGCGCGATCGGCCCCGTCAGTCTGGGGAGAACGCGCGGCGGTCGTACTGCGGGGCTGCCAACTCACTTCCTTGCTGCCTTTACCATGCGACGGCGTACCTCGAGAAGTGCTTGATGGAGCCACGAACGGTCTTCCGGTTGAGCAGGTCGAGCGACGGGATCAGGTCGAGAATCCTGAGCTTTCGTCGGTGTACGCCACCCGCTTGAGAATCCCGAGGAGCGGCGAGCAGTTGCGGTAGCTCAGCTCGAGCGAGGCGGTCTTCGAGAACTGCAGACCCTCGGGGCTGAAGCGCACCGAATTCACATTGCCCGGCACCTGTTCGGCCTTGATCGTCACCGTGCGGCTGAGCGCGCCGGCGGGGATCGTGAGCTTGTGGGTGCCAACGACGATCACACCACCCTGCCTGCCGATGCTCTTCGTGGCCACCGCATACGGCTGGGTCGAGCACGAAAGGAGATGCAGACTCTTGAGCGCATTGACCGTGGCGCCGAGCGTATTGCCCACCGTGTTGCCGAGCGACGCGGACGGCTGGTCGACAGACGGGCCCATGCCCTCTTCGGACGTACAGCTCACCCCGACTGCGAGTAGTATGACTCCGAGAAGGAGAGCAGACACCTTCCTGTTCCACTTCGACATTCGATACTGGTTCTTGCCTTGCGACTCTACCGCGGCCCCCCTGTAGGGCCGCCAACCATCCCCGGGCCGCCGAGGAACGGGGATGCTGGTACGCGGGACACTTGTGCAGGGGACTGGGTTGGCAAGGAGCATGCCCCGGGGGCAGCTTATGTCAAGAAAGTATACGTGCTAATTGATGCACATGAGGTATACAATTGGGGTGAAATATGTTGATGGCACAGCGGCGGAGAATGCAGTATCAATGACTTTGACAGTTATAGAGTCTCCGAATCGCCGCACCGCAGCATCAACTGTTGGCCCGGTACTTCGTTGCCGCCGCCGCACCCACCGCGCGTACCCGCGGTGTCTCTAGCGCGCCGCCCGCCATCCTGGAAGTCCGCTCACCCAGCTATACGGATTGATATCCAGCCCTTCGATGCGTCGCGACACCACGGCGATATTGGCCGGAGCGTAGAGGAAGATGGCGGGCGCGTCCGAGTTGAGGGTGTCCATCGCCTCGCGGTACAGTTTCCGCGCCGCCGCCACGTCCTCGATTCGGCCAGCCTGTGCGAACGAGGAATCGAAGTGCGGGTTGGAGTAGTGGCCGTAGTTCTGCGCGCCCCATCCGGCATGGGTCCATTGATCGGCCAGCCCCCTGGAGCTGGGCTCATCCAGCCACGCACCCACATAGGTGTCGAAGCGACCGCGGCCGAGTCGCTGCTGAAAGATGGGGAAGTCGACCGCGGTCACGGTCGCCGCCACACCGAGCCTGCGCCACATCTCCTGCATCTCGAGCGCCAGCTGGCGCCGGCCAGGGCTCGTGCTCGGCACGAGGATATCGAAGGCGAGCGGCTTGCCGGCGCGGTGCCGCACGGCGCTCCCGGGCGCCTTGTGCCACCCCGCTGCCTCCAACGCTGCCGAGGCCCGTGCCGTGTCGAACGGTATGGTCGCGACGCTATCGTCCCAGATCCAGAGAAGCTGGGACATCGGACCCGGCGGCGCCTTGGCCTCCTTGCCGAAGAGGGTGCGCGCGAGCGTCCGCCGATCGATCGCGGCAACGAGCGCGCGCCGTACCGTCCGATCGGAGAGCACCGGCTGTAGCCGGCCGCCCTCACCGGAGATCTTGAATCCCAGGAACCCATAGATGGCGGCGGGGTAGGGTACGAGCCGGAGCGAGGAGTCGCCTGCCACGCGCGCCGCGCGCTCCGGGCCGCCAACCGTCTCGAGCAGATCGGCCTCATGACTCATCACCAGGTTGAGCGCCGCATCGGGGTCGGGCACGAACCGCCAGATCGCACGCGCGATTGCCGGTGATTTTCCCATCGTTGTGTCGGCCTTCAGTGTGACGAACTGGCCCCGCCGCCACTCGGCCACACGGTATGGCCCGCTGCCGACCAGTCGCGCCACCGATGTATCGCCCGCCCATTCATTCTTCGGGATCGCCGACCAGATGTGCTCCGGCACCACCCGGACGAGGTAGGTCGCGTCATAGAGCTGCTCGGGAAAGGACGACGCGAAACGAAGCAGGAAAGTGGCCGAGTCCTCGGGAACGACCGTGACCCGGCCGGCCAGGTAGGGGCGGGCGACGGCGTCGACCACCGAATCGCTGAATGCATCGAAGGAGAAGCGCACGTCCTCCGCGGTCACGGGCGTCCCGTCCTGCCAGCGGGCGCCCGGGCGAAGGTGGAATCGCCAGGTCAGCGAGTCGACTCTTTCCCACT
>JBDTTA010000290.1:0-3641 GCA_039930845.1 Gemmatimonadales bacterium
TTCTCCCACATTCCCAGGCGGAACAATCTCTGCTCCAGCCGGTACACGAAGCCGGCCGGACGTTCAAAGAAACCGCGGGCCCGCTCGCTCAGGAGCATCACCGACATCGTGTAGGCCAGACTGTACTGGTGGAAGGGCCTCATGCTGACCAGATCGAACCGCTGACCCCAGGCGCGCTGAAGCCGATCATACTCGATCGGATGCTCATCGGGGCTGGTGCCCGTGTATCCCTGCTGCATCGCCGCGCGGATGTCCGGGTCCACGGCGCCGAGGGCCTTGACAAGGCGATGATAAAGCGTGAGCGCCGCCCGCCAGGCGAAGTCCACGGCCCCGAACGCCAGTCCCCTCATCCGGCTCCGCCCCGTGGTGACGAGCGGCTCGTACAGGTAGACGCGGCCGCCGGGCGCCACACACTCGCCAACACGATCGAAAATGCGATCGATCTCCTCATACGTCAGGTGATGGAGCAGCGCGCAGATGAACACTGAGTCGTACTGTCGGTGGCGCCCACTCCACTCCTCGTTGACGATGTCCCGCTGAAAGAACTGGATGTCCGGCACTTCCCCGAGCCGGGCGGTCTCACGCGCCAAGTCGAGCTGGCTGGCGGAAAAGTCGATCCCGTCCACCTGCATTCCTCGCCGGGCGAGCGCGTGAGTGCGCACCCCGGTCCCGCAGCCGACATCCAGCAGCGTGCCACCCGGCTTGAAGAGGTATTGCTCGTAGTCCCGCTCGTACTCGGCGCGGATCGCCCGGTTCATGACCGGCGTCAGGTTCCACTGCTTCGCCATCACGTCGGCGAACTTGTCCCACCAGAGCAGCTCGGCCTGGCTTGCCACGATCAGGCGCTGCTTTCCGAGTTCGGGCCGTTGAGCCGGCGCCGCGTCGCCCCGGTCTCCCGGCGGATGTACCCGTCGTGAAGCGCGCCGAGCACCAGCCTTGCCTCCGCGTGGCGTCCGCCGAGATACGCCTGCGCCGCACGGATACATCGCGTTGCGATGGTGAAGCAATGCGCCGAGAGCCGATGGACCGGCGTCGGTGCATTCCTGGAAATGAAGCGGCCGCGGTTTCGCGTCGTGTAGTAGAGCGCGAAGAGGTTGGGGGAGGCGGCGGCCAGTCTTGCGGTTCCCTGCACGTCGTGAAGCACCTGCGCGGCCGGTGCGTACCGAATCCGGCCTCCCGCTCGCCGGATTCGGGCGGAAAAATCGGAATCGTCGTAGTACATGAAATAGGCCTCGTCCATCAGCCCGATCCGCGCGAATGTCTCGGCCCGGACCAGCAGACAGCAGGTGTTGGCGTAGTCGATGTCGGATGGCTGGTCGTACTGGCCGCGGTCGGTCTCGTCAGTTCCCCGGTCCCGGGACAGTCCGCGCCACCACGCAAAGGCGCCCCCGGCCGACCAGATGCGGTCGGGCTCGCTCCGATAAAGAATCTTCGGCGCGGCGGCCCACGCCCCCTCACCCGCAGCCGAAAGGGCGGTGTGAAGCTCGCCAAGCGCCGGCGGCTCCATGTCGGCGTCGTTGTTGAGGAGGAGAATGTACCGCGCACCGGCCGCGAGCGCCGCCCGAATTCCCTCGTTGTTGCCGGCAGCCACCCCGAGATTCCGTTCGAGGGCGACGATCCGCACCGCCGGCCATCGTTCGCGCAGATGGTCGGCGGAGCCGTCGGTGGACCCGTTGTCCACTAGAAACACCATCTCCGGCGGCGCCGTCTGGGCGAAGACCGCCTCGAGGCAGGCGTCGAGCAGCCGGCGCCCGTTCCAGTTCACGATCACCACGCCAGTCATGGGGTCGTTTTGAGGAGGCCGCGCGCGGCGAGCGCTCTCGCGATCGCCGCGGAGCGGTCGCGCACCGGCTCCTGTTCCTGCACCCAGGAGACCAGCGCACCGATGCCGCGCGCGAAATCCACCTTGGACCGGTAGCCGAACCCTTCGCCGGCACGGCCGATGTCGGCCACAGCGTGTCTCACGTCGCCCACGCGAAACTGACCCCCAACGGCAATGTCTGCCCGGGAAGCGGCCGCCTGAACAATCGTCTCCGCTGCCTGCCTGATCGTGGTGGCCAGGCCGCTTCCGATGTTGTACGCGCCTGCTCCGACCCGGCCCGGGTCTCCCGCGGAGACGAAGGCGTCGACCACATCGTCCACGTGCACGAAGTCGCGGGTGATCTCGCCGTCCTCATACACGACGAGCGGCTCGCCCCTGAGGGCGCGATTGCAGAACGTCATCAGGACGCCGGTGTACGGATTTCGCAACGACTGCCCGGCACCGTAGACGTTCTGGAGACGAAGCACTCCACCTTCGACTCCGGTGGCGCGCGTGAGGAGTTCGAGAAGTTGTTCCTGGCCGAGCTTGGTCCAGCCGTACACCGACCCCGGTGCGGGTGGGCTCCCTTCAGAGGTCGGGAGCGGTGTGACGGGCCCGCCGCAGACAGGACAGGGAGGGTTCCACCCGTAATCGGGGTGAAGTCCGGTCCGGGCTCGGGGAACCACGACGCCGTCGCGAGCGCAGGCCCACGACCCCTCGCCATAGATGGCACGCGACGATGCGAGTACCACCCGTTGCACCGCTCCTCGATTTTCCACCAGCAGATCGAAGAGACCGGCGAGCGCACCGAGGTTGGTGTCGGTGTAGCGCCGTACGCGGTACATCGACTGCCCCGTCCCCGTTTCCGCAGCAAGCCAGTAGACGACGTCGCAATCGCCAAGGAGCGGTCGTAGGGCGCCAGGTCGTCGTGCGTCGCCCTTGACGCAGCTCGCCTGCGCAAGCAACTCCGCGGCAAAGCTCGCTCGGGGTCCGTGCACCTGCGGGATGAGGCTGTCGAGCACCGTCACCGCGTGACCCTCGCGGACGAGTCGACCAGCGAGGTGAGTCCCGATGAATCCTGCCCCACCCACCAGAAGGATGCGCCGGCTCACGGCCCGGGCTTTCGGGCGACGATCTCGAGCTTGTCGCCCACGCCGAAGGCATCCTGGAGCCTGGCGATCCAGTGTCCCAGGAGCAGCAGTGGCTTGACGGCGAAGATCGCGCCCTCCGATGACCGCCGCGACGAATGGCGGTTGAGGTAAATCTGGAGCGATCCGGCGACGCTGCCGAAATCGCTGTTGGTCGAGACTCGGACCGGCTCGAAGCCTACGTCGCGCATCAGCGTCAGCAGGCCGCGGGTCGAGAAGGTCACGGGGTGCACCGGCGCCCCCAGATACCACCAATGCTCGCCGAAGAGTCGGGCGTTCTGGCCGTCGTTGGTGGGCACGCCGATGAAGAGCGTGCCTCCAGGCTTGAGCACCCGGAACATCTCGACGAGCGCGGCGCGCGGATCGGAGAGATGTTCCAGCGAATGGTTGGACCGGACGTAGTCGAACGAGGCAGCGGGATACGCCGCGAGACTCTTCTCCACGCGGAGGCCCTGGGCCCGCGCCACCTCGACGGCGGCGTCGCTGACCTCCACCCCCGCACAGCTCCACCCCGCCGTTCTCATCTTGATCAGGAAGTCGCCGGCGCCGCACCCGAAGTCGAGCACGGTACCCGGTGCCTCGAAGCGAGGCTCCCGGGTGCCCGGCGCGACACCCAGAAATCGGCGAAGACGCGCGCGCAATGGGCGCTCGGGAGCGAGGCGGAAGGCGTAATAGCTCTCGGCGGGATACAT
>JBDTTA010000291.1:0-3641 GCA_039930845.1 Gemmatimonadales bacterium
TCCCTCCGCGTTGCTCGCGAAGATCCCCGACAAGGCACGCCAGACGGTGAACCCATCGGGCTGCCATGGCTGTTCCACGTCCTGGACGAACGCGAGCAGACTCGAGTACGTCGTACCCGGTATCTGGAGGCGGTCGAGTACGTCCACCAGTGTGTCCTTCTCGGCCAGCTCGGAATTGGTCCGCTTGAGGTCCGCGATCTCGTTCCACGCCGGGCGGAAGAGCGAGGCGGCGTAGAGGTGGGTGCGGTCGCGCGCCGCCCGGATCTGCCACCGGAGCGACGGCTGGGCGTGCAGGATGGAGAGCAGGGCGCGAGTCCCGGGCTGCAGTGGCACGATCGCCGCGAGGGCTAGCGCGCGTCCGTCATGGCGTGAGCGGCTGCCCGGTACCGTTCTGGGTGATCCATAACCGGATCTGCGCTATCACCGCGTCCGGCAGGAACTGCGAGCCGCTCGGCATGAGCTCATTTGGCTGGAGGCCCGGGTCGTGAAGCAGTGCCTTGATCAGCAAGCTGTTGTCGGGGTCGCCGGGGATGACGACGAATCCCGCATCGTGAGCGTCGGTGATATGAGCAAAGCTGAGATCGGGCACGCTACCGCCGACGAGATCCGGCAGGTGGCAGCTGGTGCAGGGCGTGGTGGTCCCGGCAGCACCGACGTTGAACGGCGTGTGAAAAATCCCCGCCTGAATATCGCTCGCAAACGACAGCAGGAAGGTGACGGTTGCTGTCTGTGTGATGGTCGGCCCGCCACCGATCGTAGCCTGGACGGTGTAGGCGCCGCCTGTATTCGAGAACATGCTCGCGGTCGTCTGCCCGGACGAGTTGGTCGTGGAGAAGGGTCCGGAAATCAATGCACCGGCCGCGCTTCCAACCGAGAGTGATACGGTCTTTCCGCCGACAGCGTTCCCGTTGGCGTCCTTGACCGTGATGGTGATCGTGGACGGGTTCGCCAGTCCGGTCACCGTCCCCGGCGATGCCGCTACCGTCGACGTTGCCGCGCTCGGTGCACCCGGATTGACCGTCACCGCGGCCGCCGCCGGCGTCACCGTCTCGGTGCCCGCGGTGATCTGCGCGGAGATCGACTTGGCCTCCGCCTTGGTCGAGGTGTAGGTCGTCGTCGCCTTGCCGAGCGTGGTTCCGCTGGTTCCGGTCGTGAGGGTGGTACTCCCGAAGGCGTTGCCGCTGCCTGTCGACGCCAGCGTGACGGTGGCGCCGCTGATGAGGGTGTTGTTCGCATCGCGCGCGGTCACCGTAATCGTCGTGCCGGCCGAGCCGGCCGCGAACGACGTCGGCGAGGCGGCCACCGTGGACTTCGCCTGATCGACCGGACCCGGTACCACTCCACCATTGGTTCCGGTCGCGTCGAACTCGACCGGACTCCCGCTCAGGCCGCCGGCGCTTGCCGTCGCGGCGTTGGCGCCCGCAATGGCCCCCATCGTCCAGGACGTGGACGACGCCAGCCCGTCCGCGCCGGTCGCCACCGGCGTGGTCGGGTCGATCGTCCCGCCGCCCTGCGTCACGGCGAACGTTACCGCCACGCCCTCGACCGGGTTGCCTGCCGCGTCGGTCACGAGGGCCACTGGCGGATCGCTGGCCAGGGTACCCGCTTCCGCCGATTGCGGCGTCACCGAGCTAGCAGCGATCGTGCTGGCGGCTCCGACCGTGATCGCGATCGGGTTCGATCTGACTTCGGTGAGGCTCTGCGCGGTAAAGAGAAGCGTGTGCTCGCCGATCAGCCCCCTCAGGGAGAGACCGTCAAACGCGGCCTGTCCCTGCGCATCGGTCGTGGACGTGGTGGGTCCCGCAAGAGTTCCGCCGCCCTCCACCGCCACCGCGACCTCGACGCCGGCCTGCGCCACCGGGTCTCCATCCGCCGTTTGAAGCTGCACCACCGGCGCGTCTGCCAGTGCTACGCCGCTCGCCGCAGCCGTCGAGGGCTGCGTGGCCATCGCGAGCGCCGCGGCGGCTTCGATGACGAGGGTGACGTTGACCTTCGGCGAATTGGCGGCAACGGGGCTCTGCACGGTGACCGACGCCTGATAGGTGCCTGTCGGCAGCGTGCTGTTGGTCACCTTGAGCGTCAGGATCGCCGGAGTGGCGAGCGTCGCATCGCCGCTTCCCAGCGTCGCCTCGAGCCACGGGCTCGGCGGCGTACCGGTATATGCCGATGTGGCCGTCAGTCCGGTCAGATTCACCGTCGCGGGGGTGATGCCGACCGTCTTCGGATCAAGCGCACCGCCGGGTGCGGAGGTGAATGAGATGTTGTTCGGAGAAATATTGATGGCGCCGGTTTCTCCCGGACCCCCATCGCCCCCACCGCAGGACAGGGCGGCCAGGGACGCAACCAGGCCGAGCAGTGGAAGGGGTCGGGAGAGCATGTGGCTTCTGACCTCGCTTTAAAAGCTGTATTCCAGCCCGGCCGTCCAGGCTACGTTGGGTTGCAGATAGCCCCGGCGGATCGGAATCAGCGCGTTCGTGATGACGGTGACGCCAGAGGGAGCGGTGAACTTGAACCCGAACGACCCCTGGACCACATTGTCCTTGCGCTCCTCGATGTTGCTGCGCGGGATGATGCGAGCCGATACCCCGCCTCCTACCGGCGTATTGAGCACCACCGGCGCGGGTTGGCGGAGCTTGGAGGTCCCCGTCTGCCACTCGGAGATGACGTCTGCCGCGAACGTCGCCCACGGCCCCAGCAGCTGGTCGAATCCGACCGTGGCCAGCAACGAGCTGTTCTGCGAGTCGCCGCCGCGGTAGAGATAGCCGAGGTTGGCATGCGGCCCGAAGTTCCCGTAGCGGCCAGACAGGATGCCGACCCCGCGCACCGAGTATTCACCCAGCCCGAGGAGATCCTCTTCCTTGCCGGTCGGGAAGCGGACTTCGCCTACCACCCCGAATCCGGTCCGCTCGTTCTGGGCCAGCCGAACCTTGACTCGCGCCGCCACGTCCCCGATGCCGGTGGCGGAGCCTGAGGTCGTGGTGCTCGAGGTCAGGCTCGGATTGGCGGGGCTGCCGAGATTGTGCGGCGTGTTCGGCTCTGCGGGAATGATCTGTGCGGCGCTCACCCCGTCGATCGAGGTATGCACCAGTGGCACCGCCACGCCGATGTCCACCTGATCGAGCAGTCCGTAGGTCAGCACGGCCGTGGCCGCGAAGAGCTTGATGTCGAGATTGGTGCGCACCTCGAGGATATCGTTCTCGAAGTCCGTGTCCCCGAGGTCGCCGTCGTTATCGGAGTCGCTGTGCGTGAAGTCGAAAACCAGCCCGCTCAGAGGTGTGCTCCGGATGCTGGTGAACTTGACACCGGTGACGCCCACCCCCATCAGGAAATGGCCCTTCCCCAGGGTCTGGGCGCGCTCTGCGAACAGTGGTCCCGCGGAGGTCCCGGTGCGTACCGGCAGGCCCGATTCCGACTTGCCCCAGATGGCCCCGCTCGTCGCCGCGCTGACGGGTGTGTTGGCGACGGTCACGCCGATGGAATTCTGGAGGAACGACAACATGTTGCCTTGCGCGTCTTCGATGGCCGGGATGAAATGCAGTCCGTGCACCGTCGGGTCGACGTCGAGGCAGAGCGGTTGTCCGCACGTGCCGAATACGAAGAGATCCTTGATGTTGTCCCGGAGGGTCTGACCGCGGAGCGGC
>JBDTTA010000292.1:0-3629 GCA_039930845.1 Gemmatimonadales bacterium
GCCACCGGCCTCGACCTTCACCTCGATGGGAGCCATTGGTGCTGCGCCTGCCTCGAGCACCACTTTGGAGAAGTTATTGCCGGGTGTAGTCTCGAGGTGCCACGCGCCCGCCGGCGTCACGGTCCAGGTGAGCGGGATACCCACCGACGCCACGATGGACTCGCGATCGTTGGCAGGCCCGCTCCAGAGGCGCGCCTCCAGGAGGAAAGTCGTTGGCTCGGTGGGGTGCGAGGCTACCGCCACCCTGGACGGCACGAGCTCGATCTCCGAGACCTTGGGTTTCTGTGGCGGCGAATGCGGACACGCGCACCCTGCCGCGAGAAGAGCGACGGCAGCGACCCGCACCCTGATACCGGACTCGCCCACGCCTACCTCGGCGGATATTTCGGTGGTTGAGTGTCGCTCGGGGGCCAGGGTGTAGTACCGCAATAAACGTCCCCGCTTGTCGTGCCCGTCTTGTTCTCGAGGTTGCAAATCGCCTTGCTGACCGTCTGCTCCCACTTGTACATCTCGCCATTTTGGCCCAGATAGTCCCGAAGCTCCTGATCCTTCAGATCCTGCTGATTCGGGCAACCCGTGGCCAGACCGGCAACGGCCACCAGCCCGACTCCGATCACAATGCGCATGTGCTTCATGGTGCCTCCGGTATGGATGAAGGTGTGATGGTGGCCAGATGCTGACTCGCGCCCAGTGCAGTCAGCCGGTCCATGTAGGTACGGGCCTCACGGGTCTCGCCCAGCGCTTCGGCTGCGCGACGACGGAGCTCGAGGCTGGCCGGCAGATAGGGGAGGAACACGATGGGCGTAGGATGGTCGAAGGCGGCCGCAGTCCGGATCGCATCGCGCGCATGCCCCTGCGCGAGCAGCAGGCGGGCCAGGAGCATCCGGTCCGGTGCCAGCGGAGCACCCAGGTCCCAATCGAGATCAGTCTGAGGCGCCGAGGCCAGTAGGGTACGGAGCGCGCCGACTGCGGCAGCCGTGTCGCCCCGCAGCAGCGCCAATCCGGCGTTCAGGGACCGGACGTAGGGGCCTGTGGTGGCGCTGGAATCGCGGGCTCCTCTCGCGACGAGCGAATCACGAATCAGTCTGGTCATCGCCGAATTGCCGAGGTGAGCATGCCACACTCCGGCGAGCCACACCATGGAAGCCGGTGTTTTCGGGTCGGCGATGGCGGCGGAGGCGGCGGATCCGGCATCCGACTCGACATTCACTCCGCCCAGTGCGTCGAGCACATACAGATGTCTCGCGAGTCCCAGCCCCGCGGCGATCGCCGACTCGATCGTGACCTTGAGCTCGGAGGTCCGGCCCTCAGCGGCCAGCACACCCTGAAGGCCGAGCAGAGCGCCCCAGCGCTCACCCAGGGAGGCGGCCGTATCCTCGAACAGCATTCGGAAACCGTCTTCGGCACACCCGGGATACGCGGCGGCGACGGCCAGTTGCTTGGCGGCCACCAAAACATGAAGCCGGACCCGGAGGCCCTCCCGCCAGTCGAGGCTGGCGCGCCCGCCTCGGGCGCACGCGAGCATGAGCAACAGCTCGCTACGCTTGTCGCTGCTGCCACTGTCCGGGGCGAGCCGGAGGAAGTCGGCCATAGCTCGCATGGCGCGGGTGGTGTCGCCGCTCCGGATCGCGATCTCCGCGAGGTGGGCGCGCGGCAGCGAGAATCCCGAATCAAGCGCCGCGGCGGTGAATTCCGCTTCGGCCAGCGAGTCGAGGCGTCCCTCCGCCGACGGGAGGAGGTGGTAGTAGACCTCGCCGAGCGACATGTGGGCCTCGGTCCACTGCGGGCTCGTCTCCAGCGCCTGCCTGAGCGACACGACCGCGGCGTCGGCCCGCCCGTTGAGATACGCCTGCAGACCTCGCGCGAGCGGCGCCACGCGACCGGGCAGCAAGGCCACTTGCCGCACCGCGGCATCGGCAAGGGCGCTCGCCTCCTCGGTGTCGTTGAGCCAGTTGGCCGCCTGGGCGCCGCGGATGGCCGCCACTGCGAGCGCGGAGTCCTCCTTCACCGCGCGCCGCTCGAAGTCGAGCGCGCGGGCGAAGTTGTAGCGGCGGTACTCCCGTTCACCCTGCAACCACATGGCGACGGCGGCGGGGTGGCGATCGGCCAGGGCGGAGAGATCGGCGACGCGCTGCCCCGGCGCGAGCAGCCGTGGAAGGAGCTGGTTGACCGCATCGAGGCCGGCTTGAGCCGACTCGAGGATGCTCCGGCTGGCGCTCGCCCGGCCCACGACGGAGTCGCCGCGCGCGTCATTGAGCCGCACGATCACCGTGGCCGAATCGCCCCGGCGCACCACGGTGCCGTCGAGATACCAGCGTGCACCGGCGGCGCGTGTGATGCGCCTTGCCTCTGTGGCCGTGAGCGCACCGGCGTCGCCGCGCAACCGTTCGTCCAGGCGCGGCAGGCCGTCGATCCACACGAGCGGATCGGTGTACTCGAGCGCGCTCCCGATCATGAGCGCGACTCCGATGCCCACGCCCTCCTGGTTGGCGCGAGGCGGGTTCTCGCCCATGGGGAACACGACGACCTTCTCGTCTGCGAGGGGCCGGGAGGGACGGAGCAGGACGATGCCGATGAGACCGGCAATGGCCGCGAGCACCAGGGCGGGCAGCCGCCAGCGCCGAACCGGGCGTTGCTCGGCCTCTTCCTCGCGGGCCGCGGCGGCGAGCTTGGCGGGATCGGAGAGCGCGTCGGCGAAGTCACCCGCCCGCTGGTAGCGGTCGGCCGGAGACTTGGCCAGTGCCTTCCGAAGGACCGCGTCCACGCCGGCCGGAAGCTGGGGGCGGATCACGCGCACGGAAGGCATCGGCATAGTCCGGTGCCGCGCGAGAATGGCTTGCGGGTTGGGGCCGGTGAACGGCGGGTCGCCCACCATCATCTGGTAGGCCACGCAGCCCAGGGAGTAGATGTCCGCCCGCCGGTCGGCGTGCTGGTGACCGTCGGCCTGCTCCGGGCTCATGTAAAAGGAGGTCCCCACCACGAGCCCGGTGCTGGTGGTGGTCTCCTCCACCGATGGCGAGAGGTCCTTGGCGATGCCGAAATCGGCGAGCAGGGTCTGGCCGCCGGTGAGGAACAGGTTGCTCGGCTTGATGTCGCGGTGGATGATCCCGGCGTCATGGGCGTAGTCGAGCGCGGCAGCCACCTGCGAGACGATACGCCGGACCTCGTCGAGCGGCAGTTGCGGCTCGCGCTCCAGCCGCCGCTCCAGCGTCTCGCCATCGACCAACGGCATGACGAAGTAGTAGAGGGCCTCGGTATGCCCGGAGTCGAGGACAGGCAGGATGCCGCGGTGGTGCAGTTGGCCGAGGAGGCGGATCTCGCGGAGAAAGCGGGTGGGGCCGAGGGCGATACCGAGATGCTTCTTCAGGACCTTGATGGCGACGGCGCGGCGCTCGGTGGTGTCCCAGCCGCGAAACACGAACGCCATGCCACCGCGACCGATCTCGTCAGCGACCTGGTATCGCGGAAACATTAGGCTCTGGAGGATCTCGCGTGACTCGGTCGAGTCCTCACGCGACTCTTCAGGGTGGACGACTTCCGGCGCGCCGGATGAGTCCATGGATCGCCTTCGGGGATCCCGGGCGGAATTCTGTAGCGTGTGGTACTACGATACGGCCCGGGCCGGAGGA
>JBDTTA010000293.1:0-3626 GCA_039930845.1 Gemmatimonadales bacterium
GAGCAGGCGAGCTACGAAACGACCTCCGTCTATGGCTTCGGCCATCCCCTCTACTACGACAACGTCATCAAGGCGCTTCGCGGCGAGGCCATCCCGGAGACCGACGGCCGCGAAGGGCTGCGCTCGCTCGAGATCCTCATCGCCACGTACCTGTCGGCGCGAGACGCGCGGCGGGTCGCGCTGCCGCTTGAGTACTAGCGCGCCGACGCCGTCCATGGCCGGGCCGCGCAAAGGCATCATTCTCGCCGGCGGGTCGGGAACGCGGCTTCATCCGGTGACCCGCGCGGTCAGCAAACAGCTCCTGCCGGTGTATGACAAGCCGATGGTCTACTATCCCCTTTCCACGCTCATGCTGGGTGGGACGCGGGACATTCTCCTCATCTCGACGCCGCACGATCTGCCCGCCTTCCAGCGACTGCTCGGCGACGGAGCGCAGTGGGGGCTCTCGATCTCCTACGCCGAGCAGCCATCGCCCGACGGCCTGGCGCAGGCGTTCATCATCGGCCGCGAATTCATCGGGCGCGATGCCGCATGTCTTGTCCTCGGTGACAACATTTTCTACGGCCACGGGCTGAGTCACATTCTCCAGCGGGCGGCGGCGCGCCCCAGGGGCGCCACCATTTTCGGTTATCACGTGCAGAATCCCGCCGCCTATGGTGTGGTGGAGTTCGACGCGAATCACCGGGCGGTCGGCATCGAGGAGAAACCGGAGCGCCCCCGGTCCAGTTACGCGGTGACCGGTCTCTACTATTACGACAACCGCGTGGTGGACGTCGTCCGTGAGATCAAGCCCTCGCCGCGCGGGGAGCTGGAGATCACTGACGTGAACGCGTGGTATCTGCGAATGGGCGAGCTCGAGGTCGAGGTGCTCCGGCGGGGGACCGCCTGGCTCGATACCGGCACCCACGAGTCACTTCTCCAGGCGAGCCTGTTCATCGAGACGATCGAGCAGCGGCAGGGGCTCAAGATCTCGTGTCCCGAGGAGATCGCATTCCGGATGGGATACATCGGCGCGGAGCAGGTCGAGCGCCTGGCGGAACCGCTGCAGAAGACCGCGTACGGGCAGTATCTCCTCGGACTCCTCTCAGAAGTCGGCGGGCCGTGAACGTCATTCGGACCGCCATTCCCGGCGTCCTGCTGATCGAGCCGGTGGTGAAGTCGGACGCTCGGGGGTTCTTCCTCGAGGTCTGGCAGGAGCAACGCTACCGGGCCGCGGGGATCGACCTGCCGTTCGTGCAGGACAACCACAGTCGTTCTGCCCGAAATACCGTCCGGGGACTTCACTACCAGATTCAGCAGCCGCAGGGCAAGCTCGTTCGCGTGGCGAAAGGGGAGGTCTTCGATGTCGCGGTAGACCTCCGCCGGTCGTCGCTGACTTTTGGGCGCTGGGTAGGGGCATCGCTCACAGCGGACAACCAACGACAACTCTGGGTCCCGCCAGGCTTCGCGCATGGCTTCTACGTGCGGAGCGAATCGGCCGACCTGTTGTACAAGTGCACCGATCTCTACGCCCCCGAACACGACCGCACGCTCCAGTGGGACGATCCCGATATCGGAGTCGAGTGGCCGCTGCTTGACGGCGCGCCCATCCTCTCGGCGAAGGACGCGGCCGCTACCCCGTTCAGGAACGCCGACACCTACCCATGAGCCCCCCGGGTGAACTCACGGCGCTCGTCACCGGCGCCGAAGGGCAGCTCGGACTCGCGCTCCAGGCGACGGCGCCGGCGGGATGGCGAGTGGCTGCATATGGGAGCAAGGCGCTCGATATCGGCGATGCGGCGGCGACACATCTCGTCATTGAGCGTGAGCGCCCGGATCTCGTCTTCAACTCGGCAGCCTACACTTCAGTGGATGCTGCGGAGAGCGAGCCTGAGCGGGCGGAGGCGGTGAACGTGTACGGCGCGGCGAACGTGGCGAAGGCGGCCCAGGAGATCGGCGCTCGAGTCATTCATATCTCGACCGATTTCGTTTTCGACGGACGCCAGGGCCGGCCCTATCGGCCGGACGACCCGACGAACCCGCTCGGTGTCTACGGGCGAACCAAGCTCGAGGGCGAGCGCGAGGTCGTGCGGATCTCGGGGAATGCGGCGCTCATCGTGCGGACCGCATGGGTATACTCAGCGCACAGACGGAACTTCGTCCTCACAATGCTCAGGCTCATGAGAGCGCGGGAGCTTGTGCGAGTGGTGTGCGACCAGATCGGAACGCCCACCTCGGCACGCAGTCTCGCCGACGAGCTCTGGGCGATGGCGGACAAGCCGGAGATGCGCGGCGTGCATCACTGGACCGACGCAGGCGTCGCGACCTGGTACGATTTTGCGGTGGCGATTCAGGAAGAGTCGCTTCATGCCGGCCTCCTCGAATCGGAAATCCCGATCCTGCCGATCACTACCTCCGACTACCCCACGGCAGCCGCCCGCCCCGCGTACAGCGTCCTGGACAAAACCGCGACATGGGCGGCGCTCGGCCGACCCGCCCACCACTGGCGGGTGAACCTCCGACATGTGATCGAGAGCCTGCGGCATGGCTAGTCTGCTCGTCACCGGAGGGGCCGGGTTCATTGGCGCCAACTTCGTGCACCACTGGGTGCGCTGCCACCCCCACGATCGCGTCGTCGTACTCGATGCGCTGACCTATGCAGGCAACCTCGCCAGCCTGGAGCCGGTGCGGTTGCACCCCGGCTTCGAATTCGTGCACGGCGACATCCGGACGCCGGGACTGGCTGAGCGGCTGCTGCGCGACCGCGAGATCACTCTGCTCGTACACTTCGCCGCCGAGTCGCACGTGGACCGGTCGATCGTGGGGCCGGATGCGTTCATCGAGACCAACGTGGTCGGCACGCACGAGCTGCTCAAGGCCGCGCGCAAGGTGTGGCTCGAAGAAGGGACCGGTGGAACGGGCAAACGATTTCATCACGTCTCGACCGACGAGGTCTATGGATCGCTCGGCTCGGACGATCCACCGTTCCGCGAGGACACGCCGTACGCGCCTAACTCGCCGTATGCCGCGAGCAAGGCGGCATCGGATCACCTCGTGCGCGCGTATCATCACACGTACGGCCTGCCGGTCACCACGAGCAACTGCTCGAACAACTACGGCCCCTATCACTTCCCCGAGAAGCTGATTCCACTCATGCTGGTGAACGCGCTCGAGGGGCGGCCGCTGCCGGTATATGGGGACGGGCTCAACGTGCGCGACTGGTTGTATGTGGAAGATCATTGCCGGGCGCTGGAGCTGGTCGTCACGAGAGGCCGGCTCGGAGAGACGTACAACGTCGGCGGGCGGAACGAGTGGAAGAATATCGACCTCGTGCGGCTGCTGTGCCGGCTTGTGGATGAGGCGTTCGCGGCTGACCCGGGTCTGGCCGCGCGGTTCCCCGGCGCTTCTGCGGCACATAGCCGTGGGACCGACACGCTCGTCACCTTCGTCAAGGACCGGCCGGGTCACGATCGCCGCTACGCGATCGATGCCTCCAGGATCGAGCGGGAGCTGGGCTTTGTGCCAACCGAGAGCTTCGCGACCGGGATCGGGAAGACGATTTCCTGGTATCTCGCAAACGAGACCTGGTGGCGGGGGGTGATGGATGGGAGCTATCGGGAGTGGGTCAGGCGATGGTACGGGGCAGG
>JBDTTA010000294.1:0-3616 GCA_039930845.1 Gemmatimonadales bacterium
GCAGACGGCATCATCGCTCCCAAAATTAACGCAGGTGTCAATTCCACAGCAGGGCCATCCCGAGTTGGGCCTTCGTGCCTAGGGGAGTCGTGCGTACTCCTCACTCCAAGTCGGCAGTAACCGCAGGTTCACGTCTTTGGAGGACGTATCTATGAAGCATTGCCGTGTCAGCGCCTTCGCACGCGTTGCGCGATTTATCGCATGCGCGGCAGTCGTCCTGAGTGTTGGAGCCGGCGCGCTCCACGCGCAGGGATCGACTGGTAAGATCGAAGGCAGGGTGCGCGACCAGGCGGGCGCACCGATCGTCAACGCTCAGGTGTTCGTGGTGGGGACGGCGTTCAACGCCCTGACGAACCCCCAGGGCTACTACTTCATCAACAACGTTCCTGCCAGCACGGTGGCTGTGCGCGCCGCTTTCATCGGGTACAAGTCCACCCAGGTCGAAGGTGTCAAGGTCCTGGCGGGTCAAACCATCACGGTCGATGTCCAGTTGGAGCAGACGGCGGTCGAGCTCCAGGAAATCACGGTCGTCACCCAGACCCAGCCGCTGGTGCCCCGCGACGAGGTTACCTCACGGCAGCGGCTCGACGGCGAGGTCGTCAAGAACCTTCCCGCCGACCGAATCAACGCCGTGCTTGCGCTGCAGCCCGGCGTCGTAGCCAGCCGGAGCAGCGGTAATCTCTCGATCCGCGGCGGCCGCTCCGACCAGAACGCCACGTACATCGACGGCGTCCCGGTTCAGGCCGCTTACCGCGGAACCAACCAGGGCGCGTTCCAGGCGGCGGACGCCGGCGGCAGCCAGATCGAGGTGAGCACCGACGCCTTCGAGCAGGCGCAGGTCACCACCGGCGCCACCTCGGCGGAGTTCGGCAATGCGCAGGCAGGCATCATCTCTATCGAGACTCGGACGGGCGGCACTACCTACCGCGGCACCCTCGGCTACGAGAACGACTTCGCCACGGGCAGCAACAGCCTCGGCCTCAACCGCATCAGCGGCGGCTTCGGCGGCCCCCTGGGTATCCAGGGACTCTCGTTCTACCTCTCGGGAAGCCTCCAGGGTCAGCGGTCCATCGCCACCGGAAAGGATGGCGCCCAGGTCGAGCTGTTCGCTCCGGTCGGGATCGACACTACGGTGGCGGTGCCCAGCATCATCGGCTCACCGACCGCCGATACGACCTTCGTGCCTATCCGCCAGTTCGCCCTCGTGACGGGCGATTGCAGCCGCTTCAGCGGCAGCGTCAATCCGGGTATCGCGAGCAACTACGGGATCGATTGCCAGGGAGCGCGGTTCCCGGGCACGGGCCAGTCCGCGTATCAGGCATCGGGCAAGCTCAGCTACTCGTACGGCACGGGCTCGAGGCTGGGCCTGAGCGTCTTGCGCAGCCAGAACCAGGGCCGGTTTACCGGTAGCGACCTCACCTGGGCCAGCAGCGAGTATCCTCGGCTTACCAATCCGGTGAATACTTCCGGCTCCCGCAACTGGAACAATGTCTTCACGCTCAACTGGACCCAGAACCTCGCCAAGTCGGCGGAGAAGGCACTGGCGCTCGAGACCTACTTCTCTTACCAGCAGGACCGCTCCATCGTCGCGCCGCTCACCGAGCAGGGGTTCCGCACTCTACAGGACCCCGCCGGCGGCTTCATGATCGGCGGTTTGGATTTCCTGTGGGACCTGAACAGCTTCCCGATCAACGAAGAGCTGATCCAGAATTACCGTACCCAGGAACCGGGCAGCCGCATCCGCCCGTACCCCCTGGACGCGCTTTCCAACTACACCCCGACCTTCCAGTTCCGGACCAACGCGTACGGGTCCATCCCAAAGATACGCAGCACTCTCTCGCCCGACGCGGGGTTCCCGGGTGAAGAGTTCGGGGGGCCAGGCGGCAACGGTGTGCAATCCACGCTCTACAAGGAAAACCGCCTCCTGGGCAAGGCCAACCTCGACTGGCAGGCCGACCGATACAACCGCCTCCGGATTGGCGGCGAGTTCACGCACTACGATATCCGCTACTGGTCGGTCGAGCTCACCAGCGTCTTCTTCCCCGATGCGTACCTGGAAAAGCCGATCCGCTGGAACGGGTACGTCGAGGACCGGGTCGATCTGGGTGACGTCGTCATGGTCGGCGGCGTGCGCTACGACTATTACGACAGCCGTGCATCTCGGCCGAGTCCGTTCCCGGTCATCTCCACGCTTCCGGGCTTTGATCCCGCCAATCCGACGGCCCAGTTCGTACGCGACAAGAGCCACCACTACATCAGTCCCCACGTCCAGGTCTCGTTCCCGGTCACCGACCGCACCAACTTCCGGCTGTCCTACGCCCACCAGGTGCAGCAACCGGACTTTGGCGCCATCCTCGCCGGCATCAATGTCGACTTCAACACCACCAACCCGAACCAGCTTTACGGGAGCGATCTCGACTTCGGCCGGACGATCGCCTTCGAGTTCGGTGTCCGCCACGCCTTCAGTGACGACATGGTGCTCGACATTGCGGCGTACAACCGGGACGTGATCTCGGATGCGGCCGGCCGGACGGTCAACCTGCCCGATCCGACCGCTCAGGGTTCGCCCTCGGAAGTGCGTGTTCTCACCAACGCCGACTTCGGAAATACCCGCGGCGTGGACGTCCGACTCGATCGCCGGTTCGGCAACTTCTTCTCGGGCACCCTGGCCTACACTTTCCAGCAGGCCAAGAACACGGGTGATGATCCGGTCACCTACATCAACTTCGGCTCCCGCATCGTGAGCCAGCTCGCGGGTGGCAACACGCCTCCGCCGCAGGCCATCCTCACCACGGCAAGCAACCGGCCGCACACTCTCGCCTTTGCCGGCAGCCTCAGCTTCCCGGCCGATTGGAAGCGGGGTACCACGATCGGCTCGATTTTCCGCGATTTCGCCGTCTATGCGAC
The DNA here is from genome assembly GCA_039930845.1 of Gemmatimonadales bacterium. Lineage (GTDB taxonomy): Bacteria > Gemmatimonadota > Gemmatimonadetes > Gemmatimonadales > GWC2-71-9 > CAVVWJ01. The sequence goes on from JBDTTA010000294.1 coordinate 2,908, forward strand.
CGGCCGGTATGCGAGCGGCACTTCCTACTCCGGGTGCGTCAACACGCCGTCCAACAGCGTCCTCATCGCGGTCGACAATTTCACCAGTAATCCTTGCGTCTCCGGCGACTTCACCAGCGAGATCAACGGCCTCCGGCTGCCCGGCTTCAAGGCGCTCGACATGCGCTTCACCAAGTCGTTCGGGCTGGGCAAGCTGGGGCTCACCGCCTACGCGGACGTGCGCAACATCCTGAACTTCACCAACGTCATCCGGATCTTCCAAGGCACTAACGACATCCGTAACGCGGTGGAGTTCACCGGCGATTCGACGGTCTACGCCAACTCACTGGCAGCCGAGGCCAAGCAAAACCAGATCTACGACGCCGAGACCGGCGACATCGATCTCACGTTTGGCGGAAAGAGCGCGGGGGGGTGTGGGGCGTACGTGAGTGCCGCGAGCGCCCCGGCCGCACCGACCTGCGTGTACCTGGTCCGGGTGGAGCAGCGGTTCGGCGACGGGGACGGGATCTTTACCCCCACGGAGCAGACCCGGGCGTTCTCGTCCTACTACCAGTCCTTCCGCAACAGGAACTTCTTCACCGACAATCCGCGGCGGATGCGCCTCGGTATCGAAGTCAACTTCTGATCGACGCCAAACCAGTCTGGTCGGGCCCCGTTTGGGCCCGACCAGGCCGCAGTCGGCCTACCTTGAGAGAGGGCGCAATGAATT
>JBDTTA010000295.1:0-3608 GCA_039930845.1 Gemmatimonadales bacterium
TTCCCAGCATCAGGAGGTCGGCGCCGGAGATGTCGAAGCCCGACTGCGTGATGGTCCGTTCCTCCGTTCCGCTCGTCGGGTCGCCTGGTACGGCATCCACCGGCTGGTGCGTCGTCCGCTCCAGCCGCCACTGCGGGGTCGTGCGGATGGCGATGGGCCAGTAGGAAGGATTGGACCAGATGGGGGAGTCGCGGTCGTTGCCGAGCTGGTAGCCGTTGTCCTTGAACCGCTGGCCGAAACTGTTGAGCTCGGGCCACGCAGTGTGACAGGCCGAGCAGGCCAGGCCGTACTTTCTGGCGAACGCGGGAATGCCGGCGGATTTATGCGCGAGCAGGGTGCCGCGCGTGGCTGCCGACACGACCCCGCCTCGTGACGCAACGTACGACTCGTACCCGGGGGCGTCCCTGTCTCCGGTGCCGGCCACCGCCGCGGACAGCGGCGCCACGCACAGCCCACCGCCGAGCACGATGGCGCTCAACCGTGCCCACCTGCACCCGCTCCTGCGCTTCACAGGCCAGTCGATCATGCCGCCTCCTGGATCCGGTGGTACGGAATGATGGAGCAGCAGTCAGTTCATCGGGGCGATTCGAGTACGGAGCCGCGACGAAATCCGGGACGGGCGATTCCGATGCGGACGTGAGATCATGACAACGGGGGGGAGCGCCAACGGGGAAGGAATAGACGAGGATCGAGCGCCACGGCCACTGCATCGTGGACCGCTCGGGAACCACCTGTCAGATTGGCAAAACCAACCCTGCTCTTGTACGTAGCGAGCCTTTTGTTGATTCCGTAGCGCAGGTGGACTTAACCAATCCTGGATTTATTGTCAAGAGATGGGACCGTCGCCGCTACACCGGTACCCGTGCCGCGAGCTGCGCCGCCGCGGTGAAAAACGTCCTCCGGTACCAGAGGACCACCATCACCGCTGTCATCGCGGTCGCCCCGGTGAGCATGAACGCCACGACGATCTGGTAGCGCACGGCGAGGAGTGGCGACTGGCCCGCCAGAATCTGCCCGGTCATCATCCCCGGGAGCTGCACGAGCCCCACCACCATCAGCCCGTTGATCGACGGAATCAGCGCCGCCACCAGCGCCCGCCGCACCGGCTCGGCGGCCGCGCGCGCGGGCGTCGCGCCGAGCGCGAGGTACGCCTCCACCTCGCCGCGGCGCGACTCCATTTCGCTCGCGAATCGCTCGGCGGCGAGTGCGGCCCCGTTCATGGCGTTGCCGACGATCATGCCGAACAGCGGAATCAGGTAGCGCGGATCGTACCAGGGCCGGACGTGCAGGACGACCTCCGTCACATATGCCAGGGTGAGCCCCGAGCTCACCAGCATCGCCGTCCCGCTGATCCCCCAGAGGGTGCGCCGCGAACCGGGAGCGGCCTCGCCGCGGCGGCGACGCGTGGCCGTGGTGGTCGCGGCGAGCAGCATCGCGGCCAGCGCGAGCAGCACCAGCCACCAGCGCGTGGCCGCGAAGAGATAGACCAGGATGTACCCGACGGCCACGAGTTGGACCGTCGCGCGCAGGGCGCCCACGACGAACCCGCGCTCCAGGCCGAGCCGCTGCCATCGCGAGATGCCGATGGCCACGAGCACGAGCATCGCGACCAGCGCGAGGTCGGGCCAGGTGACGTCGAGCGTCGCGGTGGAAGGCGTCGATATCATGGGGAGCGTGTCAGTCGGCGCTGGCGAGATAGGCGCGCGCCCGCGCGCTCGTGGCCGCGGTGAAGAGCTGCGCGGTGGGCCCTGCCTCGACGAGGCGCCCGGCCTCGAGCATCACGGTGTGGGTACTGATCTGCCGGGCCTCGCTCAGCCGATGCGTGACCATCACCGCCGCCACACCCCGCTCACGCGTCAGCCGCGCGATGGTGGCCAGCAGCCGCTCGGCGACTTCGGGATCGAGCGCGGAGGTGGGCTCATCGAGCAGCAGTACCTCGGGCCTCGTCATCAGGGCGCGCGCGATGCTGACCCGCTGCTGCTCGCCGCCGGAGAGCCGCCCCGCCTCGCGGCTCGCATACTCGGCAGACAACCCCACCGCGTCCAGCACGCTGTCGCTCGACTGGACATCGTCCACAGCCTCCTGGACGTCGAGCTCGACCGCGGTGCGCAGGTTGTCCTCGACCGTCCCCGGAAACATCGTCGGCGTCTGGAAGACGAACCCTACCCGCCGCCGAAGCCGGCCGACCGGGTAGCCGGCGATCGGCCGCCCATCGAACGACACCTCGCCGGCGGCGGGATCGTCGAGCCGGTTGAGCAGCCGGATCAGGGAGGTCTTGCCCGCGCCCGACGGACCGACCAGCGCGGTGATCGCCGTGCGCGGCAGGTCGAGCGTCAGCTCCCGCAGGATCATCGTGCCCTCGCGCTCCTGCGTGACCCCGCGGAGGGCGAAGAGTGGCGACGACGTCGCGGTGATGGACTACGCCTCCGCGTCGGGGTTGACCACCACCGTCAGCAGGAAGGTGGCGCCATCCTTGGACGAGACCGAGTGTCGAATCCCGCCTTCGGCGGAGAGCAGCTCGCCGGGGCCGATGTCGTACACCTTGTCTCCCGCGATGAACCGGACGCGCCCCTGCAGCGGCTGCACGGCGATCGGTCCCTCCGCGTGGTGCTCCGGAAGCTCGCCGAGCGGGGCGAGAACGACCATCACCACCCGCAGCGATCCATTCCTGACCAGCGCGCGGCCACTCCGCTCGTGGCCGCCAGGCATGACGGCCTTCCGGCGCTCCTCCTGGAGATCGAGCACGAGGACGCCCTCAGACAACGATCGTTGAAACGATGACATCGGTATTCCTTGCTCAGCGTGACAGTGACCCGTGGTTGTTCAATGGGCGACGCGACCGGACTTGTCAAGGACGCCGATGCTATAATATGCGCGATGATCGCGTCCACGCTCCCCGCCGAAGCCTCCGACCCCACCACCTCCCGCTACCGCTGGTTCGTGCTTCTCGGCCTCATCACGGCCGCCATCATGGAGATCCTGGACACCACGATCATCAATGTGGCGCTTCCCCAGATGGCCGGGAACCTCGGGGCCACCCAGCAGGAGATCAGCTGGGTCAGCACGGGATACATCCTCTCGAACGTCGTCGTCCTGCCGATCACCGCGTTCCTCACCGAGCGGTTCGGCCGGCGGAACTATCTGACGGCCTCGATCATCATCTTCGCCGTCGCCTCGTTTCTCTGCGGAATCTCGACGAGTCTCACCGAGCTCGTGATGTGGCGGGTGCTGCAGGGCGCCGGCGGCGCGGCGCTCCTCTCGACGGCCCAGGCGACGATCCGCCAGATCTTTCCCAAAAACCAGCAGGGCATGGTCCAGTCGCTCTTCCTGCTCGGTCTGATCGTGGCGCCGACGCTCGGGCCCACGGCGGGCGGCTGGATCACCGACAACTATTCGTGGAACTGGTGCTTCTTCATCAACATCCCCTTCGCCATCGCGTCTACGCTGCTGGTGACCACCTTCCTCAAGGACCCGCCGACCCACAAGCGCTCCGCCGCCGCGATCGACTGGCTCGGCATCGGGCTCCTCACCGCGGGCATCGCCTCGCTGCAGTACGTCCTCGAGGAGGGCAACGCGGACGACTGGTTCTCGAACGCGTGGATTACCCG
>JBDTTA010000296.1:0-3577 GCA_039930845.1 Gemmatimonadales bacterium
GAAGGGCCGCGAAGGCGCCGCCGGACGAGGAGCCGCGATGGGCGGGGCGGGCCGGGGAGCAGCCTGGGGCGCCATGGCCGGCGCTGGTGCCGGAGGCGCCACCGGCGCCGCCACCGGTGCAGTCGGTGCCGCCACAACCGGGGGGTCAACTGCCGCGGCAGGCGCGGGCCGGGACACCGCGACGGGCCTCGGTGCCGGGGGCGCGGGCGGGGCATCGTGCCGCACCGCGAAGACCGCGCCGCAGATGTTGCACCGCGCACGGACGCCCGAGTCGGGCACCTTGGCGGGATCGACTCGAAAGATGGTGGCGCAATTCGGGCAGGTAACGTTCATCTCGTCCTCACGGCTGTTCTCTGAACGCCGACCCCGGCCGTTCCTCCCCGTTGGCGCCCTGACGGCGATCGACCACGAACACGGAGCCCGGCAGCGTCTTGGCGTAACTCTTCATCTCGGTCGCAAGCTCGCTTACCTGTGCCGGATGCGCAAACCGCCGGTGGCGGTTGGTCACGATGCCGATGGAGAGCGTCATCAGCGGCACGCGGTGAAGTTGCCCGCGGCGGTCCTTCCCGAAGAAATACCCTGCCCGGCGATCCTGCTCGTTGTACTGGAGCGGGATCAGGGTATCGAAGACATCGAGTATCTCGCCGCAGACGGGGCTGATTTCCGGCGCGGGGACGACGAAAATGAAGTCGTCGCCGCCGATGTGACCCACGAACCCGCGCGGTCCCAGCAGCCCCTTGACGACGTCGTGCAGGATCCGCGAAAGGAGATAGATGACGCGGTCGCCATCGTAATAGCTGTAGCGGTCGTTGAATTCCTTGAAGTGGTCGAGGTCGGCGTAGCAGACCGCAAACTCCTGGTCCGATTCCAGCCGGCGGCGGATTTCGCGCTCGATCTCGGTGGTGCCGGGCAGACGGGTGGACGGATGCACCGACACGTCGCGCTCGGTGCGGACGATCATGGCGTCGAGCCGCGCCCGCTGTTCGGCCGGCGTGAAGAGCCCGGTGATGACCTCGTCGGTCCCGGCGGCAAACCAGGCCTGGACCTGATCGGAGTGGTGGTCGGCCGCCAACGCCGTCACCGGCACGATGGCCGTGAACGCGTCGCTCTTCAGCCGGGTGACGAGGTCGATCGCATCGGTGCGCGCACCGTTGCCGTCCACGAAGAGGAGACAGGGATGGCCACGCAGAACGATGGCCTCAACCTCCTCGGCGCGGTCGAAAACGAGCAGCGGAAAGGCATTGGCGGATGCCCACTGGCCCACGAGCGCCGGCACCGGCGAAGCGTCCGGCGAAAAGAAGAGAATCGTCGGGCGAGTCCTCACCCATTGCCTTCCGTAAAGGGGTCTCCGAAGCTAGCTTGGCAACGCCTTGGGGCCAAGCGGGTCAAAGGAAGTAGGCGCCCACCGCCACCATCGCGTAAACTGCAAGAAGTTGCACGCCCTCGAACCAGTGCGATTCCCCGTCCAGCGTGACCACCGCCGTCACGATTGTCGCCAGCCCCAGCGCCACCACCTCGAAGGGCCGGAACACCAGGTTCATCTCCACCCCCATGAACACCCCCACGAACACCAGGATCGGCGCGACGAGGAGAGCAATCTGGGTGCTGGAGCCCAACGCGATCTGGATTCCGAGATCGATCTGCCCCTTTCTGGAGAGCATCACGGCCGCGGCGTGTTCCGCCGCATTCCCGATAATCGGAATCACGATCAGCCCCAGAAAGACCGGCGAGAGTCCCACCGCTTCGGTGGCCTCGGTCGCCGCATGCACCAATAACTCCGATTCCACCGCGACACCGACCGTCGCCGCGGCCAGAATCCCGACGGCCTTCCCGACGCTCCACACCGTCCCGGCCATCGGGTGCGGCTCGGCGCCCAGGAGGCGCGTATGGGTCTTGAGGGTGAAGAGGAGCGAGCACCCATAGGTGATCAGCAGAATGGCGGCCACTGCCTCGGACATCCGGAGCTCCGACACGGCCGCACTGCCCTCAGGGTGGACCGCGTGATAGAGCGCGGGAAAAACCAACGCGACGACGGCGAGACAGAGCATGCCCGCGCTCATCCCCGCCGAGGTCCTGTTGAAGCGCAGCCGTTGCTGCTTCGTGCCGCCGGCGATGATCGCGAGCCCCAGGATGAGGAGGAGATTGCCGAGCACACTGCCGGTGATCGATGCCTTGACCAGATCCACCAGTCCGGCGCGCAGCGCCACGATGGCGATGATCAGCTCGGCCGCGTTGCCGAAAGTGGCATTCAGCAGGCCGCCGATCGTCGGCCCGGTGCGATGCGACAGGTGCTCCGTCGCCTCGCCCATGAAGCCCGCCAACGGCAGCACGCCGAGGCATGCGGTGGCGAAGACCCACACGGCCGGCGCATGGAGGCCGTAGCCCAGCACGATGCTGACAGGCACTGCGGCCAGCAGGACGAATCGAATCAGAGGGGCTTGGCCTCATCGACCAGCATGATCGGAATGCCATCCTCGACCGGGTAGACCAGCCGGCAGGCGTGACAGACGAGGGACTCGGGCGACAAACGGTATTCGAGCTCGCCCTTGCACCTGGGGCAGACGAGGATCTGCAGCAGCTCGGGGGCCAGGGTCATGAGACCTCCGCTGGGGGTGACTCGGGAAATCCGAAACGCGTGAGGGCGGCCGCGCTGGCACGCCAGTGGGGGAGCACCTTGACCCACAAGTCGAGGTACACCGGTGCGCCGATCAGCTCTTCCAGACGGGCGCGGGCTTGCGCACCGATGGCCTTGATGGTGCGTCCACCCGCCCCGATCACGATGGCCTTTTGCGAGTCGCGTTCCACGAACAGGTTGACACGAATGTACACAGGCCGCTCGGCTTCGCGGTACTCCTCGACCTCGGCGTTGAAGGCGTACGGCAACTCATCCTCCAGCAGGGCAAAGGCCGCTTCCCGGAGATATTCGCCCACGAAGAATCGCACCGGCTGTGTGCCCACGTCGTCGGCCGCGTACTCGTGGTCCCCTACGGGAAGAAGCTGGCGAATGCGGTCGAGCAGGGCCTCGATGCCCTGCCCCGTCTCCGCGGATACCACGACACCCTCGGGCGCAGTCGCCGCGATGACCTTCGGCGAAACCAGGTCTCCCTTGGTGTAGACCACGAGCACTGGCGCCGCGGGCGGACGCTCGAGCGCCGCCACCTCGAGGAACGGAGGCGCCGGTGCCAGCGGTGCGGGATGGAGATGGAGAATGAGATCGGCACGGGCGAGCGAGGCGTGCGCCGCGCCGAGCATCCGGGCCTGCATCAGGTAGGCCGGATCGAGCAGCCCCGGGAGATCGTGAAGCACGATCTGGACACCGTTGTCGGTGCGGAGCCCCACCACCGGGAGCCGCGTCGTCTGCGCCTTGGGGCTGACGATCGCGAGCCGCTGGCCGAGCAGCGCATTGAGAAGTGACGACTTGCCGGCATTCGGCGCGCCGGCGAGCGCGACATGTCCAAATCTGGTGGGCGGAGAGGTCGACATGGATTGAAATGTAGCCGCGGACTAGCTGTAGTTGATGAGGACGTTGTTCACCGGCACGCCGCCAATCGCTGAGCTGGGGTGGTGAAGCCGAGCG
>JBDTTA010000297.1:0-3564 GCA_039930845.1 Gemmatimonadales bacterium
CCAATTTGATTCGCGCGACCTTCTGCATGCCATTGAAGACGATCGCCGTCACCGGGATCAACATCGCCACGATCGGGATGAGGGGGAGCAGCACATCCGGGGTCATCGAAGCTCCAGGATGAAGGGGAGGGTGCTCTTGCCGCGGACCATCGCGGAGGCATCTTAACGTGATGGATGCCCCCCGCAACGGCCACATCCCCATCGTTGTGGGCGTCACCGGCCACCGGGACCTCCGCCCCGGGGACGTGCCGCAGCTCGAGGCCGCGGTCCGGCGGATGCTGGAGCAGCTCCGCCGCGATTATCCAAACACGCCGCTCGTCATGGTGACGCCGCTGGCCGAGGGGGCCGATCGCCTGGCCGCGCGGGTGGCGCTGGAGATGGGCGCCGAGCTGGTGGCGCCGCTGCCCTTGCCCCCGGCCGAGTACGAGAAGGACTTTCCCGGCTCCATTCTCGAGTTCGCGGCGCTCTACGACCATGAGCGAACGGTCCACCGGCTGGCGCTGCCGCCGCTCGAGTCGCGCGAGCTGCAGTACGCGCTGGCCGGCGTGTACGTCGTGCGCCACAGCCATGTGCTGCTGGCACTCTGGGACGGAAGAGACTCGGACAGCGTCGGGGGCACGGCGCAGATCGTCGGCTACCGCCGGACCGGTCGCTTCGGCGGCGCCGAGCGTATGATGGAGCAACTCCATCGTGCGCCCGATCCCTTCGCGCTTCCGGAGTCTCCGCTCGATCCCGACGAGACCGGTCTCGTCTACCACATCACGACGCCGCGAAGTGGCCGGCCCTCACCGGATGATCCCTTCTCCGGTCGCTGGCTCGCGGCGGAGCATATCACCGAACCTCCGCGGGACGGCGCTATCCCAGTTCCGCTTTCCACGACGTTCGCAAAAATCGAGGCCTTCAACGCCGACGCCGCTGCTCTGGAGCGACGCGCGCCGAACGTCGTGAGCGCGAGCGAGCAGCAGCTCTATCCCGGAGCTCTCGAGGGAACATCCGGGTCCCTCGCGGCCCTGCGCCGAGCCTTCGCACTGACGGACGGACTGGCGTCGCGTTTTCAGCGCGAGACATATGGCGTGATGTGGACGATTTACGGCCTGGCCATGCTCGCCGTCGTCTCCTTCCAGCTCTATGCCCACGCCTTTCCCGCTGACGATCGGCGGGTGGTCCTCTTCCTCGGGGGCTACGTCGCGCTCCTCGGCGTGGCCGACACCGTCTACCTCGTCTCACGCCACCGGCAGAGCCAGAGCAAGTTCCAGGACTATCGTGCGCTGGCCGAGGGGCTGCGGGTGCAGTTTTACTGGCGGCTGGCCGGCCTTGCCCACTCGGCGTCGGATTTTTATCTGCGAAAGCAGCGGGACGAGCTGGCGTGGATCCGCGAAGCAGTCCGCGCGTTCGCGGCGCGCACGGCGCCGGTGGACGGCGCCGACCTGCGGGACCTCGAGACCGGGTGGATCGACAGTCAGCGTTCGTACTTCGCCCGCACCACCGCACGGGAGCGCGGACGTCTCGCCGAATACCGTTCGGTCGCGGCCGGCGTCATCTTCGCGAGCCTGCTCTGGGTCATCCCGAGTATCGCCCTCAACCTTCGGGGCCTTCCCGAGGGCGGCTTCGAGTGGCCCAGGCTGCTCCAGATCCCACTGTTGGCGGTGAGTCTCGTGCTGGCGTGGCACCTGGGGTTCAAGGGCACACGGATGGTACAGGGAGCTCGCACCAGAGGGGCGCGCGTGGCGCTGGCCGAGCTGAGGACCTTTCTGGTGAGCGCGGCGGCTGGAGGACTCTTCTTTCTGATCGTCAGGGTACTCGCGGCGCGCGCCCACGGCCGGTGGCCGGAGATTCCGAGTGACGGGCACACCTGGTCGGTGGTGGCGCTGACGCTCATTACCGTGGCGGGCGCGTTGGTCCATTCGCTCACCGACAAGCGGGCCTTCGGCGAGCACGCTCGGCAGTACGCGCGGATGGCGGAGACTTTCGACCGGGCCGGGCGGCGCATGGCCGCGCTGCTCCACGATGCGCAGACGGAGCGCGCTCGGCGTCTCGCAGTGGACGTTGGGAAAGAAGCCCTCGCGGAGCATGGCGACTGGCTCATGCTTCACCGCGAGCGACCGATCAAGCTGCCGAAGGTCTGATGGCGGGCGGAGCTACTTGAAGATGCCTTCGACCTTTCCCAGGAGGCCGCTTTTCTTTCGCACCGGCATCGTGACCGGCTTCCCGGTAATGCCGTCGAGGTAGTAGGCCTTTGCCTGCCCTGGCTCGACGGGCCGAATCGTCCATGTCGGCCGGCCGGCCCGCGCGCCGCTCGTCGCCGAGTTCAGGCGTGCCGACTGCAGCTGGCCGAACATCCCCGCGTCACGCGCCGCGGTGATCGCCTCCGGGAAATTCATGAAGCTGTCGGCGAGCGGCCGGATGGAGGTTCGAGCAACGGCGGGCAGCTTGTCGTAGCGCAATCCACCCGGCGATCCCGTCGTCACCACGAGGCCGGCGCCGTCGGTGGGCGAGCGGAAGGTGAAATTGAGCACGTACTCTCCGGCACGGCTGCCGGCCGGGGGAAGCGCCGCCTCGATATCGGTGAGCTTCGCGTCGGCGCGCCATTTTGTGGCGACGGGGAGCACAACCTTCACTCCCTGATCAAGCCTCGTGGGAAGCTTGAGCGGAGCCCCGTTCGGCACATCGCTGGAGCCGTGGACTTCCGCGGTGGCCACTCCGTCGGCATGGCTGCGAGAGGTGAACGCGGCAATGCCAAGCCCGACCACGAACAGTGCCGCCGCCGCGAGGCCCGCGGGCTTTGCCCACGGCGGAAGCGTCCCGGGAAGGAGGCTTGCCCGCGCCGCGGGTCCGCGATCGGCCTCGAGACTCCCGCACAGTCGCGCCACGTCCTCCTTCCATCGCAGATCGCTGATCTCGGTGGCGTTTCTGCGCGAGAGCTCCTTGAGGTCATCCGGGAGCGCGCCAGGGCCCGGCATCTTCATGCCCTGAATCAGCACGGGAATGACTCTGAGGTCGGGGCGGCGGAGGCCGGCCGCCACCTCGAGTCGCACGAAGTCGTCGGGCTGGTCGATTCTCCGGCTGCCGATTTTCCCGCTTCCCGCCCACCGCTTTCCGATTACCACCAGCAGCACGGAGCAGCGGTTGAGCGAGTCATCCAGGACGCGAACGAAGTCCTGGCCGGGCGCGATATGATCGATGTCGAAAAAGAGCCGCTGGCGGCCGAATCGCGCCGAGAGTGCGTCGTAGAGACGTCCGACATGACCGGCGCTGTCGTCGCGGCGGTAGCTGATGAAGAACATCGGGGCGACCGAGGGGGCAGCCGGCATCGGGAGATCGAATGAGAGAAGGTGGGGTGGATTCTCTGAAGCATAAGGTGAAGTGAATCCGGGGACTGTCAAGCGGAGTCGAGGGGGTGGCCAGCGGGGCCTTCCTGCTAACCCCTGCAGTAGCAATGTGTTGATGATCGGTTGATGGGACACTCGTATCTTGTGCTGTCCCGGGGCCCGGCGCTTTGCCGGCCCCCTCCCCCGGGCGTCAACCAGCCCGAGGCCCCTCCATGCCCTCCCCCACCGGCGATAG
>JBDTTA010000298.1:0-3561 GCA_039930845.1 Gemmatimonadales bacterium
TCAGCGTCTTGGCGATCTGCTTGGCCGCCAGCTTCTTGTTGAACTTGAGGATCGCGTACGCCTCGTTCACGTCTTTGCCGCGAATGAGGTCGATCACGAGCCGCATTTTCCGGGGCGACTGGCGCACCAGCCGCTGAATCGCATGGCCGCTCATGGTTACTCCGGCTTCGCCTTCTTGTCCGCCACGATCTTGCCGCTGTGCCCGCGGAACAGCCGGGTCGGCGCGAACTCGCCCAGCTTGTGGCCCACCATGTTCTCGGTGACGTACACCGGGACGAACTTGTTCCCGTTGTGCACCGCGAACGTGTGGCCCACGAACTCGGGCAGGATGGTGCTCGCGCGGCTCCACGTCTTGACCACGCGCTTCTCGTTCTTGCTGTTGAGGACCGCGACCTTCGTGGCCAGCGCTTCCTGGACGAAGGGGCCCTTCTTCACGCTGCGCGCCATTACTGAGTTGCCTTCCCGCGCTTCCGACCGCGCACGATGAGCTTGGTGGACTGCTTCTTCCGATGCCGGGTCTTGCGGCCCTCGGGCTTGCCCCACGGGCTGGTCGGTGGCCGGCCGCCCGAGCTCTTGCCCTCGCCGCCACCCAGCGGGTGGTCGACCGGGTTCATGGCCACGCCGCGGACCTTGGGCCGCTTGCCGAGCCAGCGGCTCTTGCCGGCCTTACCGACCGAGAGCAGCTCGTGCTCGGAGTTGCCGACCTCGCCGATGGTCGCCAGGCAGCGTCCGTGGATCAGCCGCATTTCGGTTGAGCGAAGCCGGAGGGTGACGTACTGGCCCTCCTTGGCCACCACCTGGGCGCTCGAGCCGGCCGTCCGGGCCAGCTGGCCGCCCTTGCCGATCTTGAGCTCGATGTTGTGCACCGTGGTGCCGAGCGGGATCTCGCTCAGCGGCAGCGCATTGCCCGTCCGGCTGTCGGAGCCCGGGCCCGAGATGACTGCGTCGCCCTGGTGCAGCCCCTTCGCGTGCAGGATGTAGCGCTTCTCGCCGTCGGCGTACACGATCAGGGCGATCCGGGCGCTCCGGTTGGGATCGTACTCGATCTCCGCGACCTTGCCCGGAATCCCGAACTTGTTCCGCTTGAAGTCGATCTTCCGGTACTGGCGCTTGTGGCCGCCGCCCCGGTGCCGCGACGTCAGGTGGCCCTGGTTGTTCCGCCCGCCCGACTTCTTGAGCGGCTCGAGCAGCGACTTCTCGGGCTCGGCGCGGGTGATTTCATCGAACCCGCTGACCGACTTGAAGCGCGTGGCGGCCGTCATCGGCCGGAATTGACGGATGCTCATCTCAGCCCTCGAACACGGCGATCGAGTCGCCGTCCTTGAGCGTGACGACGGCCTTCTTCCAGCGCGGCGTCGTCCCGCGGGTGCGACCCCGGGTGACCGAGTGCCGCCGCATCTGCATGGTGCGGACGGCGGTCGCGGTCACCCCGAAGAGCTTCTGGAGCGCGTCGCGGATCTGGTGCTTATTGGCCAGGGGGTGCACCTCGAAGGTGTACACCTTGGACGTCTGGTAGGCGGCCGAGCTCTTTTCGGTCACCACCGGACGGACGATGATCTCGTGCAGCGCGGGCATTACTTCTCCCCCTTCTTCTTCGGCTTGGCCTTGGGGGCGGCCTTCTTGGCCGGCTTGCCGGCCGCCTTCTTGGCCGCCTTGGCGGTGCTCTTCTTGACCGCCTTGGCCTTAGTGGCCGACTTCTTGGCCGCCTTGGCCTCCGTCCGCTTGGCCGTCTTCGCGGTCTTGGCCGTCTTGACCGCCTTCACCGCCGAGCGCTTGGGCGTCTTCGGGGTGGCCGGCTCCTCCGGTTCGTCGGGCAGCGGCTCCGGCATGACCCCGGTCAGCGCGCCCTCCTCCACCACGACCGCCTCGGCCCAGAGGACGTCATAGGCCGCGGCCTCGGCGTACGGCATCACGTCCACGGTGGGCAGGTTCCGGCCGCTCAGGTAGACCGCTTCGTTGGCGCCGGCCGTGAGCAGCAGGACCTTCCGCCCGTCGAGCCCGAGGCTGGCCAGCAGGCCGGCCAGCTGGGCCGTCTTGGGGCGGCGGAAGGCGAACCGCTCGACCACGTGGAGCGCGCCCTCACGCGCCCGCGCGTTGAGCGCGCTCTTCCGGGCCAGCTGCTTCACCTTCCGCGGGATGTCCGTGCGGTAGTCGCGCGGGATCGGGCCGAAGACGATGCCGCCCCCGCGCCAATGCGGCGCCCGGGTCGAGCCCTGCCGCGCCCGGCCGGTGCCCTTCTGCTTCCAGGGCTTCTGGTTGCCGCCGGACACGAAGCTCCGGGTCTTGGTCTTGGCGGTGCCCTGCCGCTGGTTGTTCAGGTACACCTTCACGGCCTGGTGCAGCACCGGCTCGTTCACGCTGCCGTCGAAGAATTCCTCCGGCAGGGCAAACGCGCTGTCACGCTTGCCGCCGGCCTGGGTGTAGTACTGAGCCTCAATCATGGCGGCTCCGGCCTCCCTGCTTGGCCACGGTGACGATCCCGTTCCTGGCGCCCGGAATGGCGCCGCGGATGAACAGGAGGTTGCGCTCGGCGTCCACCTTGACCACGGTCAGGCCGAGCTCGGTGTGCCGCTCGGCGCCCATGTGACCCGGCATCCGCTTGCCCTTGATGACGCGGGACGGGTCGGTGCCCGGACTGATCGAGCCCGGCTTCCGGTGCCGCGTGTTGCCGTGGGTGGCCGGGCCGCCGCCGAAGCCGTAGCGGTGCACCACGCCCTGGAATCCGCGGCCCTTGGTGGTGCCGGTGACCTTGACCCGCTCGCCGGCGGCGAAGATGTCCACCTTGATCTCGGCACCGGGCGCCGGGGCGTCGCCGCTCAGGTCGAACACCCGGAGCACCTGCGGGGCAGCCTCGAGCCCCGCCTTCTTGGCGTGGCCCAGCTCCGCCTTGGTGGTCCGCTGGGCCCGACGGGCGCCGAAGCCGAGCTGCACCCCGCCCTCGCGCACCTGCACGACGCGGCAGGGGCCGGCCTCGATCACCGTCACCGGCACCGCGGTGCCGTCTTCCGCGAACACCCGGGTCATCCCGAGCTTGCGGCCGATCAGTCCAGTCGTCATGAGATGGCTCCGCCTATTCGACCTTGATCTCGACGTCGACTCCGGCCGGCAGGTCGAGCTTGGTCAGCGCGTCCATGGTCTGCGGGCGGGAGTCGTTGATGTCGAGGAGCCGCTTGTGGGTCCTGAGCTCGAACTGCTCGCGGCTCTTCTTGTCGACGTGCGGGCTGCGGAGCACGGTCCACCGCTCGGTCTTGACCGGGAGGGGGATCGGACCCGACACCTGGGCGCCGGTCTTTTCCGCCGTGCGCACGATGTCCGCCGCGGCCTGGTCCAGCACCACGTGATCGAAGGCCTTCAGGCGAATGCGAATGCGTTGAGCCATGAGTGTCCTCTCCGACGGCTTACTTCAGGATCTTGGTGACGACGCCGGCCCCGACCGTCCGGCCGCCCTCGCGGATGGCGAACCGCAGCCCCTCGTCCATCGCGATCGGCGTGATCAGCTCGATCACCATCTGGATGTTGTCCCCCGGCATCACCATCTCCACCCCCGCCGGCAGCTCCACC
>JBDTTA010000299.1:0-3556 GCA_039930845.1 Gemmatimonadales bacterium
CGGTTTGTCGCGACCCATTTCAGCCGGCTCCGCGGGACCGTCCAGCGCGACTATCCGGACTCGCTGTTCTTCTTGGATCCCACCCTCGCGGACGCGACGATCGCCCAGAACGAACAGACGCGGATCATGGAGACGTACCTCACGAATGCGTCGGCGGACGAAGTCGACATCGATGTCAAGAACGTGACGTTCGGCGAACTCAGCAAGTCGCCGTACAAAGCGTCGGTGGACTTCGAAAAGCGCTACGTCACCCCAGGCACCCGCCAGGAGCGGAAGCGTGAAACCTTCGTCGCGCAGATCGATTTCGTCCTGCGCGACGCGGTGCCCAACACGTTCATCCGGGTGAATCCGCTGGGGCTCCAAATCACGTACTTCCGCGTCGACCAGGCCTTCAGTACGGGAGGAAGCGATGCCCGCCAACCTTGAAGACGTCCGCGAGTGGATGGCGGAAGGCGACCGCCTCATGGCGCAAGCCTACGACTATCTCGACGTCGGCACCGACGATCCCCTGCAGTTGGATCTGGCGGGTCGCCACTTCTCGCGTGCCGCCCAGGCCTACCTGGCGGGTGGCGTCGAGTATCAGCACGGGCCAGCCCCCGCAGTGCAGGCCGGCGCCGTGATCGACGACCCCGCCGCACTCGTCGGCCGGCTTGACGGCCAACTGCGCGACGAAGCCGACGCCGCCGCGAACGCCGCGGGCGGACCGTCTCCCGCTACGCACGATGCACCGCGAAGCGCGGTCGAGCGGTCGCGCACGTTCGCCGAAGACCTGCGTGAGCGCTTCTCATACGCGGCGCCGGATCTCTTCAGGAGGCCGGCCGAGTCGGGCGTCCAACGGACCCCGGTCTCGGTCCGGGGACGGTAGGCCATGATCACCAACAGCGCGGTCCTCTCGGCGCTCATCCTCTTGCTCGCGGTCTTTTGGATCGGGGGAGAGACCACCTTTCTCGCCCCGTACAAGCGACTGCTCTTCACGGAATACGGCGTCCAGATCGGACTGTTCCTACTGGTCGTGTTCCTCAATCTCTTCGCGGCGTGCTATGGGATCGCCCGTGTCCTGTTCCTGAAGGACACCGGCCTCAAGCTGCAGCATCTGGATCGGCAACTCGTCACCAACGACACCGTACTGAGCGACCTCAGCGGGCGGATGGAGCGCTAAGGCGATGCCACGCGATCGTGTCTTGGAGATCCCCGGCGAGGAGGGCCGGCGCCCCGACTCGGGGGGACGTGAGATGCCCCGCGGCGGCCGGAGCGGCAGCGCGAAACGTGCCGGCCAATCGCCGTCGCGCGAAGGCCGAGACGCGCTCGTCCGCCAACTCGATCTCCCGCGCGGGGACGCGCGGGAGCACGTCTGGGCCGGCCACGCTAGCTATCGGTTGCGCGGTTCTGACGT
Source organism: Gemmatimonadales bacterium (assembly GCA_039930845.1). Taxonomy (GTDB): domain Bacteria; phylum Gemmatimonadota; class Gemmatimonadetes; order Gemmatimonadales; family GWC2-71-9; genus CAVVWJ01. Next base: position 1,394 of record JBDTTA010000299.1, read on the forward strand.
CACGACGTTGGCAGCGGTCGGCGCCTTTCGCGTCGTCAACGTCGACGATCTTGGAACGGGACCGGGCGCGGATCGCTGGCGGGGAGACCTCGACCACCTCCGACAGCACGGCCTCATCAATGTCCGGCCGCACGTGCTGGAAGGTCATCGCAGCGGCGTCGCCACGCTCACGCTGGCCGGCAAGGAACTGCTGGAGCAGCACCAATCGGCTGGTAGCGGGGAAGCTCGACAGAATTACTACGCGGGGCTCGTCAAGCCCCGCGAGGTGCCGCACGACGCCGCCATCTATCGTGCGTATCAGACCGCGGCGGCCCGGCTGGAGAGCGGCGGCGCGCGCATCCATCGTGTCGTGCTCGACTACGAGCTGAAGCGGGAGTATCAGCGCTTCCTGCAAGCCAACAATCGGGGGAACCGGCACGCCTCCGGGCGGCCGGATCGATCGCCGGACGAGATTGCGGCCTGGGCTGTTGCGCACCAGCTGCCCGTCGAGGATGGCCACGTGCAATTCCCCGACGTACGCATCGAGTACGAGCAGGAGGGGCGGCATGAGCGTGAGGATGTGGAGGTGGCGACCGCGCAGTACACCGCGCGCCAGATGGGCGCGAAGGGCCGCTCGGGATTCACCATCCATCGCAGCGGGACGAGTCGCCTCGGGGGCAGCAGCAAGAATGGGGCGTCCCCCTTTGATCCGCACGCGGCCGAACAGGTGCTTCGATGACGCCCGGCGACCGCGCGACCGCGCTCCAGGCGTACGGCTTCACCGCTCGTCAGGCGTCATTTGTGACGATGGTGTTGCTCCACGGTGGCGTCTGTGTACCCCGACAGTACTGCGCCTTTGCAGGGATCACGCGTGGGCAAGTCATGCACGATTTCTTCGCCACGCTGACGGCGCGTCGCTTCGCGACGGTGTATCCCTGCGCTCGCAAGGGCTCTCATGTGTACCACCTCCACCACAAGGCTCTGTATCAGGCCGTCGGCGAACCCGACAGTCGGTACCGGCGCCGCGCCAGTGTGGAACGGGCGATCGAGCGCCTGATGGTCCTCGATGCCGTGCTGATGAAGAGCGACCTCACATGGCTCGCCACAGAACGCGAGAAGGTCACGTACTGCCGGCAGAATCGGAAGCTGAGCGAGGAACACTTACCGCGGCTGATCTTCGAAGGGGGCGGGAGCCGCACGGTGCGGTACTTCCCCGACAAGCTGCCCCTCGGTCTGTCGGACGGGAGCGACGAAGTGGCCATCCTCTACCTCGTCACTGAGCCCACGGCACGCGTGTTTCGAACGTTCCTGGAATCGCATCGCGCGCTGTTGCAGAGGTTGTCGAGATGGCGCCTTGTGCTCGTGGTACCGCGGGTCTTCGCGACCGCGGAAGCCGCGCATCGAGCCGCCGCCACCGACCTGTGCGCCGCGCCGCTGCGGCCCGCGGTCGTGGATGAGTTTCGATGGTTTTGCGGGGTCCGCCGCACGGTGGAAGAAGGCGGCGCGGAGCGTCTGGCGTTCGACGCGGCGCGGTATGGCCGGGCACGTCGCGCGTTCAGCACGCCCCGCTTCTTCGCCGTGTATCGCGAGTGGTTGCGGGGCGGCGATCCCGCGCTCGGGCGCCTCGTGTCGCCCGCCTTTTCTGACGCCTGGCGAGCTGGTACCGCCGCCGTTGAAACCCTGGTGCTGCCTTATGTGTACGCAGACCTCAGCCCGCTCGTGCAGACGGCGTGATCGTCGCAGCACGGCCGAGTTAGATAGAACGACCGGTAGAACGCCCGGTAGAACGATCCCAGAGGGAGGGCGTTCTACCGCGATCGCCGCAAGAGACTCACGTCGGCGATCGGCAGATACCTCCTCGACGCATCTGCGTCCGTTCCAGCAAGTGACTGAGAGGAAGACGGTTCGCGCCCAGCAGCCCCAAAGGAGCGCGGAAGAAGGGCGGCGCATTGTGCCGCCCAAACTCCGCGACGAAAAACCGCATAGCGGGCAGGAGCGACCCCCCCTCCGGCGCCCTTCGGTGGCCCCGGAGGTGACCCCTGGCCGGGGGTCGCTCCTGCCCGCTATGCACCACACCACACACGGTGCGCACGTCGGATCGGGGCGCGAACCGTCTCGGATGTCGGACCGTGACACGCACGACGACACGACGGAGTACATGCAGCAAAGGAGACGAGCATGCTG
>JBDTTA010000300.1:0-3541 GCA_039930845.1 Gemmatimonadales bacterium
GCTTGCTCGAGGGCCTAACGCTTGGCGGCTCAGTCGCGCAGGAATTGGTCGAAGACCGACCGGAGATCGGATCTCCGGTCGGTTTTCGTTCTGCTGTCTGCCGCAACAGACCTTCAAGTGTAGAGTCGACACCACAGCCTGGCCCATCGCTAGCCAGACCAAAGCCACACAGCACCGCCAGTTACGCGGTCGTCACGCATGGCACCATTCGTGGTATATTGGGCTGCCATGAGATCGCCTTGGCGCAAGATCGCCAATTGGATCGCCTTCGCCGCCGTCGCCGCGGCGTCCCTGACCTGCAGCGGAGATGGGGACATTGTCGATCCGCCGAAACCCGGTGCGATCACGCTTGTCGCGGGCCAAACCCAGGTTGGAACCATCAACCAGCCACTGCCCGATTCGCTGGTCGTCGAGGTGGAAGACGCCCAGGGCCAGCCGCTTGGGGGCGTCACGGTGACGTGGACGGTGTCCGGCGGCGGCAGCGTCGACCAGCCCGCGGTCATCAGCGGCACGGATGGTCGGGCTGCAGTCCAACGGACGCTTGGCGCCATCGCGGGCGAGGTCAGCACGACCGCGACGGTGCCCGATCTGCCGGGGGTGCTCTTCATCTCCACCGCCGGCGCCGGTGCCGGGCCACAGCTGATCATCGCGACTCAGCCGTCGAGCGCGGCGAAGAAGGACGTGCCCTTCGCACAACAGCCCGTCATCCGCGTCGAGGATGGCAGCGGTGAGCCCCTCGCGGCAGGCATCTCGGTCACTGTGTCGGTGGAAGGTGCTACGCTGGCGGGTACGACGGTCCTCCCGAGCGACGCGAACGGGGAGGTCAGGTTCACCGATCTCGTCCTGAGCGGCTCAGACGGCACCTACAACCTGACCTTCAGCGCTCCCGACCTCATCGCGGTTCGCTCCAGCGCCATCGCGCTCACCAGCGGGGCAACCGGCGGACAAATCGTTATCACGATCCAACCCTCGAGCGCCGCGGAGAATGGAGATCCATTCGATCAGCAGCCCGTGGTCCGCATCGAGAATGGGACCGGTCAGACGGTCGCCGCCGGAGTTCCCGTCACGGTGGCTGCTTCGGGTGGGGCGCTGAATGGGACCACCCAGGTCCAGACAAACGCGTCGGGCGTGGCGCACTTCACCGATCTTGCGATCACCGGAGCCCCCGGAACCTACACACTGACGTTTTCCAGCTCTGGCACGCCGGATGTCCAGTCGACGTCGATCACGCTGGCCACTATCGAGGCGGCGGCCGGTCAGTGGTCGGCGCCGTTCGACTGGCCGATCGTGGCCGTGCATTCGATCCTGCTTCCCACAGGGAAGGTGCTCACCATCGGTCGTGTCGGGACGCCGCACGTGTGGGATCCCGCCACCGGTGACTTTACCGACGTGCCAAGTCCCGCGTGGCTCTTCTGTGCTGGGAACGCGCTGCTCTCCGACGGGCGCGTGCTCATCGTGGGCGGCCATATCAGCGACGGTCACGGACTCCCGAATATCACCTACTTCTCGGGGACGGAAGTCTGGAGCTCGGGCACGCCGATGGCTCGTGGCCGCTGGTATCCCACATCGACGGTGATGGGTAACGGCGACGTCGTGATCATGGCGGGGACCGACGAGGACGGTGTCAACGTCCCTATTCCGGAGGTCTGGAGCAACGGAGCCATCCGGCAACTCACTGGCGCCAGCTTGGCCTTGCCCTGGTATCCGCGCGCGTTCCTCGCACCCGACGGGTCTCTCTTCTACGCTGGCTCGGCGGTCCAGACTCGGTTCCTGTCCCTGAACGGGGCAGGGTCCTGGAGAAACGGGCCGCGTCACCTGTTCGACGAGGGCCGCAACTACGGTTCGGCCGTGATGTACGACGATGGCAAGATTCTCTATGCGGGTGGGGCCTTCACCACCAATACGGCCGAGACGATCGACCTCAATCAGGCAGACCCGCAGTGGAAATGGACCAGCCCGATGGCGTTCGCGCGTCGGCACCTCAACCTCACGGTGCTCCCGACCGGAGAGGTGCTCGCAACCGGTGGCGTGGGCGGGACGACCTTCGATGATGTGACCAAGGGCGTCCACGCGGCGGAGATGTGGAATCCGGAAACCGGCCAATGGACGACGCTCGCCAGCAACGCGATCACCCGGGGTTATCACGGCACTTCGCTGCTCCTGCCCGATGGCAGGGTCTTGAACGCAGGGAGCGGCAATGGGGCGGGCGCGCCGGATGAGCGGAACGCGGAGCTCTTCTCGCCGCCGTATCTTCTCCGAGGCGTGCGGCCGGTCATCACGACCGCGCCAACGGAAGTGCACTACGGCGACCAGTTCCGGGTCGAGACGCCGCAGGCGGGACAGATCACTCACGTGAGCTTCATCCGGCTGGGCGCGGTGACCCATGCGTTCGACGAGAACCAGCGCTTTCAGCGGCTCGCGTTTACCGCTGACGCCACCGGGCTGACGGTCACGGCACCGAGCTCCAGTAACCGCGCGCCTCCGGGGCACTACATGGTGTTCATTCTGAATGCCAACGACGTGCCATCGGTGGCGAAAATCATCAGGATTTTCTAGCGTCGGACTCAGATCGCGATTGTAGTTGACCAAACGCGCGATCACCGTCGCAGCGGCGGTTGTTTCCCGAGGACTCCATTTCGCATTACCCCGCGGCCCGAAATCGAGGTGCGCCATATCGCCCCTTCGTATTTTCCACCTTCCCATCAGCGTCGCCACTCTGGTTGGCGGTCTCGTCGTTCTCGCGGTCGGGTGTTCGGATGATCGATCAAACATCGGACCCAGGGTCGGTGAGCCTCTACCTGCCGATGTGGAGGTCGGGGAGGACGCGCCAATCGATCTCACCTACGTCTGTGGGAATCGCTTCACGGTGTCGAACGCGTATGATGCGCCGATAGGCGTGACGTATCAGGTGGGAAGTGGCGAGGAAGGCGCCGTGGAGGTGTCTGCCGCACCTGCTGAAGATCCGGCGATCAGCGAGCAGACCATGGAGACTCGCACCAGGGGGACTGTACAGATCTTCCTCAATGGCACGCCGCTCGTCGCCCGGGCTAACGGTGCGGTGCCATGCGCGCCGGCTCCCCCGACGCCGGCATTCGCCGTCGCGCCATCGGCCGAGAGTGGCGAGTGGACCGCGCCGTTCACGTGGCCAATCGTAGCAGTGCACATGATGCTTCTCCCCGACGGTCGCGTTCTCTCCGTTGGCTCCGCCGGCACGCCACAAGTCTGGAACCCGGCTACGGGTGCGTTCAACTCGGTGCCGACTCCTGCGCGGCTGTTCTGCGCCGGGCACACGATGCTGGCCGATGGACGGGTGCTCGTCGCCGGCGGACACATCAGCAACAATCATGGTCTGCCGGACATCACGTACTTCTCGGCGACCACCACTTCATGGACGTCTGGCACTCCAATGGCGCGCGGCCGCTGGTATCCGACGGCCACGGTGATTGGCAACGGCGACGTCGTGATCATGGCCGGTCGAGATCAGGCTGGCGCCGTGGTCACCATACCGGAAGTGTGGAGCAATGGATCCCTTCGCAGGCTG
>JBDTTA010000301.1:0-3519 GCA_039930845.1 Gemmatimonadales bacterium
TGATGATGCATCCCTCGAGCTCGCGAACGTTGGACCGCACGTGCTCGGCGATGAACCGCAGCACATCGTCGGGAATGGTGAGCTCGAGGTGGTCCTGCTCCTGCTTCTTCCGCAGGATGGCGATGCGATGCTCGAGGTCGGGCTGGCCGATATCCGCCACCATGCCCCACTCGAAGCGGCTGACCAGCCGGGCCTCGAGGCCGGGAATGTCCTTGGGAGGGCGGTCGGAGGTCAGCACGATCTGCTTGTTGCCCTCGTAGAGGGCGTTAAACGTATGAAAGAACTCCTCCTGCGTCATTTCCTTGCCTTCGAGGAAATGCACGTCGTCCACGAGGAAAAGGTCGACGTCGGCGCGGTAGCGGCGCCGGAACTCCGGCATGGTGCGGCTATGGATGCTTTCGATTACCTCGTTGATGAACTGCTCGGCCCCCACGTAGAGAATACGGGTCTCGGGGATGCGCTGGCAGACGGCCTGCGCGATGGCCTGCATGAGGTGGGTCTTGCCGAGTCCGGTGGCGCCGTAGATGAAGAGCGGATTGTAGGTCTTGCCGGGTGATTCGGCCGCCGCATGTGCCGCGGCCGCCGCGAGTTCGTTGGATTTGCCGATGACGAAGGTGTCGAAGGTGTAGCGCTCGTTGAGCGGCTGCGTGCTCGAATTCGGCACGAATCGCACCCCGGCGCTCTCACCCTCCGATCGAGCCGGAATGGGAGCGACGAAGAAATCCATCTGCGGCCGCTTCTGCCGGTCTTCGTGCACGCGGAAGACTACCGACGTTGGCGAGCCAATCACCGGCTCGGCCAGCTTCGACAGGAGGGGCGCATGCTTGGTCTCATTCCATTCCACGGCGAACTGATCCGGCGCTCCGACGATGAGACGGCCCTCATCGAGGGCGATGGCCTCCGTCGGCTCGAGCCAGGTACGGATCGTGTGGTCTGGAAGTTCGCGGTGCGCCTCATCGAGGATGCGCTTCCATGCGTCTTTGGCGGACAGCTGCATCGGTGCTCGAAAGCGGTGGGAGATTTCTAAGGGCAGGAGATGTTACGGTTCGGGTGTTGAAAAGTCAATGCGTCTTGACCGCAGAAAAAATTCACGCGAACGCACGCCGCTCTTGACACAAAATGCGAGCACAAAACTGTTGTGCCGACACCGCGAAATCACGCGGCGCGCGCGGCGCTCGACCCCTCGGACGCCCATGTGCGTTGGCTTGACCCCGGGCTTTCGCCAAACTAGCTTCCCCGGCTCACTTTGAAGGAATGTTTCCATGAAGCCGTCCTATCGGCCGCGCAACAAGCGCCGGATCAACAAGCATGGGTTCCGGGCCCGAATGGCCACCCGCTGGGGCCGGGCCACGCTTTCCCGGCGGCGCAAGAAGGGCCGCAAGCAGCTCACGGTCTCGCTGCCGTCGAAGCACGGGGGCTCCTGACGCCTTCGGCGCGCCTGCCGCGAGCCCACCGGCTCGCCCGCGCGTCCGACATTCGCCGCTGCCTGAACGGAGGACGGCGCCGCCGCTTCGAGCACCTGGACATGATCTGGATGGACAACACGACGGGCCACCCGCGGATGGGACTGATCGTTCCGAAATTTCAGTCGTCCGCGGTGGCCCGCAATCGTCTCCGACGGCGGCTCCGGGAAATCTGGCGGGTGGAGCTGCAACCTCACCAGCCCGCGTGGGACCTCGTCATCCGGGCACGCCGTGAGGCCTATAGCGCGGGCTTCGACGCACTCCGCGGCCAGCTGGTCGCCTGGCGAGCGGCCGTGCTGGGGGTGAGGTGAGCGGCGGTGGATCCGGTCGTCCGTCTCCCGCGCCAGGCTCTCGCCGCCCTCATCCGCGGATACCAGCGCTTCATCTCTCCGCTGCTGCCGCCGAGCTGCCGATTCTATCCGTCCTGCTCCCAATACGCACTCGAGGCCGTCACCCGGCACGGCGCCCTCAAGGGCGGCTGGCTCGCGGCGCGCCGCCTCGCTCGGTGCCACCCCTTCAATCCGGGTGGCTTCGATCCTGTCCCCTGACCACGTGACCTGAGTTATGGACCGTCGTACCGTCTGGGCGATCCTGCTGATGATGGCCATCGCCATCACGCCTGCCATTTTCATCAAGCGGCCCCCCAAAGCACCCGTGGCCGCCAAGCCGCCGGCCGCCACGCAGGCCGCCCCCGCTCCGAGCCCGGTTTCGGCCTCCCCGGCTCCGGCCGCGACGCGGGGAGACCGCATGCCCGCCGGTCACCCCGACTCGGCGGCCGGCGCTCCCACGGCGCGCGCCGACACGGTGCACGTCTCCTCGCCCCTCTACACGTACGGCATCAGCACGATCGGCGGGAGGATCGTCGAGGCGCGGCTCCAGCGCTACCGCTCCAACGCGCCGGCCGATAACCACGCCCTCGCGCAAATCCTCCCCGCCGAATCGAAGCTGCTCGACCTGGTGCTCGTGCTCGGCGCGGACACCATCCCCACCGGGGACTGGCGCTTCACGATCACCCCCGACTCGCTTGCCGTCAGCTCCGGTCTCGCGCCCCTTCATCTCACGGGGTCCAGGGGGCCGATCGCCGTCGATCTCACCTACACCTTCCGCGCTGACGATTATCAGATCGGGGTGAGCGGAACGGTGACCGGTGTCGGTCCCAACGGAGGGCAGCTCCTCGTAGGGATCGGTCCGACGCTCGCGAATACCGAAGCCGACTCGGAAGAGAATCACCACGCGCTGGCGCTCGTCACCAAGCAGAACGAGGCCGATCGCACCGACTTCGCCAGCCTCAAGCCGGGCGAGCCCAAAACCATCAGCGGGCCGCTCGAATGGGCCGCCATCAAGTCGAAGTATTTCGTGACCGCCGTGCTGGCCTTCGACAGCACCGGCGGCGGCATCAGCGGGGTCACCGCCGCCGCGAGGCCGACCACCGAGAAGCGGACCACCAGCGCCGACGTGCGACTCACCCTGCCGCTCCGGCCCACCGGCAAGTTCAGCTACACCGTCTACGCCGGTCCGATGGAGTACGATCGGCTGGGCCGGGTGGGTCACGACTTCGACGACGTCAACCCGTATGGATGGCCAGGTGTCAGGACCGTCATCCGGCCCGTGGCGGGCGCGGTGCGCTGGCTGCTCGTCTGGATGCACGATCATCTGAGCCTGCCGTATGGCCTCGTGCTGGTATTTTTCGGCGTGCTCGTCCGCGTGCTGCTCTGGCCGCTCAACCAGAAGGCAATGCGGGCCAATCTCCAGTTGCAATCGGTCCAGCCGCTGATGAAGGAGATGCAGGACAAGCACAAGGGCGACCCGCAACGGCTGCAGCAGGAGATGTTCAAGCTGTACAAGGAGCACGGGGTCAATCCGTTCGGCGGCTGCTGGCCGATGCTGATCCCCATGCCGGTGCTCTTCGCGCTCTTCTTCGTCTTCCAGAATACGATCGAGCTGCGCGGCGCCTCGTTCCTCTGGCTCCCCGACCTCTCGCGGCCCGATCCCTACTACATCATTCCGCTCGTCATGGGGCTGTCGATGTTCGGGCTGAGCAAGGTCGGGCAGATGG
>JBDTTA010000302.1:0-3497 GCA_039930845.1 Gemmatimonadales bacterium
GTAGCGCTTTCGATTGCCCCTCCTGGGCTCGAACCAGGACTCTCCTGATCCAGAGGGGCCGCTGTAACCACCCCGATTCCGGCAAGTTGCCGCCATTTACGCGAGTTCGTGCCACCCGATGCCGGAATTTGCCGGCCTTCATGCCGGACGTTGCCGTCCTTTACTCACTCACATGTCGGAGTTTGTCGCGGCCCGTCAACGCCATCCGACGAGCAGCCTGAAATGGTTGTTCTCGCTCTTCCCCCGCCTTTGCCATATGATTGAGGCGCAGTCCGCCTCTGCGTGATCCCCCGTACTGGTTCAAGGTTGCCCGACCTTCGCGCGCGTTTGCAGGATGGGTTGGCTGGCACGTACACGCTCGAGCGTGAGCTCGGGCGTGGCGGCATGGCGATCGTCTACCTCGCCCACGACCTCAAACACGATCGCGAGGTCGCCATCAAGATCGTGCGGCCGGAGCTCGCGGTTGCACTGGGTGCCGAGCGGTTCCTTCGGGAAATCCGGATTGCCGCTCACCTGCAGCATCCCCACATTCTGACGCTCATCGATTCGGGAGAGCTCCCGTCCGACGGGAGCAGCGATCCAGGTTCCCTGTACTACGTGATGCCCTACGTGGACGGCGAGACCCTCCGGGAGCGGCTGACCCGGGACCGGAGGCTCTCCCCCGGAGAGACGGCGCGAATTCTCCAGGAGGTTCTGGACGCGCTGGCTCACGCTCACCGCGCCGGGGTCGTCCACCGCGACATCAAGCCCGAGAACATCATGCTCACCGGACGCCACGCCCTGGTGATGGATTTCGGGGTGGCCAAGGCGGTCACCGCCGCCGCGGATGGCGGCACCGCTGCCGGCAGCACGCTCACGATGCTTGGCCTGGCCATCGGCACGCCGACCTACATGTCGCCCGAGCAAGCCGCCGGTCAGGGGACGATCGATGCGCGCGCCGATCTCTACGCCGTGGGCGTGGTGGCGTACGAGATGTTGGGTGGTGAGCCACCGTTCACCGGTGCAACCCCCCAGTCGGTCCTGGCCGCACAGGTAACCAAACCCCCGGTCTCACTCGCTCAGGTCCGCCCCGAGCTCCCCGCTCCGCTGGTAGCCGCCGTCATGCGCTGCCTGGAAAAGGATCCGGCGAATCGGTGGCCCTCGGCCGAAGAGTTGCTGGCGCAGCTGGAGACGTTCGCCACACCGGGAACCGGAGTGACTGCCGCGGCGGCCGATCAGGCGCCGCGGCTGCCGCGCACGCTGCGACGCGCACTCCTAGTCGCCGGAGTACTGCTCGCGACGGTGCTGGGTGTGGCACTCTGGCTCGGTCCGGGCCGGCACGCGCGCGAAAAGAGCTGGGCACGGGGACAGGGGATTCCCCGATTGCTGGCCCTGGCGGAGACGGGGGACTGGGAGACCGCCTACACCCTAGCGCGGAAGGTGGATGCGATCCTTCCGGGTGATTCCCTCTTCAACGCCCTGCGTCCCAAGTTCGCACGGCGGACGAGCATCCGTACCAGCCCCTCGGGAGCAACGGTCTGGCGGAAGGACTACGCGGCCCCCGACTCCACCTGGACCCTTCTCGGACGGACGCCGCTCGACAGTGCGCTCCTGGCGCTGAGCGGCAGCGGCTTCGGGAACGCCAACCGCCTGCGGATCGAGGCCCCGGGATACCGGACGCTCGATCTCGTAGGACTCCCGTTCCGGGATTCCGTGATCACTCTCGATCGGGAGGGTGCGCTCCCGCCAGGGATGGTTCGGATCGTCGGCGGGGAGCTCGACGTTTTCTATCCCGGCTTTGAGCACGTCAAGCCGATCCGGCTGGGCGACTACCTCATGGATCGTCTCGAGGTGACCAACCACGAGTTCAAGCAGTTCGTGGACAGCGGGGGGTATCGGCGCCGGGATCTCTGGGAACAGCCCTTCGTCAAGGATGGACGCGTGGTTTCCTGGGAGCAGGCAATCTCGCTGATGACCGATCGGACCGGGCGTCCCGGGCCGTCCACCTGGGAAGCCGGCGAGTACCCCTCCGGGCAGGAGAGCTATCCCGTCGGAGGAGTGAGCTGGTACGAGGCCGTCGCATTCGCCAAGTTCGCGGGGAATGCGTTGCCGACCGTCGCCCACTGGAACCACGCCGCCAGCGTCTACCACAGCGCCTCGATCGTCCCCCTCAGCAACTTCTCCGGCCAGGGCGCCGTTCCGGTCGGCAGCAATCGCGGCATCAGCGCATACGGTACTTACGACATGGCTGGTAACGTGCGCGAGTGGTGTCTCAATGCTGGCGGGGGCGGTCGATTCATCCTCGGCGGCGGCTGGAACGACCAGCCTTACCAGTTCACAGACGCCTACACCCAGCCGCCATTTGACCGCTCGCCGACCAACGGGTTCCGCCTGGTCAAGTACCTGACCGTCGACTCCAATCTGACGCTGGCCGGACAACCGCTCCAGCGCGCCTGGCGCGACTTCCTCAAGGAGCGGCCGATTCCGGACGCCATTTTCTCCGCCTATCGCCAGATGTACCAGTACGACCGGACGCCGCTTGACGCGAAGGTCCTGGAGGCGGTGGACGAAGGGGACTGGATTCGCGAGCTGGTGCGGCTGAATGCGGCGTACGCGGGGGACAGCCTGCTGGTCTATCTCTACCGGCCCAAGCGCGGCGCCAAGCCCTACCCGGCAGTGGTCTACTTTCCGGGCTCGAACGCCATCCGGGACCGCGCGCCGCAGAACCTCCAGTGGCGCCTCATCGATTTCGTCGTCAAGAGCGGCCGGGCCGTGCTCTATCCGGTGTACAAGGGCACCTACCAGCGCAGCGACTCGTTGTTCACCGACGTGCAGGATACCTCGAACTTCTATCGGGACCACGTCCTCATGTGGGCCAAGGATCTCCGCCGGGGCATCGATTATCTGGAGACCCGCCCCGACATCGCGACCGGGCAGCTGGCGTACTACGGCGTCAGCTGGGGTGGAGCAATGGGGGCGGTGATGCCCGCGGTGGAGCCGAGGATCAAGACGAGCGTGCTGTACGTGGCCGGACTCGATTTCGAGCGGGCGCGGCCAGAGGTGGACCCGGTCAATTTCCTCCCCAGGATTAGGATTCCGACCCTGATGCTGAACGGCAAGTACGACTTCTTCTTTCCAGTCGAAACTTCGCAGGTGCCGATGTTTCGTCTGCTCGGTACGCCACCCGACCAGAAACGGTACGTCGTGGAGGAGGGGAGCCATTTCGTCGCCCGCACCCGACTGATTCAGGAGACCCTGACGTGGCTGGACAAATACCAGCCGACGCCGCGGTAGGGTCAGCGCTCAGGAGCGGGCTGTCTTGAGTAAATCGCGCAGTCACTCGCACACCCTCCGCAAATAGGCGAAGCGCGACACCAGATAATTCGGCGTCGCCATTTCGAGTTGCCCCTCCTGGGCTCGACGCGAAGCGCGAGCCCCAAATAAAACGACCGGCGCTGTTGCGCCGGCCATTGCCCCTCCTGGGCTCGAACCAGGACTCTCCTGATCCAGAGTCAGGC
>JBDTTA010000303.1:0-3495 GCA_039930845.1 Gemmatimonadales bacterium
CGCCCCTTCGGGCCGATGTGGTGGTCCGGCTGGACGATGATCATCTGCAACGCCTTCGTGTCGCAGCTGCTCTGGTTCAGGAAGATCAGGACCAACCTCACGGCGCTCTTCGTCATCTCGATCTTCATCAACATCGGCATGTGGTTCGAGCGCTACGTGATCATCGTGTCGTCGCTCAGCAACGACTACATCCCGTGGGCGTGGGGCATCCTCAACCCCACCTGGGCCGACTGGGGAATCCTGGCCGGGTCCTTCGGCTGGTTCGGCATGTGGTTCCTCCTCTTCGCGAAGAACTTTCCGATCGTCGCGATCCAGGAGATCAAGGAAATGATCCCGATGCCGCGCAAGCGGGGAGCCCACCACTGATGGCCCGCGCCAAGCACAAGCGCCGAGCGGCCGGGGTCCTCGCCGCATTCATCCACGTGGACGCGGCGGTCGATGCCATCCGCGCCCTCAAGGCCCGGGGGCACAAGGACCTCGTGGTCTACAGCGCCGCGCCCAATCACGAGATCGAGGCGGCGCTCGATCACCGCGTCAGCCCGGTGCGGCTCTTCACGCTCATCGGCGGCCTCACCGGCTGCGCCGCCGGCTTCGGGATGACCATCTGGATGTCGTATGACTGGCCGACGCTCGTCGGCGGCAAGGCGATTGCCGCCATCCCGCCGTACGTGGTCATCGCGTTCGAGCTCACCATTCTGATGGGCTCGCTCATCACGGTGGCCGCCGTCGGCGTGTTGTCCGTGCTCTTCGCCAAGCGGGGCGCGCCGTTCGATCCCCGCTTCAGCGACGACACGATCGGCATCTTCGTGCCCGCGCGTCCGGAGCAATTCGGCGCGACCGAAGAGCTGCTCAGGGCCGCCGGCGCGACGGAGGTTCGTCATGAGGCGGCGTAGAGCGGCGCTGGCACTGTTGACGCTGCTCTCCGCCGCGTGCGACACCTGGTACAATCGCATCCCGTCGCCGGACGATCTCTGGCACGTGGTGCCGTTCATGGATCACATGATTCGCTCACGCTACATCCACCCGTATCAGACGCCGGCGGTCCCCCGCTACACGCCGGAGGGGACGGTCCCGATCACCGGCGGCGAGCCCGACTGGTCGAACGAGTGGACCACCGGCAAGACGACCACCGCCAATGCGCTCAAGAATCCCTACACTGCAGGCGGCCAGGACGCCAAATGGCAGCCCGGGCCCGACGTGCCGCAGATTCCCCGGGACTTCGACGCCTCGGGCGACTCGCTCTTCCAGACGTTCTGCTCGCCGTGCCACGGCGGTGCGGGAGACGCGAAGGGGCCGGTGTCCTCGCGCATCGGCGCGCCATCGCTGCTCACCGCGCGGGCTCGCGCCTACAGCGACGGTTACATCTACAGCATCATCCGCTACGGTCGGGGTGTCATGCCCCGCTACGGTGACAAGGTCTACCTCCCCTTCGACCGGTGGGCGATCGTGAGCCACGTGCGCAAGCTGCAGGCGCAAGCGCCGGCGCCGCAGGAGGCGCCGGGGGCCGCGGTCGGCATTCCCCCGACGCCGAGCGCGCTGGGATCGACCGGAGGGCGGCCCAAGTGAGCCAGACCGTTCACCAGCGCATCGTCCAGCGCGCGGTCGCCGGGCGCTATCCGCTCTTTCTCGGCCTCGGCGGCGGGCTCGCCATTCTCGGCGCCATCCTCTTCATCCAGTCCCTCTCGTCGGGAGACGCGGCGCGCACCTGGCAGCTCTTCCACGTCAACTGGCTTTTCTTCACCTCGCTCTCCACCGGCAGTGTAGCATTTGTGGCGGTACAGAAGATCAGCAACGCCAAGTGGTCGGGGGTGATGCTCCGGTTCGCCTCGGCGAGCGCGGCGTTCCTGCCCGTGTCGCTGATCGCGCTGCTGCTGATCTTCACCGTGGGATATCCGGCGATCTACGGGCCGATGAACGCGATGGTCCACGACCTCTCGCACGCCAAGGGCATCTGGCTCTCACACGACTTCATGTTCGCGCGGCTCGGGATCGGCCTGCTCGTGCTGACGGTCGTCGGCTGCATGCTGACCCGCGCCGACCTGGTGCCCGATCTCTTCGACACCCGGAGCGCGGTGAGCGGGGCCCGGCGGGCGCTCTACGACCGCTGGAGCCGCGACTACGACGGAAGCCAGGCCGCCGCAGACCGGCAATACGGCCGAATCCGGCACCTCTCGCCGATCTACGTGGTCATCTACGTCATCGTGCTCACGCTGATGGCGTTCGACGGGATCATGGCGCTCCAGCCGCACTGGTACTCCAACCTGCTCGGCGGCTTCTTCTTCATGGGCGCCTTCCTCAGCGGCCACATGCTGCTCGCCCTGATGATGATCTACGGCGCGGCGCACCTGGGCGTCGCCGACCTCGTGTCCCCCAAGCAGCGGCACGACCTCGGCAAGCTCTGCTTCGGCTTCACGGTGTTCTGGACCTATCTCATGTGGGCCCAGTTCCTCGTGATCTGGTACGGCAACATGCCGGAGGAAACCGGCTTCGTCTTCGCGCGGCTGTGGGGACACTGGCTGCCGGTGGGGGAGGCGGTGCTGCTCGGGATGTTCGTGATTCCGTTCTTCGGGCTGCTGGGCGTGGAGCCCAAGAAGTCACGGGTGACGTTCGGCTTCTTCGCCGCCGTGAGCCTCGTGGCGTTCTGGCTCGAGCGGTACCTGCTCGTCATGCCGTCGGTGACGGCGCTGCCCGGCCCGGTGATCGGCGTTCCCGAGATCGGCACGACGCTGCTCTTTCTGGGCCTGTACCTCGTCACCTACGCTATTTTCGCGAGAACCTTCCCGATGATCTCCCCCGGGCTCGCGCAGGTGACGCTCGACCGCGAGCGCGGCCACTCGGTGGTTGGGGCGGAGTACGACCACGAGGAATCGCCGAAGGACTATGTACCGGTGGAGGCGATGGAGCGGAGGGAGAGGGAGAGGTAGGGTTCTACTTGCTCCTCATCTCCACATTGAGCCGACGGATCATCGCCCGGAGACTGTCCGAAGGAAGATCGCCGGTGATGGCGAGCATGCGATCGCCGAGCTGCATGGCCATCGAGTGGTCCTGATCGATGGAGCCGGCGCCGCCGGTGGTGCCACCGCGGAGCTGGACCGAGTCCACGTCGGCCATCGTGCGGCGGGCCAGAAGCTGCGACACGTCGGACGCCGGCCCCTCGATGGTACGGATCACCTGGCCCGACGTGAGCTGCTGCGCCACCACCATGAGCGGGTGCGCGCCCTCGGCGTTCTGCACCTGTACCTGCACCACCGGCAGTCCATCGATGTGAGGCAGCGGCTTGCCCGCTTCCGCCTGCGCACCGTCCCACGACATCGTCCGCCACATCCCGCTGAACTCCTCCGCCGACGAGCGGGGCGGCTCGAGCTGGGTGAGCTCGGGAGCGGGGAGTGGATTGAGCACCGCGAGCACCGCCTCGCGGTTGACGCGCTGCTCGGTGGTGTCCGCTGGCGTCGTGTTGCTGATGGCCCGAACGCTCGAGGGGCGCTTCGGCTCGGG
>JBDTTA010000304.1:0-3490 GCA_039930845.1 Gemmatimonadales bacterium
TTGACGAACACCTGCTGGATCTGGTTGGGATCGATATCCGGCATCGGAAGATCGGCGTCGACGTCGATCCGCGCCTCCACCCGTTGGGACATGAGCTGATTGCGCAGCAGGACGAACGTGGCGTCGAGCAGCGGCCGCAGCGCGGTGGGGCGCCGCTGATGCTCCTGTTTCCGCGCGAAGCTCAGCAGGTTCTTCACGATGTTCGAGGCGCGCTCCGCTTCCTCCCGGATGACCGACAGCGGCTCCTTGAGCGCGGCGGGCACGTGCGGCACCTCGGTCAGGAAATCGGCAAACCCGACCACCGACGCGAGCGGATTGTTGAGATCGTGGGCGATGCCCGCAATCAGCTGCCCGATGGCGGATAACTTTTCCGATTGGATGAGCTGGTCCTGCAACCGCCTCCGCTCCGTCTGGTCGTCGAAGAGGAGGACGAGTGTGGAGCGGTCGGTGCTGGTAATGGGCACGGCGGTAACGGCATAGGTGCGGTCGCCGGTGCGGAGATCCACCTCGCGGCCCGCTCCTTGCTGGTCGAGAGCCCGCTGCAGATCGCCGGTCCACTCGGGTGGAACGAAGGCCTGCCAGGGCCGGCCGATCAGACTTGCGGGCGGCGCGCTCACCAGATCGGCAAAGGCACGGTTGGCCCGGCGGATCCGTCCGCCGCGATCGACGATGCAGATGGCGGGAGAAATCGCATCGACGACCTCCTGCCACGTCCGCCGCCCATCATCATGCAGGTCGACGAGCCGCGCGCTCTCCAGCGCGATACTGGCCTGACCCACGAGACCTTCGAGCAGCAGCAGTGCGCCGGCGCCGTAATGGCCGGGCTCGGCACGGAGCGCCACCGCTCCCGTGACCCTGCCCTTGGCGCTGAAGGGAACGAGAAGCCAGGCACCCGCGCTGTCCGGCTGGGTGGGCAGGAGGTCGCGTTGAACGAGCGGCTCGAGGCCGTTCGGCAGCACCATCGATCCCTCGCGCTCCGACACGGCGAGGAGCGGCTGGCGATCCGGTCGGCCGGCGGGCCACATGTGCACGAGATCCTGGATGTCGGGCCCGCGCTGGAACAGCGCGAGGGCGATCTCGGTGGGCGCATGGCTCCGGTGGAGGTACTTGACCAGCAGGTCGATGATGGACGCGCGGCGGAGCGTGCCGGCGAGCTCCTGAGCAAACGACGCGAGGTGCTGCAGCGACGTAGTGTCGGTAGCTTCCGGAAGGACAGGGAAGGGGGACTCTGACATGATTCGGGCAAATACCCGGGGCCGCCTGACCTCGGCAGACCTGCAGCTGGTGATCCTGCTACTGAGTCGTGGCAGCGCGCATCGACGGGCGTACCTCGAGCGGCGGCTGACGACGGAAGGGCCTGATCCCCTGCTGGACAGTCCCGAACTGCTCGAGCGTCTGCTGACGGTGCGCACGATGCTCGTGCCGTCGGAAGCACTCTTCTACTTCGTCGTCGTGCGTCATGCGCTCAGGAACGCGGGTGTCGACGATCGCGATCTGGCTGACTATCTCGCGGCGCTGCTGCTCGAGTTTGGCCAGCGCGACCGCGCCTGGCGGGTGGACTGGAATGACGACCAGCGCCACCGCTACCTGGTGGACATACTGGTCGATCTCGATTCGAGCACCGGTGAGCGCCGCTTCCGCGTGATGCTCCACCTCGGCAACTATGCCTTGTGGCTCGCGGGTCTCTTTCCCGATTATATCGCCGCCCGACACCTCCGCAAAGGCGGGCCGGCGGTCACGTACTACGACGCGCTGGGCCGCCGCGGCTTCGGGATGGCGTCCGATCATGCGCTGGCCCCCGAATACGGCCTCGACGCGCTGCTCCGCACCGCTGCCGAGCGTTTCCCCTCGGTTCGCAGTGCCCTCAACGGCGTGAGCGACCGGCTGCTCTTCCCGAGCGCGCAGACGCCGGATCGAATTCTTCGGGATCTCGGCGCGCACTGACCTCCAGCGCGTCGCGCTCCCGGCGGCTCGCCTCCTCCATCAACGCACGAAAGAGCCCGCGCTCCGGCGCATCGGCCTCGGCGTATGCTTCCTCCGGGTGCCACTGCACCGCGAGCATCCAGGGTGCGTCCGGACCCGTCTCCACCGCCTCGATCAGTCCGTCCTCGCTCCACCCCGTCGCCACCAGTCCGTTCGCCAGGTCACGAATGGCCTGGTGATGGAAGGAGTTGACCGCGAGGGTACCCGTGCCCAGCGCTCCCGCGGCGCGGCTGCCCGGCGTGAGCCGCAGCGCGTGTGTGCGCGCGGTGCGCTCCGCCTTCGGGTTGTGATCGAGCGCGTCCGGCCGCTCGGACGGCAGATCCTGAAACAGCGTTCCACCCATGGCGACGTTGACGAGCTGAATGCCGCGGCAGATGCCGAGTATCGGCAGCCCGAGCTGGCGGGCAACACCGAAGAGTGCGAGCTCGAAGAGGTCGCGTTCGCGGCTCGGCGGATACAGATGCGGCGACGGCTCCGCATGGTACCAGGCCGGATGGATATCTTCTCCGCCCGTGAGCAGGAGCCCATCCGCGCCATCGAGCGCACGCGCGGCGTACGTTGGTCCGATCAGCGGCGAGAGCACGAGAGGAACGCCGCCCGCGGCAAGCACCGACTTCACGTACGTCGCGTTGACGCCCGTACGCTCCGCTCCATCCCACGTGCGTATCACCCCGCTGATGGCGATGCGTGGCGCGCTCATGACATCACCGAATCGGGAAAGAGGGGGCAGCGCGGGTCCTCGATTTTCGACGGATCGAGTTGAATGCCGATCAACGGCAGCGTCGTCGGCCCGATCGACACCGTGCCGAGCTGCGGCGCTCCCTCGACCGGCAGGCCCTCATAGACCACGACCCCTCGCGCCTTCTCGGATTGATCGAGCACCAGCACGCCGTAGCCGGGCTTGATCGCGGCGGGGATCTCGCCCTCCAGGCCGATCACCAGGCTCGCATCGGTCCGGCCGACGATCGCCGGCAGCGCCGGCCCGGCAACCACCCTCGCCACCAGGCGTTCCGGCAGCCGTGCCGGCACCGTGCCCAGCGTCTGTCCCTCCACGCCGAACTGGCTCAGCAATGCGGTCGGTCCGGCGAGTGCCGCGAGCCCGCACGCGGCCCCGCCGCCCGAAGACTTGCCGCAGGCGGAAACAAGGAGCAGAGCCACCGGTAGAATGACGCGATGCATCGTGCCACCAAGATAACCCGCCCCCAGGCCGGTCAGCGCCTTACTCCCAGGTTTCACGCTCAAGCCACGTTTCGCGCGTGACGGTCAGGCCGCTGGGAAATCTGCGCGAAAACTTCCCGCGCAGCCCATCGGCGTGCTCGGCGAGATAGCGATTGAGATGCGCCTCGGTTTCGGCGTGACAGCAGGTGCGGAACCGCGTCTCGGAGGCACGATCGAAGCGGATGCGAAGAAAGCATCCGGTGGCCGCCATCTCGGGAATGTGTTGCCGGCGCATGTACGTCTCGAGGGATTCCGACAGTGCCGGCTCGACGTCCAGCGTCACCTCGTA
>JBDTTA010000305.1:0-3489 GCA_039930845.1 Gemmatimonadales bacterium
GTCATGGCCGCGGAGTCGGGCGCGGCGCCACGATCAGGGGCGCCTTTGCAGGCGCAGAGCGCGAGCAGGAGAAGAACACCATTCGTCGGCGGATTGCGCATGGAGTCGTCCTCGCTGGGTTGCGTTGAAGTCGCTCGACCATTCCCCCACCAACGTAATCATATCCCGGCGGCGACCGGAAGCGCGCGCCTGCGGCGGCCCCCGATTATCATGGTGCCCCAATGACCGACAGCACCGCCGAATCGGTGGGCTTCTGGACCATCGTGAAGGAGGCGGTGCGCGGCGACGTGCACCACGACTTCACCGAAGGCGCGATCGGCCGCGCCATCCTCCTGCTCTCCATCCCGATGGTGCTCGAGGTGGCGCTCGAGAGCATCTTTGCCGTGGCCGACATCTTCTGGGTGTCACGTCTCGGCCCCGATGCGGTGGCGGCGGTGGGGCTCACCGAGTCGCTGCTCACCGTCATCTACGCGCTGGCGATGGGGCTCGGCATCGGGGCGACGGCGGTGGTGGCGCGGCGCATCGGCGAGAAGGATCCCGAGGGCGCGGCGCGCACCGCGGCGCAGGCCCTCGTCCTCGCGCTCATCGTGTCCGCGGTGCTCGGCACCGCCGGCGTGCTGCTCGCGCCGAGGCTCCTGGCACTCATGGGCGGGACGCCGGCCGTCATCGCCACGGGACGCGGCTACGCGACGATCATGCTGGGCGGCGAAGCGGCGATCATCGTGCTGTTCGTGGTGAACGCGATCTTCCGCGGCGCCGGCGACGCCGCCATCGCGATGCGGGTGCTCTGGCTCGCGAACATCATCAACATCATCCTCGGCCCGCTGCTCATTTTCGGCCCGGGGCCCTTCCCCGCGCTCGGGGTCACCGGCGCGGCGGTGGCGACGACGATCGGCCGCTCCACCGGCGCCCTCTACGCCGTGGTGCGCCTCTTCAGGCACGACAGCCGGGTGCCGGTGGCCCGGCGCCACTTTCACTTCGATTTCGGTGTGGTGCGGCAGATCGTCTCCCTGTCGGGATCGGCGACGCTGCAGAACCTGATCGGGATGGCGAGCTGGATCGGACTCGTGCGCATCCTCGCGAGCTACGGAAGCGATGCGCTCGCCGGCTACACGATCGCCGTGCGGCTCATCATCTTCGCACTGCTGCCGTCGTGGGGATTGAGCAACGCGGCGGCAACCATGGTGGGACAGAGTCTCGGCGCCCGGAAGCCGGAGCGGGCGGAGGCGTCGGTGTGGCGCGCGGGCGGCTACAACGCCGTCTTCCTCACGGTCGTGGGAATCATTTTCTTCGCGGCCGCGCCGCTCCTCCTCAAGGCTTTCACCTCGGACCCGACGGTGACCGGTTACGCCGTCCGCTGCCTCCGCATCGTGGCGCTCGGCTTCCCGCTCTACGCGTACGGCATGGTGCTCACCCAGTCATTCAACGGCTCGGGTGATACGTGGACGCCGACCTGGCTCAACTTCCTCTGCTTCTGGGTATTCGAGATCCCGCTCGCCTGGTGGCTCGCACACAGCGCCGGCCTCGGACCGACAGGGGTGTTCTGGGCGATCATGGCGTCGTTCTCGCTCCTGGCGGTGGCAAGCGCGGGGGTGTTCAGGCGGGGCAAGTGGAAGGAGAGAGTGGTGTAGCGGGTGGTCTACGTGCTCATTTCGGCGCCTTCGCCTTCAATACCTGGAACCAGTTCTCGGCGACCACCAGCTCGCCTTGCAGCGTGGCGTCCCCCTCACGCACCAGGAGAAACCGGCGGTCGTCCGCGCTCACCGCGTACGAATGACTTCCCCCCCGGACGTACGGCGCCGTCGAGAAGAGGCTGTGCTGCTCCCCCACCGAAAACGCAGCCCCCCGCCCGATCTGGGCGGACATCATCTGGGCCTTGCCGTTGATGTAGAACAGCTCGTGGCCGTTGCCTGCCCAGATCGGCTCGCTGCCTCCGGCGGTGGATACCTGCCATCTCGCCGTCGCCGTCTCGGGAAAGGGCCGGACATACACCTCGAAGGTCCCCGACTCGTTCGAGGCGTAGGCCAGCCATTTTCCGTCCGGCGACAGCGCCGGAAACATCTCCGACGCGTTTGACGCGACCAGCGGGACCAGCGTCGTGTCTCCCGCCCTGAGGCCCAGGATGTCGCCGCCCCCCACGCCGGACGCGGAGGTCCGGAGGATAAGCCACCGGCCATCGCGCGAGGGCACGATCTGGCCGAAATCGAGCTTTGATGCGGTCAGGGCCCGGGAGGTTCCCGTCCCGTCCGCCCGGTGCGCGTAGGGAGATCCGACGCCGGCGCCCGCCCGGTCGCTGAAGTACAGCACGTCGCGACTGTCGGGCGACCAGGCGGGGCGGACCGCCGACGTGTCTCCGAAGGTGATCCGGGAGAACGGGCCCGTGGGCAGTTGTTTGACCCAGATGTCTTCCCGTCCGGCTCGCACCAGGCCAACGGCGAGCCCCTTGCCGTCGGGCGAGAGGGCCAAGCCGTCGAGGATGCCCTGCGGGTCCCACGCCGGATCCACCGGCGTCTCCACACCCTCTCGACTGACCCAGAACGCGCGGCGGGAGACGAGCGCGCCACCTGTCGTATAGAGCAGCGTTCCGTTGGACGAGAGAGCCAGGTCGACGTTGAACCCCCCCGTTCTCACGCCGATTCCCTCGATGAGCGCCACCGGCGAGCCGGTCAGCACCAGCTTTTTCGGGTCGAATGGGATGGCGATGAGCTTCCCATCCGACGTGACAACAAGCAGATGCCCGGTGGGCGAATACCGGGCGAAGACACCGCGGGTGAGGACGTGCGGCGCGCCGGGCGGCAGCCCCATCGCCATGATGTCCCAGTCGGCCGCGCCCTGCCCCGCGTGCCGCATCCGGAAGATCATGCCCTTGCCACCTGGGAGCACGTTAGGCCACTCCGTGCCCACGACGTTTTCGGTGAAGGTGTACAGCGGCTCGATGGCGCCGCCGGTGGGCCGCATCCGCGCCATCCCCGAATCCATCTCGAAGTAGACGTATCCATCGCTGCCCCAGTCGCCGGCGGTGGAATTCGCCTTGTCGGTAAGCGTGACAGTCGGGGCGCCCTCCAGTGAGGCAATCCGCACCAGGTTGCCACTCTTGATGAACCCGATCCGGGCACCATCCGGAGAGAAAAACGGGCTTGTCGCTCCCTCGGTGCCTGAAATCGGCGTGGCCGTCAACTGGTCGAGTTGCCGGAGCCAGAGCCGGGCTCCTCCCTCTCCCGGGCCCGCATAGACTATCCGGCGCCCGTCGGGCGAAATGGCAATCCGCCCACCGCCGGAGGCGGAGACCGGCTGAAGCGCCTGAGTGGCGGGGAACGCCAGGCTGAACTGCGTGAGCGGCTGGGCCCGCGCCGGGCGTAGCCAGCCCCAGAGCGCCGCAGCCGTGGCCACCGCCGCTATCGCGCCGAGCGCCATCACTGCCACAGCAGGCCTCTGCCGTCCCGCGAGCCGCGGCACCGGCGCGGCCGCAGCCTCCATCGAGACCGTCGA
>JBDTTA010000306.1:0-3480 GCA_039930845.1 Gemmatimonadales bacterium
ACCCCCGACCCGGTGATTAACAGTCACCTGCTCTACCAACTGAGCTACTCGGGATTGGATGCGACGAACCAGCGGCTGCCAAAGCGAGGGTAACCTAATTTGCCTGCCGATCCCGGGCAACGGATTCGACCCTAGGAGCGCGCGTCGACGAGCGGGAGTCCATAGACCGGGAACGACCGATCGGTGGTGACGATCGTCAGCCCCTCGACCTGCGCTGCCGCGAGGATGAGTCGGTCGAACGGGTCGTTGTGGTGCGGGGGCAATGCACCGACCGCCTCGGTATGCTCGAACGTCACCGGAAGCTGGAAGAACCCGGCGTCCAGCACGGCCTGTGTCGGGCGCCGACTCGTCCGGAGCTTGCCCAGCGCGCTCTTGATGGTGATTTCCCAGGAGGACGCGGCGCTCACATACACCTCGGTGTCGCCCTGAATGAGTGCCCGCGCGTTCCCGCCGAGCCGTGGATCGTTGGCGTCCCACCAGATGAGCGCCTCCGTATCCAGCAGCAGCCGTTTCATTCCCCGCGACCCTCGAACGTCGCGAGGATCGCGGCCGGGAGCGGCTCGTTGAAGTCGCCAACGATATCCCACTGACCCGCTCCATGTCCGGGCATCCGGACCTTCGGCGGCGAAAGCGGAACGAGGCGCGCCTGCGGCTCGCCGTTGCGGGCGATCACGATCTCCTCGCCCTGGGACGCCCGCTCGACCAGCTCCGGGAGCCGGGCCTTGGCGTCCGCGATGTTCACGGGTTTCCGCAGGAGCGGCATTGTACGTACCTTGGTCAAGTTGGTCAGTAATATGCACACCAATGGTCACTTTGGTCAACAACGCGAGCGCCCGGCCTGTCCAAGTTTCGTCCGAAGGGTACATTCGACCCCGGCGCATTAAGGTGCATCATCTTGCACCGTCGGTGAGCGCCCCCTTTGCCCCGCTTCCGGCCACCCCCGCCCCTTTGTTGCATAAAGCGAGACGATTCATGCACCTAAGCCATTGTTGAAAAAGATGTTACAACATTGCCGCTACCATTTTCCGTCCCGGCCCCTAGCTTGCTTTCCATGCCGCTACCACCGCTGATCGGGCACCTGGAGGCCCGGCAGCGCCTGGCCGACGGGAGCAGGACAGGCAATCTGCCCCAGGTCATTCTGATCACGGGACCGCAGGGCGTAGGCAAGCAGCGGTTGGCGCTCTGGCTGGGTCAACTGATGCTCTGCGAGCGCCCCGGCGCCGACCCCTGCGGAACGTGCAGGCAATGCCGGATGGTCGAGGGGCTGACGCACGCCGACCTGCACTGGTTCGTGCCCATCGTCCGCCCCAAGGCCGGCGAGCCGGGCAAGCAGATCGAGGAAGCGGCAGAAGCGAACGCCGCCGTGCTG
Organism: Gemmatimonadales bacterium; assembly: GCA_039930845.1. GTDB lineage: Bacteria > Gemmatimonadota > Gemmatimonadetes > Gemmatimonadales > GWC2-71-9 > CAVVWJ01. The sequence goes on from JBDTTA010000306.1 coordinate 1,370, forward strand.
GCCGAGCGCCGCGCCAGGCCGCTCTACGCGCCGCCCGACGGGATGCATATCCATCCCATCGCGAGCGCGCGCCTGCTGCAGCGGCAGGCAGGACTGTCGGCGGTCGAAGGTGGCTGGAGAGTGTTCATCATCGGCGAGGCCGAACGGCTCGTGCCACAGGAGGGCAGCGAGACCGCGGCAAACGCGATGCTCAAGCTGCTCGAAGAGCCTCCACCGCGGAGTCTCTTCATCCTGACGGCGGTAGACCCGCGCGGACTGTTGCCGACGATTCGCTCGCGGACGTCGCCCGTGCGGCTCAACCGGCTGTCCGATGTTGAGGTCCGGGAGTTCCTCTCGGCGCATCTGGCCGAGAAGCCGGCCGCCACCGAGCTCGAGGCCCGCGTGGCCGCGGCGGCCGGATCGATCGGCGCCGCCGTAGCGGCCGACGACGAATCGGGTAAGGCGTATCGGGCCGCCGAGCAGCTGCTCGAGGCGGTGCTGGCGGGAGAGGGGGCCGCGCTCGAGCGCGCGCTCAAGCAGCCGGCCTTCGCGGCGCGGGGCGACTTCACCGCGATGCTCGATGCCCTCGCCGACACGCTCGGTGAGGCCGCGCGAAACTCGCTCGGCGGCGCCACCCGCCGCCCGGTGCCCGGCGCGCTCCTGAAGCACCGCGATCCCGCGCCGCTGCTCCGGGCAATGGACCGGGTGGCCGAAGCCCGGGAGGCGGCATTTGGAAACGTGAACCCGCAGATCCTGCTCGCGGTGCTGAGCGGAGAGCTGGCGGAGGAGCTGTGAAGCTGAGCCATGTGGACCAGGCCGGTCACGCCCGGATGGTGGATGTCGGGGCCAAGCCGGAAACCGAGCGCACCGCCGTGGCCGAAGGGACGGTGAGCATGTCCCGCGAGGCGTACGAGCTGATCGCGGGGCAGGCGGTGGCCAAGGGCGATGTGCTGGCGGTGGCGGAAGTGGCCGGAGTGCTGGGCGCCAAGCGGACGGGCGACCTGATTCCGCTCTGTCACCCGATAGGGCTCGATGTCGTTACGGTGGAAGCGGTTCTGGCGCCGGATGTCCCCGGCGTGCGGGTCACGGCCTCGGCGAAGGTGACGGGGCGCACAGGAGTGGAGATGGAGGCGCTCACCGCGGTGGCGGTGGCCTGCCTGACAGTTTATGACATGGTCAAGGCGGTCGATCGGGCCATGATCATCGGAGAGGTGAAGTTGCTCAGCAAGACCGGGGGTACCCGGGGAGATTGGCGCCGCGCCGAGCCGTAACGGCAGACGGCATTCTCACAGCGGAGGTTGGCCATGATACGACCGACCGACAAGTACAACTACGATCCACACGAAGGCACCCGCCGGTTCCTCGTTCGCGGCGGCCTCGTCTTCGCCACGGTGGGGCTCGTCGCCTCGCTCGCGGGCTGGACCCGCCGCGTGAGCGCCGTGGATACCGTTCGTCTCCCCGACATGGGGATCGTCGTGAGCCGGCTCGGCAGCCTCGGCCGGCAGCTCGATGCCGCCAGGGGCGAGGTGGCCGTCACCAGGCTGCAGCTCGATCGCGCCAACGCGATCCTGTCCAACTCGTCGAAGTACCAGATCCCGGCCGACCTGGCCGCGTCGATCTACGACATTGCGCTCAGCGAGGGCATTGACCCCGCGCTCGGCTATCAGCTCGTCAAGATCGAGAGCAACTTCAAGGAGGACGCCCGGAGCAGCATGGGCGCGCTGGGCTACACCCAGGTGCAGATGACCACGGCGAAGTTCTATGAGCCCGAGCTGACGGAAAAGGAATTGTTGGTGCGGGAGACCAACCTGCGGATCGGGTTCCGGTTCCTGAGCGACCTGTCAGAGCGGTTCGATCACGACACGCACCTGGCGCTGCTGGCCTACAATCGCGGGCCCACCCGAGTGAGTGAGATCCTGGCGGCCGGCGGCAACCCCGCCAATGGCTATTCGGCCGCGGTGCTCAAGGGCTACACCCCTCCGCGCACCACCGAGCCCGGCTGGCGCTAGCCGGGAATACGGAGCGCGGCGCCGGCCCTGATGGTGGCGCGCTCCGATAACTGATTCGCTTCCCTGAGGGCCTGGACCGAGACGCCGTATTGTCTCGCCAGGCCCCCAAGCGTTTCCCCCCGT
>JBDTTA010000307.1:0-3475 GCA_039930845.1 Gemmatimonadales bacterium
GGCGATCGCTACCGCATCGAGCGCGAGCTCGGCCGCGGGTCGGTCGCAACGGTCCATCTCGCGATGGACCTCAGGCACAACCGCCGAGTCGCCGTCAAGCGGCTTCGGCCGGAGCTGGCTGGTTCCATCGAAGCGAAGCGGTTCCTGCGGGAGATCTCCATCGCGGCCTCGCTCTATCATCCCCACATCATCCAGCTCTACGACTCCGGTATTTCCGGCGGGGCCGTGTCCACTCCCTACTATGTCATGCCGTTCATCGAGGGCGAGTCGTTGCGCGACCGCATCGGGAGAGAGGGCCCGCTTCCGGTGGAGGCGGCCGTACGAATCGCGGTCGCGATCGCCGGCGCGCTCGCCTACGCGCACGATCGCGGCATCGTGCATCGCGACATCAAACCCGAGAACGTGCTGCTGCAGGGGTGGCACGCGTTCGTGGCCGACTTCGGCATCGCGCGGGCGCTCGAATCCACCGGCGGGGAGCTGCTCTCGAGGTCCGGCGTGGTACTCGGCACTCCCGCCTACATGAGTCCGGAACAGGCGGTCGGAGGCGCGGTGGTCGATGCCCGGACCGACGTCTATGGCCTGGGCTGTGTGCTGTACGAGATGCTTGCGGGAGACCCACCATTTACCGGAAGGACGGCCCAGGCCATCATGGCGCGGCATGCCCTCGACTCGGTGCCGCCTCTCCGAACCGTCTGTCCGGGCGTTTCCGAGACGCTGGAGAACGCGATTCTCACCGCATTGGAGAAGTCACCCGAGCGAAGATACCAGTCGGCCGAACTGTTTGGCCGGGCCCTTGCCGCGTCGCCCGCGTAGGATCTGTCTCTGTCGCAGGAGAATGCCACCACTGCCGCCCACGCCCGCTGACATCTTGTCGTGGTGGCCATCCATGTCTCTGTTCTTGCTGAAGCCGATCGCCCGCGCGAGCGCCTCTGGGCGCTGGGCGCCCCTGCGCTGACAGCTGCCGAGCTCCTTGCAATACTGATCGGCACGGGTCAGAGCGGACGCGACGTGCTGGAGGTCGCCAGTCAGTTGCTTGGCGTCGCTGGTGGGTCACTTCGGCGCCTTGCCCAGCGGCCGGCTTCCGAATTGTTGCGGGCGCCAGGTATCGGGCCCACCAAGGCGGCCCGGCTGCTGGCCGCCGTCGAGCTCGGTGCGAGGATCGCGCGAGAGGCCAGGCCCGCGGTCGTCCGGATCCGGGAACCGGACGACGTCGCCAGGCTCTTCAGAACCCGGCTGCGGGACCTGCAGGTCGAGGAATTTCACCTCATTGCACTGGACAGCCAGAGCCAGGTACTCCGCGAGGTGCTCGTCACCCGCGGTTTGCTCAACAGCTCGCTGGTGCATCCCCGGGAGGTGTTTCGCGCGGCCATCGCCGAGGCCGCGGCGGGCATCATCGTCGTCCATAACCATCCAAGCGGCGACCCAACGCCCTCGGCGGAGGACAAGGCGGTCACGCGGCAGTTGATCGCCGCCGGACGGCTGCTCGACGTGCCGGTCTACGATCACGTCATCATCGCCGGCGATCGATTCCTGAGCTTTGCCAATGCGGGACTGCTGTAGAGAACCCTCTCCCCGAATCGTAAAACCCATCAACTAAAGACGTTACCCGCCTGTTTGGGCCGGAACCGGGCCGGTGAGCGTGGGGCTGCCTCACACCGCCGGGTCGGGCTCCACGTTGACGCCCGTGCCGCTTCTCGCCATCGTCAAGATGGGGACGGCGAGCTCGCCGCCCCCACCCGCGTCCGATGGAGTCCAGTGACCGGAACCTTGCCCGATCTTGCCCCCGACTTGCGCGCCGTCCTCGAGCGGCACGCCGATCGCCTCGATCTCGATCTGATCGAGCGGGCGCTCCGCTTCAGCGCGTCCGCCCATCGGGGTCAGAAACGGATGTCGGGCGAGGACTTCGTTTCCCACAGCATTGCGGTCGCACTCATCCTCGCCGAGCAGCTTCTCGATAGCACCACCATCGCCGCGGCGCTTCTCCACGACGTGGTGGAGGATTCCGACGTCCGCACCGAAGACATTGCCCGAGAGTTCGGCGCGGAAATCGCCGGCATTGTCGACGGGCTGACCAAGATCTCGAGCCTCACCTTCCGCTCGAGCGCCGAGGAGCAGGTCGAGAACTACCGGAAGCTGCTGCTGTCGATCGCGAAGGACGCGCGCGTGATCATCATCAAGCTCGGCGACCGGCTGCACAACATGCGCACGCTGGAGCACCTGTCTCCCGAGCGCCGAAGCCGCATCGCCCTCGAAACGCGCGAGATCTACGCACCGCTGGCGCACCGGTTCGGCATGGCCGGCATCAAAGCCGAGCTGGAAGACCTCGCCTTCAAGTTTCTCGAGCCCGAGGACTATCGGGAGCTGGCGGCCCAGGTGGCCGCGAAGCGGGCGGAGCGCGAGCAGACCATTCTCAAGCTTCGGACGCCGCTCGATCACGAGCTCCGGCGAGCCGGGATGGAGTGGTTCGAGGTCACCGGCCGGCCCAAGCATCTCTGGTCGATTTTCCAGAAGATGCGCAAGCGCAACAAGGGTTTCGACGAGATCTACGATCTGATGGCCATCCGCGTCACCGTGCGCACGGTGCCGGAGTGCTATCACGTCCTCGGAATCATCCATCACAACTGGACGCCCATCCAGGAACGCATCAAGGACTACATCGCCAGTCCCAAGTCGAACGCCTACCAGTCACTCCACACGACCATCTTCGGCCCGGGCGGCCAGCTCTTCGAGGTGCAGATCCGCACCCAGGAAATGCACCGCACGGCGGAGTTCGGCATCGCGGCGCACTGGCTGTACAAACGGGATGGCAAGCCGGACGAGCTCGACCAGCACCTCGGCTGGTTCCGCCAGCTGCTCGAGCTGCAGCAGGACACCCACAGCCCCGAGGAATTCCTCGAGTTCCTGAAGGTCGATCTCTATCAGGATGAGATTTTCATCTTCACGCCGCAGGGCGACGTGAAACGCCTGCCCAAGGGCTCCACCGCCATCGATTTCGCCTTTCACGTGCACACCGAAGTCGGTCTCAAGTGCCAGGGCGCCAAGATCAACGGACGCATCGCGCCGCTGCACCGGGAGCTCAAGAGCGGAGACACCGTCGAGATCCTCACCGGCTCGGGCGCCCGGCCGAGCCGCGACTGGCTGAGCCACGTGCGCACCGCGCGGGCGCGGCACAAGATCAAGCAGTGGGTCAACCACGAGGAAGAAACCGTCAGCCTCACGCTCGGCAAGGAAATTCTCGCGCGCGAGGTCAAGCGGCGGCGACTCGAATCGCCGGACGACTCGAGGTTGGCCCGGGCGGCGGGGACGTTGTCACTCGCCGACGGACGAGGACTCGAGATCGCGGTGGGCCGCGGCGACGTGCCGATTGGCCAGGTCATGCGCGCACTCTATCCCGACCTGCCGACCGAGGATATCCAGGAGCCCAAGCCGACGGTCTTCGGCCGCGTCATTGACCGTATCCGGCTTGGCCGGGGCA
>JBDTTA010000308.1:0-3473 GCA_039930845.1 Gemmatimonadales bacterium
GCTCGAGATCGCCTGTCAGCGAAGGAGTATGGCTGAAACGGAGGACCAGGCCGCCATTCTCCACGGCCAGCGTCACGTCACCGTACCAGTCATCGCGATAGGTCCCGGCGTACTTGTCGAGCGCCAACGACGGCCCCGAGGTGGAATCGCGGGTGGCGGCCGCCTTCCGGTCGAGCGCCGCGAGCTCCGCATGTCCCTGTGCCACGAGCTTCCTGAAGCTGCCCACATAGTCGACCGGTCTGGCCCCGAGATAGTGATCGAGGACCCGGTACGCGATGGCGTTGAATGCCGCGCCCGACTCCTGATTGGTCAGCACCACCACGCCAAGGCGAAGATCGGGAATCATGGCGACCTTGGAGACGTATCCGGGGAGACCACCGGTATGCTCGAGCATCTTGTGACCGCGATAGTCGCGCACGCCGAGCCCGAGCGCATACCCGCTGAAATCGGGGCGGAGGTGCGAAAGGCCCTCGGGCGCCGGGTAGATCGGCGTGGGTGTCACATCCCGCCAGAGCTGCACCGTGCTCGCCGGCGAAAAGAGCCGCGAGCCGTCGCCGACACGGCCCGAATCGAGCTGGACCATGACCCACTTCGCCATGTCATCGGCGTCCGACATCACGCCGCCGGCAGGATTGGTGTTATCGCTCATGAACGGCGTGACCGGGCGCACCGTGTCGTTCACCTCGGCATGCGGAGTGGCCACGTTGCCTCCCGCGCCGGCGCCGGAGTGGAGGACGTCGCTGTCCGTCATCCCGACTTTTGCGAGGATGCGGCCGTGGACGAATTCTTCCCACGTGCCGCCCGTGACTGCCTCGATCAGCTCCCCGGCCACGAGATAGAGCACGTTGTCATATGCGTACGCGCTGCGAAATGAGGTGGCCGGCTTGATGTAACGGAGCCGCCGGGCGATTTCCTCGCGATCGTAGGTGCTCGGGGGCCACCAGAGAAGGTCGCCGGCCCCCAGGCCGAGACCGCTTCGGTGCACGAGCAGGTCGCGCACGGTCAGCTCGTGGGTGACGAACGGATTGTACATCGCAAACCAGGGCAGGTACCGCGTGACCGGCGCGTCCCACTCGATCTTCCCCTCCTCCACCAGCAGGGCAAGCGCCGTCGCCGTGAAGAGCTTGGTGTTCGATGCGATGCCGAAGCGTGTCCTGGCGTCGACCGGCGTCGGGTCGCCCAGGCGCCGGACCCCATACCCCTTCGCGAGCACGACCTTGCCGTCCTTCACGATCGCCACCGCTGCCCCGGGCACGGTAAACGCCGCGAGCACCTGGGCGACGTAGGCATCGAATTTCGGCGGAGGGGCGACCTGCTGAGCAGTGACGGGAGCCGCGAACACGCCGAGCCCTGCCGCGAACATCGAACGGAGCAATGCCAGTGGGAACCAGCTCGACTCGGAAGCCATGCTGCCTCGTTCGGGGGTCAGTAGCGGTATGTCTCGACGCCCGCGATTCGGTCGTCCGCGGACAAGTATACGTTGGCCAGAAAGTGGGCGGCCGCCCCGATGCCGCGGACGTAACACGTCCGAGCGATCGCGCTGTCCAGATACACGAGCAGTCCTACCGGCAGCGAGTCGCAGCCCACCGACTCCCACACGGAGACGCCCGTCGCCTCCCCGGCCAATTCCTTCCTCCATGCGCGCGTGGCGAAGCGGCGGAACGCCGGTGTTGTCCCCGATGTGTCGAGTGTCCCCGCTGCGAGCGCGCGAAGCGTCTCCTTGACCCGCGCCTCGACCGGACCCGGCGCCGCCTCCGAGGGCAGTGTGTGCGGCGCGGCGAGCTTCGGCTCGACGATTCCGGCGATGGCCTGCGAGATCGGTCCCGGGTACGAGCCTCCCATGTTGCTCAGCACAACGACGCTCAGATCGAACTGCGGGTAGCGCTGAATACTCGTCTGAAAGCCCTGCCAGGAGCCGGTATGGCCAATGTTCGCGAACGCGCGCTGCGGCAGCAATATCCAGCCGGTCCCGTAGGGATAGACCCGCCCGCCGTTGAGCCTCGCGGGCGTCCACGCCATGTCGAGCACCGCACCGCTCGGCAGCTTCCGATGATTGAGGGCCACCGTCCAGCGCGCATAGTCCCGGAGCGAGAGGTAGAGTGCGCCGTCCGCCGTCGTGTTCAGCGACGGCGATACCCAGTCCTGATTCGCAAGCGTTCCCCGCACCAGCTGGTATCCCGCCGCGCGATTCGGGACGATGTCGGCCTCGCTGATGATCCGTGCCGAGGGCATGCCGAGCGGCTGGAAGAGCCACTTCGCGAGAAGGTCGCCGTAGAAGGAACCGGTGGCTCGGTGTATGAGTGCGCCAAGCAGCAGGTACCCGGTGTTGCTGTAGCTCCAGTTTTCTCCCGGCGCGAATGCGAGGGGCAGGCCCGCCGCGAGACGGACAAGCTGATCCTCAGAGTATTCACGGTGAAGGTCCACCGTGCTGTCGGTATAGTCCGGGATTCCCGATGTGTGGTTCAACAGATGGCGAATGGTCACTCCTCGCCACCGGGTCTTTCCCTCAGGCAGAAACCTGACGATCGGATCGTCGGGCCGGAGGGCTCCCTTTTCGACGAGCATGAGGACGAGCGCCGCGGTGAACTGCTTGCCGATGGATCCCGACTGATAGACGGTGCTATCGCTCGCGGGGACTCCCAGTTCGAGATTGGCGTAGCCATATCCGCGGGAGAGGAGCACGCTGTCGCCGCGCATGACCAGCACCGACATGCCGGGGATCTGCTCGTGCGCCATCTCGACGCGCACCAGGCGTTCGATCGAATCGAGTGGGAAGGCACTCGCCGATTGAGCGGTGGCCGGCGCGGCAGCCATCCCGCTCCAGAGCAGGAAGATCCCGCAGCATCGAGTCGTCAATAGGGAAATGCGAGCATGAAACGGTCGAGCGCGTCCCGGCTCGGTGCGTCGACACCAAAGAAGTACCCTCCCCTGCTCCAGGCCATGAGCCGTTCCGCGCGGAAGCAGCTTGGGTCCTGCCTCGAGGCATACTCGGCGCGCTTCACATCGATCTTCCGGTCCTTCGCGTCTTCGCGCGCGCGCGTCACTCCTTCCTGCGCATCGTCCGGATTGCCGGGAATGCGAAAGGTGAGCGAGATGGTGTCGGCGCCGGCGCCGTAGTCGATCTTCAGCGCCTCGTTGACCGGTATGGGCGTACGCGGAGCGAAGGCCGCTCGACGGAAGGAGCCGACGCTCCGCGGAAGGAGGCTATCGAGGAATGTGCCGCGCGGCTGCCGCCGGACGTCGATGGCGTACGGGACGGACTGCGCGGAGAGCTGGCTCGCCGCGCCGACAATGAGGATTGCCACCAGGGCGAGCTTCAATCGCCCACGCCGCGTCGTGCCGGCAGCGGCTTCGCCATCACCCGGTCCGCCTGCGAGCGCCGAATGCGGCCAGCCGCGCGGCGTCGGATCCCACGGCGATGCGCAATGTGGGCTGGGCGAGCGGCCGGTCGGTATTCATGGTGGGGAGGGTCG
>JBDTTA010000309.1:0-3442 GCA_039930845.1 Gemmatimonadales bacterium
CCGATCGGGAGTTCAACTGGTCGCGGCTCAGCCGGAGGAACGACGGCTTCTTCGTCAAGCTGGCCTATCAGCTCCGCTAGCCTCCCGCGCGATCATGGCGCGCGGAATTCGATTACCCGTTGACGATAGACAGTATGTTGCCGTCGGGGTCTTTGAACCACGCCACGCTGTTGCGTCCAGACACATGCACCTCGCCCTTCTGAGTCGTATTCGGCAGATCGTACTTCTCGAACTTGACCCCCTTGGCCTTGAGCGCCTGCACGGTCCCCTCGAGCTCATCGCCGACCACCCAGGTGAGCGCGGTCGCCTTGTTGGTGCCGGCAAACTGCGACTGATAAACCATCACGGGCGTGCTTCCGCTCTTGTAGGCGAGCACGCTCGGCTCCCCACTCTCGGCCCGCTTCAGACCCAGCACACCTTCATAGAACCGCTTCGCCGCCTCGAGGTCCTTGACCGCGATCGTGGCGATGGCATCTCTGTTTCCGAGCATTTCGAGCTCCTCTCTGATTGCGGCATCTCTCCGTTCGACCGCTGACAATTCGACCGCGCCTACCGCCGCCGACACGAAGCAGCGAGGGTTTCCCCTGAGCGAGCAGGAAGGCCGGATTCACCTATAATCCGGCAGGTGCCTCGATTATCGCAGGTGCCGCTCGCGAACACTACCCCCCACACCGGGCGAGTCGTGTAAATGGCAGGCACCGACCATCAGCGCTCTCCGAATGTGGCCGACAACGGCGGGGCTGGGTTCGTGCACGTGCGGGGCGCCCGCGAGCACAACCTGAAGAACGTGGACCTCGACATCCCCCGCGACGCCCTCGTGGCGTTTACCGGGGTGTCCGGATCGGGCAAGTCATCGCTGGCGTTCGGCACCTTGTACGCCGAGGCGCAGCGGCGATACCTCGAATCGGTGGCGCCCTATGCCCGGCGGCTGTTCGACCAGATGGGCATACCAGATGTGGACACGATCGACGGCCTGCCCCCCGCCGTCGCTCTGCAGCAGCAACGAGGATCGCCCACCACGCGATCGTCGGTCGGCAGCGTCACGACCATCTCCAATCTCCTGCGCATGCTGTACTCTCGCGCCGGCGACTATCCGCCGCGCCAGCCGCTCCTCTACGCGGAATCCTTCTCGCCCAACACCCCCGAGGGCGCGTGTACCCGGTGCCACGGTCTCGGCCGCGTCTACGAGGTGACCGAACAATCGATGGTGCCGGACGATGCGCTCACCATCCGCGAGCGCGCCATCGCCGCGTGGCCCACGGCGTGGCAGGGGCAGAACCTGCGCGACATCGTCACCACGCTGGGCTACGACATCGACCGCCCCTGGCGCGAGCTGTCGAGGAAGGACCGCGACTGGCTCCTCTTCACGGAGGAGCAGCCCCAGGTTCCGGTGTACGCCGGATACGACCGGGCCGAGGTGCGGCGCGCGATCAAGCGCGGCGAGCCCGAGGACTACCAGGGGACCTTTTCCAGCGCCCGGCGGTACGTGCTGCAGACCTTTTCCAACACCCCGAGCGCGGCGATCAGGCGCCGGGTGTCGAAGCACATGTTGAGCACCGAGTGCCCGGTCTGCCATGGCAAGCGGCTCCGACCCGCATCGCTCTCGGTGACGTTTGCCGGGCTCGACATCGCCGACATGTCGCGACTTCCACTCACGCGGCTGGCGGCGCTGTTCCGGCCAACCGCCGAGGGAACGGTGGCCGGCCTGGCCAAGACGCGAGCGGAGCATCCCGAAAAGGCCATCGTCGCCCAGCGCATCGCGGAGGATCTCATCGCACGGCTTGCCGCGCTGCTCGATCTCGGGCTCGGCTATCTCACGCTCGAGCGGAGCACGCCGACCCTTTCGCCGGGCGAGCTGCAGCGCCTCCGGCTGGCCACGCAGGTGCGATCGAACCTGTTCGGCGTGGTGTACGTACTCGACGAGCCATCGGCCGGTCTGCATCCGGCCGACACCGAGGCGCTCCTGACGGCGCTCGCCGGGCTCAAGGCCTCGGGCAACTCGCTGTTCGTCGTCGAGCACGACCTCGATGTGATCCGGCAGGCCGACTGGATCGTGGACGTCGGGCCAGCGGCGGGGGAGCAGGGCGGACACGTGCTCTACAGCGGGCCGCCCGAGGGACTCAGGCGAGTCGAGCGCTCGGAGACCCGGCGCTATCTCTTCGACGATCACGCTCCCGCCGAGCGGGCGTCGCGCACTCCCAGTGGCTGGCTCCGGCTCACCGGCGTGACGCGGAACAACCTGCACGGGCTCAACGTCGCCTTTCCGCTCGGGGTGTTCTCGACGGTCACCGGCGTGTCCGGCTCCGGCAAGTCGAGTCTGGTGAGCCAGTCGCTGGTCGAGCTCGTTGCCGCCCATCTGGGGCACGAGATCGAGGCCGATGCCGAGGAGCCGGACCTGGAGCGGCCGGCGCCCGGCGCGGGCGGCGGGCGGATCGCGGAAGGGGCCGACCGGATCAGGCGGCTGGTGCAGGTGGACCAGAAACCGATCGGCCGCACGCCGCGCTCCAACCTGGCGACGTACACCGGCCTCTTCGACCACGTGCGCAAGCTCTTCGCCTCGACCAGGGCGGCGCGGGCCCGGAAATATTCTCCCGGGCGGTTTTCCTTCAACGTCGCCGCAGGGCGCTGCGAAACGTGCGAGGGAGAAGGATTTGTCGAGGTCGAGCTGCTCTTCCTTCCCACCGTGTATGCGCCCTGCCCTACCTGCCACGGCTCCCGGTACAACCCGAAGACGCTGGAGATCAGGTACCGGGACAAATCCATCGCCGACGTGCTGGCCATGACGGTGGACGCGGCATGGGAGTTCTTCGCCGACGAGCCGCACGTCCGGCGGGCGCTCGACGTGCTGCGCCAGGTGGGCGTTGGCTACCTGCGCCTCGGGCAGCCCGCCACCACGCTTTCCGGCGGCGAAGCACAGCGGATCAAGCTGGCCACCGAGCTGCAGCGCCTTCAACGCGGCGACACCCTCTACGTACTCGACGAGCCGACCACCGGGCTCCACGCGGCGGACGTCGAGCGACTCATGGCGCAGCTGCATGACCTGGTGGAGTCGGGCAATACGGTCATCGTGGTGGAGCACGAGATGCGGATCGTGGCGGGAAGCGACTGGGTGATCGACATCGGCCCGGGCGCGGGCGAGGACGGCGGCCGGGTGGTGGCCGAAGGGAGGCCTGCGGAGGTGGCAACGGCAAAAGGGAGCCGCACGGCGCCCTACCTCGAGCGGTTTGTGCGGGGCCGCTAAGGCCGGGATTCGCCAGACCTTGGAGGAACGGGTCCTCCAGTGTATATTGAACAAAGCGACAATCGCGCTTACGGCGCGATGCTATTCCAAGGAGCTGCAAGGGTCCCGGGAGTTTCGCGGGGCCCTTTGTTTTTGCTACCTGAGCGGTCGCGGACCCAACGTGAGGTCTGATTCACGAGCATATGTAGTCGGTTTGTACGG
>JBDTTA010000310.1:0-3438 GCA_039930845.1 Gemmatimonadales bacterium
GGCCGCGCGGGGCGCAACTTCGGGGCGGGCATGTCGAACGGCGTGGCTTACGTGCTCGACGAGGCGGGAAACCTCGAGAGCCGGGTGAATCAGGACATGGTGGAGGTGATCCCGACGGACGAGCAGGACGCCGAGCTCCTGCAGCGTCTCGTTCGCGAACACGAGGAGAAGACGGTAAGCCCACGCGCGCGAACGATCCTCGTCCAGTGGCACGACTACCTGCCGCTCTTCCGGAAGGTGGCGCCGAGGGGCGCGTTTGCGCTCGTGGCGGCCGCGCGTGAGGCCTATCTCCAGACGCCGCTCGAGCAGCAGGAACGGGAATTGGCGAGACGGAGCGCGTAGAGGAGCTTGCCGTTCCTCCCCGGCAGGGGATACGCTTTGGGCATGCCCGAATCCCCTGCCGCGTTCGACACCGCCCTCGCCACGGAACAGGAGGCGCGGGAAGTCGCGGAGGGCGCCCGCGAGAAGGAGTGGGAGTCTCCCAGTTTCGTCCGCCAGATGTTCGAGGGCTCCTTCCGCCTCGGCCTGGTCCACCCATTTCCACGGATGGACCCGGCCGAAATCGAGGCGGCCCGCCCCTTCATGGACAGGCTCGAGCGCTTCCTTCGCGAGAAGGTGGATAGCGACCTCATCGATCGCGAGGGGAAGATCCCCGCGGCCGTGATCGACGGCCTTCGCGAGATCGGCGCCTTCGGCATCAAGATCCCGAAGGAGTATGGCGGGCTCGGCCTCAGCCAGACGGCCTACACCCACGCGATCGGGATGGTCACCAGCGTCGACGGGAGTCTCACCGCGCTCCTCTCGGCCGCACAATCCATCGGCGTTCCCCAACCGCTCAAGCTCTTCGGCACTCCAGAGCAGAAAAAGAAATACCTGCCGCGGCTCGCGAGAGGGGCCGTGAGCGCCTTCGCGCTCACCGAGTCGAATGTGGGGTCCGACCCTTCGGGGCTCAGCACCTCCGCGGTCCTCTCGGCGGACGGCACGCACTACCTCCTCAACGGCGAGAAACTGTGGTGCACCAACGGCACGATCGCCGAGCTGATGGTGGTGATGGCCAAGACCGGCCCGAAAAAGATTTCGGCGTTCATCGTCGAGACCAGCTGGCCCGGCGTCGAGGTAGTGCAGCGCCTCCACTTCATGGGACTCAAGGGAATCGAAAACGGGATCATCCGATTCACCGGCGTGAAGGTGCCGGTGGACAATCTCCTCTGGGGTGAAGGCAAGGGGCTCAAGCTCGCCCTGATCACCCTGAATACCGGCCGGCTCACGCTGCCGGCATCGGCGGTGGCCGGGGGCAAGCGCTGTCTCGAGATCTCCCGCCGCTGGGCGGCGGAGCGGGTGCAGTGGGGGCAGGCGGTGGGTAAGCACGACGCGATCGCGCAGAAGCTCGGACGCATGGCTGCCGATCTCTTCGCGATGGAGGCGGTGGCCGATCTCGCGTCGCTCATGGCGGACCGGGGTGGGGCCGACATCCGCCTCGAGGCGGCGATGGCGAAGATGTGGAACACCGAGATGGGGTGGCGGATCGTAGACGACACCCTGCAAATCAAGGGAGGTCGCGGCTACGAGACGGCCGACAGCCTGCGAAGCCGGGGGGAGCGGCCCGATCCGGTCGAGCGGATGATGCGCGACTTTCGCATCAACCTGATCTTCGAAGGCTCGAGCGAGATCATGCGGCTCTTCATCGCGAGGGAGGCGGTGGACACGCATCTCAAGGTTGCGGGAGCGCTGATCGACCCGAAAACACCCACGCGTGCGAAGCTGGGCGCGCTCCTCAGGGCGGGAGCCTACTACGCCACCTGGTACCCACGACTCTGGTTCGGCGTACGAGGACGACTGGGATATGGCGACTTCGGTCCGCTCGCGACGCATCTTCGCTTTGCCGACCGCTCGAGCCGGAAGCTCGCCCGCGCGCTTTTCCATTGCATGATTCGCTTCGGCCCCAGGCTGGAAAAGCGGCAGGCCGTGCTGGGCCGGCTGGTGGAGATCGGGGCCGAGCTCCTGGCAATCTCGGCGGCGTGCAGCCGGGCGCAGGCCATGGGGCGCGACGATCCATCCAACCGAGGCCCCGTCGAGCTCGCCGACCTCTTCAGCCGGCATGCCCGCCGGCGGGTGACGGAGCGGTTCGCGGCGGTGTTTCACAACGACGACCTCGTGACGTATCGGACGGCGCAACGGGTGCTCGAGGGCGGGCATGCCTGGCTGGAACAGGGCATGGTCCGCCTGGATGCCGATTCGCCGCTTGACAAGAGTCAAGCAGTTCGATAACCATTGAACTCATGAAAAGCGACCACCCTACCGGAGAGGAGCTCCGGCCCGAGCAGTTCGAGCTGATCGCCAAGGCCCTGTCCGATCCCCGACGGGTGGCCCTGCTGGAGGCCATTGCCAGCGAAAAGTGCTGTGAGTGCTCCACGCTCACACAGCAGTTCCCGGTATCGAAGGCGACGATCTCGCACCACATCAAGGAGCTGGTGCGCGCGGGCCTGGTCAAGGCGGAGCGCCACGGACAGTACCTGAATTGTACAGTTCGCCGGGACGTGCTCGAGGCCTACACGAAAGAACTTTTACTGCGCACCGACAGCTAAGTCTCTTTTTTTTGCGGTCTTAGTAAGACAATTGTAAAACTGTTGTACCATTGGAGGCAGGCATGCAGAACCGCAGGGGCCGAACCCTCGTCACCGTCAGCATCACCGTCCTCGTGATCGCCGTCGCCCTCGTAGCATGGAGCCGCGCCGGTACCCCAACTCCGCCGCCACCACCACCGCCGGCGGTCACCGTTGCCCCGGTGCTCCAGCGCGACGTCGCCGAGTGGAACGAATTCAGCGGCCGACTCCAGGCGGTGGACCAGGTGGAGATTCGGCCACGCGTCTCGGGGTATCTCAAGCGGGTGACCTTCACGGAGGGTCGCGAGGTCCGGAAGGGCGAAGTGCTCTTCGAGATCGACCCGCGTCCCTACCAGGCCGACCTCGATCGCGCCCAGGCGCAGCTCGAGCAGGCGCGCACCGAGGCCGAGCTGGCTCAGCGCGAGGTGGGGCGCGCCGCGAAGCTGGTGGACGTGCAGGCTATTTCGCGCGAGGAGTTCGACAGCCGCACCAGCGCGCAGGCCAACAGCGTCGCCGCCGTACGCGCGGCTGAAGCCGCGGTCGAGACCGCCCGGCTCAACATCGGCTGGACCCAGGTACGGTCACCCATCGCGGGCCGTGTGAGCCGTGCGGAGGTGACCGAGGGCAACCTGGTGCAGGCCGGCCCGCCTGACGCGACCCTGCTCACCACCGTTGTGTCGCTCGACTCCATGTATCTGTACTTCGACAGCGACGAGCAGACCTTCCTGCGGTATTCAGGCGAGGCGGCCCAAGGGGGCAAGGGAGGAGGCTGGCATGGCGGGCACCTGCCCGTCTATCTGGGGCTCGCGAACGAGACAGGGTTTCCCCACGAGGG
>JBDTTA010000311.1:0-3433 GCA_039930845.1 Gemmatimonadales bacterium
GAGATCACCGGCCGCTCCGACGTCTACGCGCTCGGCGCCGTGCTGTACGAGATGCTCACCGGCGAGCCGCCCTTCACCGGCAACACCGCGCAGGCGGTGGTGGCGCGCGTGCTCACCGAGGCGCCGAGGCCGATGCACGCGCAGCGCCACACGATCCCACCGCAGATCGAGAGCGCGGTGCTCACCGCGCTCGAGAAGCTCCCGGCCGACCGCTTCGCCAGCGCCGCGGATTTCGCCGATGCGCTGAAGGGCCATGGCGCGTCCGGCGCCACGACCGTGGTGACGCCGAACGTGAAAGCCCGCACCACCGGAGCGCCGAGACGGTGGAGCACGGCGACGGTGGCGGCGCTCGCGGCCATCGCCCTGGCGGCAGGTGCCGTCGCGCTCTGGGGCTGGCTCCGGCCGGCGCCGAAGCCGGTGGTCACCCGCTACAGCCTGCTCATCCGGCCGGCGGAGGCGTTGCGTCCGACTGCCATCGCCGGCAACGTCGCCATCTCGCCCGACGGCAACCGGATCGCGTACGTCGGCGTGGCGGAGGGAGGCACGCGCCTCTGGCTGCGCGAGCACGACAAGCTCCGGCCGACGCCGATTGCGGGGACGGAGGGGGGGTTGAGTCCCTTCTTCTCACCCGACGGCAGCCAGCTCGCGTTTATCGTGGGCGGGCGATCGCTGCGCGTCGCCAACCTCAACGGCGGGCCGCCGGTCACGCTCACCGACAGCCTCAACGCGTCGGGCGGCGACTGGGGAAGCGACGGCTACATCTACGTCGAGCTGAACGAGGGGCTCGGCCGCATGCGCGCGACGGGCGGGCCGATGGAGGTGCTCTACCGGATCTCGGAGGAGCGGCACGAGACCGGCGCGGAGTATCCGAACGTGATGCCCGACGGCAAGGGGATTGTTTATCGGCGGCGCATCGCGGGACAGGCGCCCAAGGATTTCGACATCATGGAGATGGCGATACCCGGAGGCACGCCGCGCGCAGTCATGAAGGGCGTCTACGCACACTACGCATCGTCGGGCCACCTGCTCGTGGTGACGAGCGACGGCAAACTGCTCGGCGTCCCCTTCGATCCGAAGAAGCGCGCGCTCACCGGCTCACCGGTGGCGGTGATGGACGGGCTGCTGCGCTCGGGCCCGTTCGAGATGAACCTGGGGGTGTCGGCCAACGGCACGCTGCTGTACACGGCCGGCGGCAACACCGGCGAGAGCAGCGTCTGGTGGGTCAACCGCGACGGCACCGGGGCGCCGGTGGACACGGCGTGGAAGACGCAGGGCGGCATCACCTCGGTGGCGCTGGCGCCGGACGGCAGGTCGCTGGCGGTGACGCTGCAGCGGGGTGCCGCGCAGGACGTCTGGGTCAAACAGCTTCCCACGGGACCGTTCTCGCGGATCACCTTCGGCGACACGGCGCACTTCCGGGCGGCGTGGAGCGGCGACGGGCGCTCGGTGCTCTACGTGAACGACGTGGGCGCCGGGGCCGGCATGCCGGCCATGAGCCGGGCGGACGGCACCGGGTCGCCGCAGGCGCAGCCGCATGGCTCGTTCATGGTTGCGCAGGTGGGCCAGACCGCGGATGGACGGTGGCTCATTCTGCGCCGCTCGTTCGCCGAGCCGGGGAATGGGGACATCTATGCGGTGAAGACCGGAGACACGACGCTGGTGCCGCTGGTCACCACGCCGGCGCGGGAGATGAGCCCGGCGGTCTCGCCCGACGGCAAGTGGCTGGCATACTCCTCAGACGAGTCGGGGACGTCCGAGGTCTATGTGAGGCCGTTCCCGAATGCGTCCAGTGCCAGGTGGCAGGTGTCGTCGAGCGGGGGGTCGGTGCCGGTGTGGGCGCGGAGCGGGCGCGAGCTGTTCTACCTGAACGGCCGCCAGGACATGACCAGCGTGGAGCTCAAGCCGGGGGCGGGATTCACGCTGGGCGATCCGAAGGTGCTCTTCCCGACGGGGCCGTACATCGTGAATGGCAATGCCGGGGTCTATGATGTGTCGCCGGACGGGCGCCGGTTCGCGATGGTGCGGCCGTCGACCGGGACGTCGGACGCCGAGCTGGTGGTGGTGCAGAACTGGTTCGAGGAGCTGAAGGGGAGGGTGGGGAGGTAGGTCAACACTTACTTCGGCTTAACGCGAGCGAAAATTGCCGAAGACTCAGCGCGAGTTGCAGGTCGCCGCGGCTGGACACCTCTTGCGATCGGCGGGAGCAAACCCCGACGCGCCGCCTTCGACCCTGCCGACGCTCGGCCCCCGTCCTCGCGAGTCCCTCGCCGTCGTTTTCGCTGCCTCCCTACAGTACAGGAATGCCAACGCCCTCCAAATAATCGAAAGTCGAGTCGTAGTAGGCGGGAGCCCTCGTCGGATCCGCGGTATCGCCATTGGGAACGCAGATAACCATTCCCTGCCGGGCGCGGGTTAGGAGCACACGGTATGCGTTGACCAGGTACCGCTGTAGGTCTAGCGCGTGGACGTTTGTCCACCTGCTGCCGCGGAATGAGTGGTACTTCCAGCACTCGTTGTCGAACCGGAGATCTGCGTCCCAGGTTACACAGGTCCAATCCAGTTCTAGTCCTTGCACCTGGAACTCGGTCGCGGCGTCCTCGAGATAGAAGCTTGATCGGGTATCGTCGGCGTCGTTGAGAAACCACTGCACCGGGTCCACGTCGATCCGGACATCGATGGCATGTGGCTTCAAACGCTGGGCTCCGGAGGAAGCAACCAGCCCATACCGCTCGGTACCACGGGCCTGCCGGCGGATCCACTGCTTCGCTCGGTTAAGGTCACGTGTGATGGCCATAGGGTAGCGGTCGCCCATCGAAGCGAGGAGGTCCTTGGCAGAGACCCGGTCGCAGTCTAGGACTGCCTTCACGAACCGAGATAGATTCTCCGCGCGAAACGACCGGACGGAGACGCCGAGATGGAGGTTCGTATCCTTGATGACGTGGGCCCGCCCGGCAAGGGCCTCGAGGGCATGACCAGCAGCATATTCGCTGTCGGTCAGCTCGGGGGAGATGTAGACCCCCCAGCTGGGGAACTGTGTCCGCACCGCCTCAAGCCACGCTGAGATCCCTGCCTCACCTTCATTGATCTCCTGCCCTCCACCTACCAGGCAAACAACGACGGCCCAATCTTTATGACGATCGAGGTACGAAAGAAGAAACTCGGGCTCAGACTGCGAGAAACCGGGGCGTTTTTTCCGCTGTTGCATGAACTTGGCAGTCTTCCGAAGGTTCCAGGCTCGCTGAGCCTCATCGAATATCACGACGTGATCGGCGGGAGGCAGATCGTCTCGCAGCCCAGCGTCGCGGAAGTGGTGAACGTTTTGAATAAAGGCCTTAACCTCCTGTGCCACCTCGCCTTTTCGTGCCTTTTCGCCTTTTGCCTTTTGGCGTTCGAAGCCGTCTCGGGTGAGCGCTTCCCGTAGCACGGCGACTAG
>JBDTTA010000312.1:0-3372 GCA_039930845.1 Gemmatimonadales bacterium
CGATACCAGCGAAGATCTGAGCAATTGGTCGAAGGGTCGGAGTAGGGCGAAAAGCTCGTTAGGTCGTAATAGCATAAGTGACAAGGCGCTGCTACTTGTCACGGTCCTCGGCGACCCTGCGCACACCGCGCCTGGCCAGTCGCGGCGGGTCACTTGGCGGGTAGCTCCCGGCGGCCCCACCGACCTCGGCGATCTGAAGGAGTTGCCAGGCGCTCTTCTCGAGCCCTCGCGCCAGCCGTTCGAGGGTGTCCAGACTGATGTTGATTCTACCCCGCTCGATACTGCTCATGAATGTACGGTGCACTTTCACGTGGTCGGCGAAGTCCTCCTGGGAATAGCCTGCGGCTACTCTGAGGACGCGTACGGCTTGACCAAGGCGAACCTTTAGCGGAGGCATGCTGGAAGGTTCACCCTTTGGGGTGTTTAGCTCTACAGCATATCGAATGACAGCTTGCGTAATGGCGCTCTTTACAGTGTGTGCCGGCGTACCTACTGTGTCGTGCGCCCGAGTGGAGGATTGCCAAGTGAGGAGCCGGGGAGGCCATTGCAGGCTATCACAGCCCAGCCGCTGATGTGTCAGTCTATTCTGCTCCATCATCTGGGCTGAGCCATTGCGACAGCGTTTGACCCTCCAATCGGGTTTTCGTGGCGTCCATTCAGCCCGGCCGCAGGCTCCGGCCGTTAAAACTGGCGGAAGCCCGTGAATGGACCACCGAATGGACCGGATCCGGACGACATTCCAGACGATGCGGAAGAGCTGCAGGAAACGGCTCGCCGAGCCGCGCAACTTAGCGCGGGCGATGTCGAGGCCTTCAAGGGCCTATTCGACATGTACTTCGATCGCCTCCACCGGTATGCGCTCCGATATCTCCGGTCATCGGAAGAATCGCAAGACCTCGTACACGATGTGTTTCTTCGCATCTGGCGGCAGCGTCGCCGCATCGGTTTGGAGCGGGACCTCCGCTCGTATCTGTATGCGAGCACCCGCAATCTTGCGCTTGATCGATTGAAGCACAGAAAGGTCGAAGATCGATTCATCGAGCGGGGGGCGAGTGCGCAAGCTGGAGGAGAGAATGCGGCTGACTCGACCGACACGGTGCGCGACCTCGAATCGCGAGAGCTGGCCGCGTCCATTCAGCAGGCGATCGATACCTTGCCACGGCGGCAGAGAGAAGTGCTCCGTCTTCGCTGGCAGCAGCATCTCAGTTACAACGAGGTCGCGGAGGCTTTGAACATCTCACCCAAGACGGTTGCGATTCACCTGAGCCGAGCATTCGAGCATTTGCGGCGGACGTTGCCCGGGCTCATCGACTAGCCCGGTTTTTTCTTGTCGCGACCGCGCTTCTTTCGTGCGGGCCCGGTCGTGGACTCATTCGTCTTCAGAGGCTTCGCCACCTTTGCGGAGCCTTTTGTGTTTGGCTTCCTGGACGACGGTGGCGACTTCTTGGCGCGCGCCCTTGCGGTGGGCTTTGACGGATAGGGCACGCTTTTCGATTCGCGCTCCAGGCCGAGTTGGCGTTCCAGGCGACCGCGAACGGCATTTCGCGCCTCTGGCGGGCTCTGTTCGAGTGCCTGCGCGATTTGCTCGAGTACCAGTCGATGCCCCGCCGACTCTGCGAGCCACCTCTCGATCTCTTCCAGTTCTTCGGAGTCGCAGCTATCGGCCAGATATCTGTCCAGCAGCTCCCATCGCATGTGTCCGCTCCCCTGCAGAGATCCGTTCGGTTGGCCACGGTTTCCGGTTCAGCTTACACCACACGGCGAGCCCTGCCAAAACCATAATGTCGCGGCTCGTGTCGGGAAATCACGGTCGATGCTCGTCAAGAGATGTGACCTGAATCCACTATCGTAACCCGGCAACGGAGCTCACCGGCATGAGCGGGATCACCTGGGAGTTGCTCGATCGATACCTCTCCCATGAATGCGGGGACGCCGAGAGGGAGCTGGTCGAACGATGGCTAAGTCAGGGCCGTACTCGACCACTCATCTCGGAATCACTCAGCGAAGCGACCGCCGCGATTTCGCCCAGCAGGCCAGAGGCGAGTAGACGGTCTCGGCGACGCTTCGCCTGGCTGATCGCCACCCCGGCGGAGCTCCCCAGGGTCATCCCGTTCAGGCTGCTGAAGCTCGCCGCGCTCGCGGCTGCGGTGGGTGGGGTGGGGATTCTTGGATGGCAGGGACTCATTCGCCGCGCGCGAGAGGCTCCGCTCGGCGCCGGCGTTCGCGTGGCGGCGACGCCCGCGGGCCAGCGCGCCACGTTCCGGCTCATCGACGGCACACGGGTGGTGCTCGGCGTGGCCAGCACCCTTCGTTCTCCATCGAGGTTCGGCCGTTCCGAACCGAGGGAAGTGGAACTGACGGGCGAAGCCTACTTCGAGGTGGCACCGGGTGAAGGCCGCCCATTCGTCGTGCGAGCCGCCGACGTGGTAGCACGGGACATCGGCACCAGTTTTCTCGTCCGCGCCTACCCCGAGGAACCGCACGCACGGGTCGTCGTGCGCGAAGGCGCGGTCGCGATACGACCGAAACACGCGCCTGACACCGCGAGCGGCGGTCTTGTCGCGTCTGGTCAGGTGGGACAGCTCGACGCGAGTGGGGTTCTGGTGGTCGAGGAGGCGGATACGACGGCCGATTTCTCCTGGCTATCGGGTCGCCTCACGATCGATCATCTCCCGCTCCGGGATGCATTGCCACAGCTCAGCCGCTGGTACGATCTGGATTTTCGCCTGGCCGACAGCAGGCTCGGCGATACCCCTCTCAGCGCCATCCTGGGCCCCAGACTCACACCTGATGTGCTCGATCTGCTCGCCCGGTCGCTGGGCATGCGGCAGGTGCGTAACGGTCGCACCATCACGTTCTATCCGGGTACCCGCACTCATTGATCGCTTGTTGCGCCCGCGTTCGCAAGATCCAGTACCTCATTCAGGGAGGACTGCCATGCGCAGTCGCGTTCTATCGGTGCTCTGGCTGGTGGCGGGAATCTCGAGCGGGGACGCAGCGGATGCCTGGTCGCAGGAGCTGGCGGCCAGGGGACCGAGGTTTCTTGCCGCCTGGGCGCCGGAGGGCCGCGTGGTGGATGCCAGTAACTCTGCGCCGCTGCGGCGACGGGTCTCGCTGGACTTGACCGGAGTCAAGGCGGATGAAGCTCTCAAGGCGATCATCACCGCCGCGCACCTCGAGATCGCCTTCAATCCAGCGCTACTGCCGGCGGAACGGATGGTGTCGCTCCACGTTCGCGACATAACCGTCGCGGCGGCGCTGACCGAGGTGCTCCTAGACACCGGGGTGGATGTCACAGTGTCGCGGGACGGCAGTCTTACGCTGGCACACCGGGTCGCTGGCACCGCGCCATCCGTCTCGGACAGCGGGGTC
>JBDTTA010000313.1:0-3351 GCA_039930845.1 Gemmatimonadales bacterium
ATTGCATTTTCGGCATGGGGCTCTCGCGTCGAGGCAACCTAGTCCCGTGACCGACCGCCACTCCGTGTTCCACGTCACCATACTGGCCGTTCATCCCGTCGAGAAGTAGCATCCAGCGATGCAGACCACGCTGTCCGCACTCGTCGTCGTCGCCGTCGGCTACATCCTCGCATACCTCGTCTTCGATCGTCTCCGCGACCGCTACGGGTACGTCGGCGGGGCGGAATACGTCCTGATCGGCTTCATCCTCGGGCCGCGCGTCACCGGCTTGCTCGGAGCGGCACAGGTGCAGGACCTCACACCCCTCGTCAGCCTCGCCCTCGGCTGGCTGGGGATGTCGCTGGGGACGTACTTCCGGCTGCCGACGCTGGCGCTCCTTCCGGCGAGTCATTTGAGAATCGCCTTCGCGGAAGCGTCGACCACCTTCGGCACCGCGCTGGTCATCATCCTCGCAATTTTCCGCTATCTGGCGGGATACAATTGGCCCGATGCCGCCGTCCAGGCGGTCACGCTCGCCGCGGTGGCCACGCTCTGTTCCCCCGGGGCGGTGGACGCCTTTGCCGACCGGGCACGGACGCGCGACGGCATCCTGCCGGTGCTCCAGCTCACCGCCCGCATCGACGCGCTTGTCTCGGTGGTGGCCTTCGGGCTGGTGCTCGCCATTTTCCACCAGGGAGACGTCTCGCCGGAGGTGCGTCCACCGACGGCCACGGAGTGGGCGGTGATCAACACCGCGGTGGGTGTGGCGAGTGGCGTGCTCTTTCATCTCTTCCTGGGTCCGGTGGGACACCTCGACGAGACGGAGGGCAACAGCCGGCTCTTCGTCGCCCTGGCGGGGGCAATCGTCGTCGCCAGCGGCGCCAGCTACTATCTGAACCTGTCGCCGATTTTCACCAATCTCGTGCTCGGCTTCATCCTCGCGAACAGCGGGAGCGCGCATCGCGATGTCACTCGTCTCTTGCTGGCCACCGAGCGGCCGGTGTATCTGGCGCTCCTTCTCTTTGCGGGCGCGGCGTGGAGTCCCGGCTCGGTGGATCTCCTCTTCATCGCTCCGGTGTTCGTGGTCGTGCGGCTGGCGGCCCGGTTCATCGGCGGCCATGTCGCCGGCGGCCACGTCGCCCAGGCGGCGCTCAAGACGCCGGGTCTCGGTCGGGGGTTGCTGTCGCAGGGCGGCCTCGCCGTGGCGATCGCGCTCAATTACAGCCAGGTCCACCCCGATCTCAATCCGAGACTGATCCTGACGGCCACCCTGCTTTCGGTCCTGCTCTTCGAAGTGGTTGCGAGTGGCGAGGCGGCGGCGTTCGTCGCGTCCCTGAGCGGCCGAACCGAGAACGGTGCCCCGGAAGACGCCTTCGAGTCGGTCGAGCCCGCGCGGTGATTCGCCGTCTCGTCGTGCTCCTGTTGCTCGTGGGCGGCGCCTTGCTGCTCGAGCCCCTCCGGGTTCCCACCGAGGGCGTCATCGCCCCGCGGTCGCTGTTTCTGTTCGGCATCCTGCTTCTGACGGCAGACACCTTCGGCGCGGTCGCCCATGGCGTGGGATTGCCTCGCCTCGTCGGCTATATCGTGGCGGGGCTGGCACTCGGCCCATCGCTCTCGGGCATCGTTCCCGTCGGCGTGCTCGAAGACCTGGCCATGATGAAGCGGCTGGCCATCGGGTTGATCGGATTGCTCGCCGGGGCTGAGCTCAGGATTCCCGATCTGAGGATCCGTCACCGCGCCATCCTCGCCATTCTGGTGCTGCAGGCCACCGCGGTGCTCGGCGTGGTGTGGGCGCTGACGATCGTCACGAGCGAGTGGGTGCCGTTTCTTGAAGGGCTTTCGGGCGCTCCTCTCGTGTTCGTCGCGCTTCTTTTCGCAACGATGCTGACCGTGAACTCGCCGATGGTCACCTTGGCCCTTCTGGAGGAGACGAGGGCCGACGGGCCCTTGGCCCGGACGACGCTTGGTGTCGTCCTCGTAGCCGATGTCGTGATCATCCTCCTGTTCACGGCCGCGTTCAGCCTGGCTCGCGCCAGCCTGGGAGAGGGGGGCGCGTCCGGGGCGGGAGAAAGTCTCTTCCACCTGCTCAGGGAGGTCGCCGGGTCGATCGTAGCGGGTGCGGTCGTCGGCGGCGTCCTCGCGCTCTACCTCCGATTCGTAAAGCGCGAAATGGTTGTGTTTGCGGTCGTGGTCGTGTTCGCGACGGCCGCGGCCGCGCAGGCGATCGGTTTCGAGCTTCTGCTGACCCTCCTTGTGGCCGGATTTCTGGTGGAGAACGTCGCGCCGGTACGCGCGGAGCCACTCGTGGAAACGCTGCATCAGATGGCGGTGCCCGTGTTCGTCGTCTTCTTCGCCATGGCGGGAGCCGAGTTGCGTATCCAGGAATTCGCGGAGGTGTGGCCGATCGTGCTGACGGTGGCAGCGGTGCGGGTGGGTGCGATCTTCGTGGGGGCGCGGGTGGGTGCTCGGCTGGCTCAGGCTGAGCCGGTGGTGCAACGGTATGCCTGGATGGGACTCGTCTCCCAGGCGGGGGCGGCGATCGGATTGGCGACCGTGGTGGCGGACCGGCTACCGGGGATCGGATTGGCGATGCAGACCGCAACCGTCGGGGTGATCGCCGTCAATACGTCGATCGGCGCGGTGCTCTTCCGGCGGGGGTTGGACCGGGCGGGGGAGATCGTGGTCCGATAGATACTTGCGGCATCGAAACGCGTCGGTTACAATAGCGATCCCTCGGATTTACCCGAAGAAATTCCTCACCTGACGTGCTCCCCGGTTGTGGCTGGTGGAACGGTTCCAGGCGGCGGGGTTTGGCGGGCTCCGGGACGTGGCGGAGGCAGGCCGGAATCGCTTCGTATTTCGGATGTTACGGGGGTTGACCCTCTCTCCACAGCAGGTTATACTCATGGGCTGCCGGTCAAACGGCGCAAAAGTAATGCTCTTTGACAAGTGAAGTGAGTTGGAGTGATGGAGTGCGGACCCATAGACTCAAGCGGACACAGAGGCCGTTTGGGTAGGGTTTAACTCTGATTTATGTGATTCGGACGACAAGGCAAAACCAAGTCGTTCGGCTCGAGCTGTTCAAACACTCATTGGAGAGTTTGATCCTGGCTCAGGACGAACGCTGGCGGCGTGCCTAACACATGCAAGTCGAACGGGACCAGGGGCAACTCTGGTTCAGTGGCGGACGGGTGCGTAACACGTGAGGAACATGACTTTCGGCGGGGGATAGCCGGCCCAACGGCCGGGTAATACCGCGTACGACCTTTCGGGGACATCCCCGGTTGGTGAAAGCAGCAATGCACCGAAAGAGTGCCTCGCGGCCTATCAGCTAGTTGGTGGGGTAATGGCTCACCAAGGCGACGACGGGTA
>JBDTTA010000314.1:0-3332 GCA_039930845.1 Gemmatimonadales bacterium
GTTACATCCGCCGATCGAGAAACGCCTTCAGCGCGGCGGCGCCGTTGCGCACCTCGTCATGCGCGGCATAGATGAACGTCACCCGTCCGCGCCGCGCCGCGGCGAGGAGCGGCTGCCATGCAGCGCCGTTCGTGCGGAGCTCGGCGAAGTAACGCCGCCGGAATTCGGGCCACCGCGCGGGATCGTGCCCGTACCAGCGTCGCAGATCCGTACTCGGTGCCACGTCCTTTGCCCACTCGTCCAGGCGGAGCCGGGCCTTGCTCACGCCACGCGGCCACAACCGCTCGACCAGTACCCGGCGCCCGTCGGTGGTCGCGGCCGGCTCGTAGGCGCGCTTCAGCCGGAGCATGCCATCGCCGCCGTCCGCGACTCGACGCCTGCCGGCGCCGGAGTCTTCGGCTGGTACGTCCCCGGCACGGTGCGGAAGGCGATGCTCAGCCGGTTCCACCCGTTGATCGCGACGACGGCGAGTGTCAGGTCCACAAGCTCCTTCTCCGAGAAGTGCCGCCGGGCTTCCCCGTAGACCACCTCGCGCACGGGTCCATGGCTGATGAGCGTCACCGATTCGGTCCAGGCGAGCGCGGCCCGCTCACGATCGGTGTAGAACGGCGCCGCGCGCCACGCGGACAAGGCGTAGAGGCGCTGTTCGGTCTCACCACGCGCGCGCGCGTCCTTCGTGTGCATGTCGATGCAGTAGGCGCAGCCGTTGAGCTCGGAGGCGCGGATCTTCACCAGGTCGAGCAGGGCCGGCTCGAGCCCCGAGCCACGCACATAGGCCTCGATGTCGACGAGCGCCCCGATCCCTTCGGGTGCCACCTTGGTGTAATTCACCCTCTGATTCATGATGGTTTCCCTTGTCATCGAGTTCTCTCCTCCGCCACCGCCGCGACCGTTGGGAGCCGCACGGCGCCGAGCACACTTGTCAGCTCGGCCACGCGGCAACGCTCCAACTCAGCCACCGTGGCTGCAATGTGGTCCCGCAGCGCGGGCGTCGTATACGGTGCGCACAACCGCTCGAACTTCTCACGGGCGGCTTCCCACGTCCGGCCGCGGGTGAGAAACCCCGGATAGTCGGCGCGTTCCGCGATGAGCACGCGACCATCGCGCAGTCTCACGCGGACACGACAGGGCATCTCGGCCGGGAAGCGGCGCGAGAAACCCTCATCGGGTCGCACGACGACGCGCTGCAGGAGCCTCTGGACGTCATCGCGCCGAATACGCGCGGGCAGGTACTGCTCCGGCGTCACCTCGCCGTCGAGGAGGGCAACCGCCACCAGGTACGGCAGGCTGTGGTCCGCTTCTTCCTTGGTGCTGACGATGGTCTTGTCTCCCTCCTCACCACCCCCGATGATGCGGTAGGCGACATCGAAGACGTCGATTTCGACCCGCGTCACGTCGGCTGCCGGGATCCGCTCGCTGGCGCGAAGCTCGAGCACCGCTTCGAGCACGCTCTGTGAATGGATTTCCGCGTCGTACTTCTTCAGGATCGTCTGGGTGACCCGCTCCAGGTCCTCGGCCTCCCAGCTCAGCTCGAAGTAGCCAGCCACCGCGTCCATGAAGCCCTTTTCACCTTCGAATACTTCGAGGGGACCGGTAATGCCGCGGCGGGCGAGCAACGTCGTGCGGGTGACAGCCCCGGCGACGTTGGGGTAGGCCAGGCCTTTCCAGTGCGACAGACTTCCGGTGCGAGTGACGCGGAGCCCGTTGAACGCGGTGCCGGCGATCGCGATCGCGTGGGCAGTGCGCGTGGGGTCGAGCCCCAGCGCTCGTGCGCAGCCCGCGGCGACCGCATACGCGCCCTGGGTGACGTGATCGAAGCCCGCATCGCGCACCGGCGCCACGTCGCTCAGCCGGCACTGTACCTGGTAGGCCAGGGCGAGCGCGGCGAGGAAGTCGCGTCCCGACGCGCCGGCGTATTCCGCCGAAGCGAGCACCGCGCCGAGGTTGTCGCTCGGGTGACAGGTCTCGCCGTGCGCGAGATAGCTGTCGTTGAAGTCGAGGTAACGGACCAGCGTTGAGTTGTAGAAGGCCGCCCGGTCAGGTGCGGCCTGCCCGCCGCCGATCAGCGCGCAGGGCCCGTCGCCGCCGAATTCGTCCACCTGGGCGCGCACCATTCGGACCGGCTCTCCGTCAAGGGCGCCGATCGCGCAGGCCAGCGAGTCCAGCACGCGGATCTTGAGCTGCTCGCGCGCGGATTCCGAGAGATCGTCGTAGGACGCAGATGCCCCGAACCGCGCCAATCGCTCGACGAGTGTCAGGGCGCCTGAGGCCGCTACCATTTCACTCCTGTCGGCGGCAATCCACCGGTCTCGAGGTGAAGCGCCCTGGATGCCTGGGGGGTGGCGCAGTCTTGCTCCTCGACTGGATCTCCCACGCCGAACGCTTCGTCTACAATGTGGAGCGCCACCGAGCACCGCCTCTTGCCGAACTGCGTTCGTAACCGGAGAATCGGCGGACAGCCGGACTCCGGTCCGGTGGCGAGGGCGATCAGTGCGAGCTGTTTCACGGGTCGACTCCTTCCTGCGTGCATCTTGATCTCATTGTGCGTGTCGCAGTGCAGTGGAATGGATGCCACATGGACCGGTATGCGGCAATGAAGCATTTGTACCGCGGGGAAATACAGGCGTCCCGCGGCTCACGCCGAGATGGCGCGTTGGGGGCTGGAGGGCTAGAATCCCCGGGAAACCAGTGAGGGGAGCGATGCTCGAACCGGAGTTGTTCGCGTTCCTCGAGCAGACCGCGGACGCCGCGTACGTGGTCACCGAGGATGGTGAGATCTGCTCCTGGAACGGGGCTGCCGAGCTGCTGTTCGGCTACCCCGCGAGCGAGGTTCTTCGCCGCAACATCGACGAAGTGCTCGAGGCGCGCGACACGCTGGGCACCACCGCGCTCGCCGGAGGGCATGAGGCGGCAACCCGTCGCTGGGACGGAACCTCCGGCGGAATGCCGAATTTCGACCTGGAGGTACGCACCCGGTCGGGGAGTCGGATCTGGGTGAACGTCTCGACGATCGTCTTCGACAACCGGCGAACGGGGCGCAGGCTGTTCGTGCGGCTGGCCCACGACATCGATCGGCACCGGCGCAACGAGGAGCTGCTCAGCCGAATGCTGGAGGCCGCCCGGCAATTCGTTTCACTCGCACAAGAGAGCTCCGATCATGCGCGGGTCGAGCCGCTCTCCGAGCACGAGCGTCGCATTCTCAAGCTCTTCGCCGACGGCAGCAACTCCGCGACCATCGCCCGCAAGCTGAGTATTTCCGCTCAGACCCTCCGCAACCACCTGCACCACATCAACCGCAAGCTCCGCACCCATAACCGCCTCGAGGCGGTGAC
>JBDTTA010000315.1:0-3306 GCA_039930845.1 Gemmatimonadales bacterium
CCGCGACCCCGGCATTATGAGTGCCGTGCTCTAACCAGCTGAGCTACCCTGCCCCATTCCCGGCGCAAACACTAATTACCGACCCCGCAAAGGCAAGACCCGCGCAC
This sequence comes from Gemmatimonadales bacterium, assembly GCA_039930845.1. GTDB lineage: Bacteria > Gemmatimonadota > Gemmatimonadetes > Gemmatimonadales > GWC2-71-9 > CAVVWJ01. Next base: position 108 of record JBDTTA010000315.1, read on the forward strand.
CCGCCGAGCTGCGCCCCGCCGCACTTGTATCGTCGTTCTCGGCGGGGACGATCTTGAAGAGGTGCTCCCCGCGCCGAAGCATGCCGAACTGCTCGCGTGCCACGCGCTCCTGCACCAGCGGATCGTGCTCGATGGCCGTGGCCGCGTGGGTGAGCGAGTCGACCACCGACCGGAGACCCACGACCTTTACGCGCTCGACCTCCTCCTCGTGCCGCAGATGCAGCAGATCGAGCGTGGCGTATTCCCCACCCTGCACCGCGAAGTAGAGCGCGAACGCCAGCGCCGCCAGCGCGGCCCACCGCGCCGGACTCACAGTGGGTAGAGGTCTCGTCCCGGATAATGGGCGAGATCGCCCAGCTCCTCGGCGATCCGGAGGAGCTGATTGTATTTGGCGGTGCGATCGGTGCGGCTCGCGCTGCCCGTCTTGATCTGCCCCGCGCTTGTCGCCACCGCGAGATCGGCGATGAAGGTATCCTCGGTCTCACCGGACCGATGAGAGATGATCACGCCGTATCCGCTGCCCTTGGCCAGCTCGATGCACTGCAGCGTCTCGGTGAGCGTGCCGATCTGGTTGACCTTGACCAGCACCGCGTTGGCGACCCCCTCCTCGATCCCCTTGCCCAGGCGATCGACATTCGTGACGAAGAGATCGTCACCCACGAGCTGGACGCGATCGTGGAGCCGCTCGGTGAGCAGCGCCCACCCCGCCCAGTCGTTTTCCGCCAGGCCATCCTCGATGGAGACGATCGGATAGCGATCCACCCAGCCCGCGTAGAGATCCACCATCGCCTCCGCCGACCGCCGGCTGCCGTCGCCCTTCTTGAAGACGTACTCGCCGTCCGTGAAGAGCTCCGACGCGGCCACGTCGACCGCGATGGCGATGTCGCGCCCCGGCTCGAAGCCCGCGCTCTGCACCGCCTGCATGACGACATCGAGCGCCGCCTCGTTGGACGGGAGCATCGGAGCAAAGCCGCCCTCGTCTCCCACCGCGGTCGACAGGCCCATCTTCGACAGCACCTTCTTGAGCGAGTGGAAGACCTCGACGCCCATGCGGAGGCCTTCCGGAAAGGTGTCGGCGCCGATCGGCACGACCATGAACTCCTGCGCGTCGACATTGTTCGACGAATGCGCGCCGCCATTCAGGATGTTCATCATCGGCACCGGCAGCACCCGCGCCATGGGGCCGCCGAGATACCGGTACAGCGGAAGCCCGCAATCCTGCGAGGCCGCGCGTGCCACCGCGAGCGATACACTGAGAATCGCGTTGGCGCCCAGCTTGCTCTTGTTGGGCGTGCCGTCGGCGTCCATCATCTCCGCGTCGATGGCGATCTGATCGGCGGCCGCCATCCCCTCGAGACGGGGGCCAAGCACCTCGTTGACGTTACGCACGGCCTCGACGACGCCCTTGCCGCCGTAGCGCCGGGAGTCGCCGTCGCGCAGCTCGACTGCCTCGTGCTCGCCCGTCGACGCGCCGCTCGGGACCGCCGCGCGGCCCTGCGCGCCGCTCGACAACACTATCTCAGTCTCGACGGTCGGATTGCCGCGACTATCGAGGATCTCGCGGGCATGCACTTCGATGATGGTACTCATGATCTCTCTTCTATTATGGGAGGGAACGCGGGCAACCTAGCGTCGGGCTCCCGCCCCGTCAACGAAAATGGTCGAATCCCATCAGGCGTACCGGATGGCCATCGAGCGACGTGTGGAGGCCGCTGCCCTGCACGACCGTGCCCACTCGCGTCAGGGCCGCGCCGCACTCCCGGACAAACGCCTCGGCGGCGGAAGAGTGGAATTCCTGCGGCAGCGCGACGAGCAGCTCATAATCCTCGCCGCCCTCAGCCGCAAACTGCCGCGGCGGGACGCCCAGGCGACGAGCCTCGTCGATGCACACGTCGGCGAACGGCACCGCGCCGAGGTCGAGCTCGATCGCGACACCCGACGCGCGGGCCAGGTGTCGCGCGTCGCCACCGAGCCCGTCGCTCAGATCGATCATCGCATGCGCGCCGTGTGAGGCGAGCCACTCTCCGGCGCTGATGCGGGGCACTGGATGCGCGAAGGCCCGCCTGGCCTCGGGTGACGGCTCCTCACTGCGGCGCCAACTCTCCAGCGCGGCGCGTGCGCCACCGAGGAGCCCGGTCACCCACACGCCGTCCCCGGGACGAGCAGACGAGCGGGTGACGGGACGAATCGCATGGCCGAGAACGGTGATCGTCATGCTCCAGAGCGGCCCACTCGAAAGATCACCACCGACAACGAGCGCACCAGCCGCGGCCGCCGCGTCTCCCACGCCCCGCATCACCGCGACCAGCTCGTCGTCGCTTGCCGCCCGAGGCACCATCACCGCCGCGAGGAGCGCCGAAGGCGTGGCCCCCTCGGCGGCCAGATCCGACAGCGCAGCGGCGGCGGCGCGCCAGCCGACCTCGCGATGCGCGAGCCACTCGAGCCGAAAGTGAACGCCCTCGACGCTGAGATCAGTGCTGACCACCAGGGCGCCCTTGCCGTTCTCGAGCACCGCGCAGTCGTCGCCTATTCCGCTCGCCCGCGCCCCCAGCGCCTCGACGATCCCGGCGATGCGCTCGAACTCGCCGCTCACGGCCGGACGGCGTCGAGCCGGAAGCGCACGAGGCCGGCGTCAGTGGCCACCCAGAGGAAATCCTTGTCGACCGCCACATCGTTCGCCGGCCCCGGGAGGTCCGCGCCGAGCAGCGGACGAAGCGGTGGCGTGCCGAGGCTCGCGAAGCCGACGCCGCGGTCGCCCGCGACCCAGAAGCCGCTTCCGTCGGCGGTGAAGTTGCGGAGGCCGCCGAGGACTCCGGAGAGGTTCGGTCCGCCGGTCCACGCCTCCGTTCGCGGATCACGCCAGAGCAGCTGATCGCGCGTCAGGCCGACGAGCGTATCTCCGAGAGAACTCAACGCCAGCACCGCGCCCTGCAGGCTTGGTGAGGCGAGAGTGGATGGCCGGACGAGATCGCGCCCGCCGGGAAGAGCAACGAGCAATCCTCGCGACGTCCCGACCCAGATGGTATCGCCCGCGGGAAACACGGCGTAGGCCGCGTCGGCAAAGGCGGGCGCCACTCGCTCGACACGCGACGAGTCGGTGATTCTGGCAAGCCCTCGAGCCGTGCCCACCGTGATTCGGCCCCGGCGCGATGCCACCGCATACACCCTGTTGTCCGGCAACCCACGCCCCACGTCGATC
>JBDTTA010000316.1:0-3303 GCA_039930845.1 Gemmatimonadales bacterium
GGTGGCCGATGAAACTGTTGTGTTGATCGGTGTACCAGATACTTCCGTCGGCGGCCACCGCAGGGTCGTGGGGGAAGTTTCCCGGCCGTGGAATCACATACTCGGTAATCGTGGGTGGCAGCGGTACCGCTGCCACCAGGCCCCACGCGACAATGAAGGCGGTGGGATTCATGGCCTCAGAGCGGCTCCCGGGAGTGGGACGAGACGCCGGTGTCGAGATCATGGATATAGAGCGCCGACCCGCTGCCGTCCGGCGATTCGCTGACGACGTCGCGCAGCAGATCGAGAGATTCGGACACGGTCGGGGAGAACGCGTACTCGAGAGCCTGCGGCGCAGGCTCACCTTCACGTGCCTCCGGAAGGTAGACGGCGAGAAAACGATCGATGATGACGGGGTGCAGGTCTCGCTGGGCGGGGTGGGGCAGTCCGTGGCGGCGTTCGATCTCTGTCAGGAGGCGCTCCGCGATCAGGAAGCGCTCCTGCTCCAGGGCAACTGGAAACATCACATAGTTCCTCAACTCGCGAGACCGGCCCCGCTGGCGCCGGCCGGTGTGGGAAGCAGACGGGCTGCGCCAGATGCCCGAGCCGCGCTGATGCGGCCTCATACCAATGCTCAGGTCATCGTTTGCGCGAAAGAGAAGAAAGACCGAACCAACGTGACCCTGCATCGAGATCGGCCCTCGTGAGACCGTGTCCACCTGGCAGCCACTCGAGATCCACCTGCGCGCCGGCCTCTCGAAGCAAACCGGCGAGCGCCTCGCTCTGCTGCGGTGGCACGATGGGGTCGGCGAGCCCCGCCACGATCTGGACCGGGACTCCGTTCAGCTCGGGGAGCGGATCGGGCACGAGCGGCACCATCGGCCGGAGCAGGAGCGCACCTCCGACAGTCTTCGGCCGAAGCAGCAGCATTGCCGCGGCGATGTTGGCCCCGTTCGAGAATCCGATGGCGACCGGCGGGGTGCCGTCGATTCGGTAACTCTCGGTGGCCGCCTGGACGAAGTCGGCCAGCTCGTTGGCCCGGAAGCGTACATCTTCGACATCGAACACCCCCTCCGCCAGGCGTCGGAAGAAGCGGGGCATGCCATGCTCCAGCACCTTCCCCCTCGGACTCAGCAGCGCGGCGCCAGGGGCGAGGGCGGCCCCGAGAGTGAGCAGGTCGTCCTCGTTGCCGCCGGTGCCGTGCAGCAGGAGCAGCGGCGGGACGTCGCTACGGGTGCCTGGAACGAACCGGTGGGCGAAGCCCCCGATGGGCTCGTTCGCGCTCATCTCGACTCCACACCGGTTTCCAGACTGCGGAGCGAAGGAAGGGCGCGCTCGATCTGCGCCCGCATCGGTTGGTAGCGCGGCGGCAACTGGAGACGAGTGCCAAGCATGGCCGGCGCCTCGTCGATAGTAAAACCCGGCCCGTCGGTCGCGATCTCGAACAACACGCCCCCCGGCTCGCTGAAGTACACCGACGTGAAGTATTGGCGGTCGAGGACGGACGTGATGCCGATTCCCGCCCGCTCCAGCTCCGCACGCTTCGAGAGCTGGACTTCCGCGGACTCCGCCCTGAACGCCACGTGGTGGACCGTACCGACTCCACTCGCGCCGGTCCAGAACCCGGGGCTGCGCCGCAGATCGACGACGGTCCCGATACCGACTGGTGCCGACTCGAGACGCAACCGGTTCCCGTCCTCGCCCACCACCTTCATCCCGAGATGCCGCCCGAGAAATTCGGCGGAGCCCCGGTCGCCGTCCTCCCAGATCGTGATGCCGTGAACTCCACGGATGGCGTGCTCCGGAGAAACCGGCCCATCCGCCCACGGCGCGACGTCGGTGACTCGTGGAGTGGCGACGATTTCCAGCAGGAGACCGTCCGGATCGCGGAACGAGAGCACCTGCTCGTCAAATCGCCGAGCCGGCCCTTCGTAGCGAATGCCCTTGGCAAGGAGTCGCTCCAGCCAGTAGCCGAGCGATGCGGCCGGCACGCCCAGCGAGACGGTTCCTACCTGTCCCGTGCCCTGCCTTCCGGCTCGGCCCTCGGGCCAGGGAAAGAACGTGAGAATCGAGCCGGGGCTGCCGTTCTCGTCGCCGAAGTAGAAATGGTAGGTGCCGGGATCGTCGAAGTTGACGGTCACCTTCACCAGACGCATTCCCAGTGTCTCGGCGTAGAAGTCGATGTTGCGCTGCGGCTCGGACGCGATTGCCGTGACGTGATGAATTCCCATCTGCTCTCCCGCTCTCACTCCACTCGAATGGTCACTTGAGATCCTTCGCCGGATGACCCCCCACGAACCAGCGGACCGCCGATCCTGTTCCGCCCCACGATCCTCGCCGCCGCCAGCCGGACCGACAGAGTTGCAGGGAGAGGCATGATCCAAGATAATTGGCGGCACGGCCACACCCGTGAACCACTCCCCGCAGGAGGCACCATGCGTGCACATTCGTTAGCGCTCCTCGCAACGGTCGCGTTCGTCTCGCAGGCGCAGGGACAACACGCCGGCACCGTCGAGCTCGGACTCTTCCCCAATTTGAGCTACTTCGACAATTCGCTGAGACTCTCGCAGGGCCGTGCCGGCCCCGGCGCACGCCTCGGCTTTTTCCTCAGCGAACACCTCGCCATCGAAGGCGAGGGCGCGTGGGTACCGGTCACCGCTCCCAACGACAGCGACGTCGCGTACGTCCCGCTGCGGGCGCGCCTGGCCTATAACATTTCCGCCGGCGAGCACGTGGGGCTGGTGCTCGGCGGCGGATTTGTGCATACGATGTATCGCCGCGATCGACACGTATCCGACAACGGCGCGACCGGCAGCGCGGGGATCCGGCTCGGTCTCGGAGACGTGACCTCGATACGGATCGATACCTACCTCGATTACATCCCGTCGCCGAAGAACGGCGCGTCGGACAACTGGAATTGGGGACTTCAACCCGGCTTGAGCTTCATGCTGGGCGGCAGGGATGGCAAAGTGCGGGACAAGGATGGCGATGGCATTCCCGACAAGGTGGATGCCTGCCCCAAGACACCCACGGGCGACAAGGTCGACGCCAGGGGCTGCACGATCAAGGACAGTGATGGCGACGGCGTGCTCGACGACGTGGATGCCTGCGCCGATACTCCCGCCGGCGACAAGGTGGATGCCAAGGGCTGCTCATTGCCCAAGGATGCCGATGGCGATGGCGTGATGGATGACAAGGACCAGTGCGCCAACACTCCGGCCGGCGACAAGGTGGACGAGAAGGGCTGCTCGCTGCCGAAGGATGCCGACGGCGATGGCGTGATGGATGACAAGGACCAGTGCGCCAACACTCCGGCCGGCGACA
>JBDTTA010000317.1:0-3287 GCA_039930845.1 Gemmatimonadales bacterium
CCCGGCGAGCAGGTGCAGCATGCCGTGCGCCGTCAGGAGCAACAACGGGAGAGTGAACGCAAGGGCCCAGGGACCGCTACGCCGCCCGGGGCTGTCGCGCTCGAAGGCCAGACGCATCTTCCAGCGCGCTCCAAGCCGGCGCCATTCGGGGTCGAGATGGAGTGCGAGCGCCGGCAACGCCGTCAGACCGAAGAGCGGGACGTTGCGCTGGTAGATGAGAGCCGATGCCAGTGTGGCCAGAATGACGAAAAGCCTTGGATAGGTGGGGCGTCGGCCGCTGAGTGCGAGCGCTAGCACCACCAGCAGAAAGACAGCCAGGATCACCTTGGCAGAGGGGTCGTGGAAGTTGGGGCTCAGGTATTCCTGGGTGTTGTCGATGACCCACCGATTGCGGAACCACCCGAGTACGTGCACTGGGACGGAAAGGCCGTAGGGTGTGAGCAGCGTTCCCAGGACGCCGAAGCCAAGGGCTGCTGCGTGGCGGCGTGCGCGGGTGAACCATTGATCCCGATCGGGGCCGGTCAAGGCCTCGGCAAGATCGCCCGTGACGTAGATCGCGATCACGATCAGTCCGAAGAGAAATCCTCCGTGCAGATTGGCCCAGAGCGCAAAGAGTGGGAGAAAGGTCCATGGTCGGGCCCCATCCCTGCGGCGCTCGAGCTGACCCAAAACGAGAGCCGTGCCCAGCAGGGTGAAGAGGTGAGGCCGGGCCAGCCAGTGGAACGAGCCGAGGATCGCGGCGACCATGGCGGCGAGGTAGCCGAGCAATGGATCGGCTCCTTCGCGCAGCACCCACCAGACCACGTACGAATACGTTGTGGCGATCAGGAGCGCCGAGCCCACCGCTACCAGCGGGAGTCCGCCGATCCGGTATACGCCGGCGAACAGCGCTTCACTGAGCCATTCATACCCGATGAAAGCGTCGCCGAACCGGGTAAACGAGAAGATGTCGCGGTGCAGCAGCCCGTGGTCGAGGATATACTCTCCGACCCTCAGGTGCCGACCGAGGTCGCCGTCGCTGTTCAGAAGCTGCCGTCCGAGGACGAGCGGCACGGCGAGCGCGAGGAGTACGAAGACCAGGTCGGGCAGGGAGGGGGGAGGCAGCCGCAACCGGTTCATGGCAATGCCCGCGGGATGGGTGACGGGGATGACGCATTCGGCCAAATTGTTGCAGGTTCGCGACATCGGTGACGGCTCACCACAAACAGGCAATCGGGCGAGGGAGCTCGTGGCCGTGTCAAATATTTACGCCGGAATACGTTGTGAGTAAGGGGCTCAGTGGTACGGGAGTTGCGCTGAGCCGCCGCACTCCCAAAGCGAGATGGCAGTTGCATCATTGCGGCGCTGCAAGCCGTGGCACTGTTGTCACCCGTTTCGCCGGCGAGATATCCCCGTTTAATCGCATCAGCGCCATCCTATTGGGGGTGGTGCACCCCCCAACTGGCCAAGGCCAGGAGGAAGTATGACGGCAGTCGTAAAGAATCTCTGGAATGACGAGAGCGGCCAGGGCCTTACCGAGTACGCGCTGCTCATCGCGCTGGTGTCGCTCGGCCTGATCACCCTCCTGGTCAGCTTCCGGAACTCGATCGGCAACGTCTTCAAGAACGCTACCACGACGCTGAACGGCAACGCGACCATCAACCAGGCGTCCTGAGCGCAAGGCAACAACGCACCATCACCAGGGCTATGGGAGCCGAAGCGGTGCTTCGGCTTCCAGCTCGCTGGGGTTGAACGGGAGGCACATTGCGGAAGCGCCTCTGGTCCGATGAGTCGGGCCAAGGATTGACCGAGTACGCGGTCCTCATCGCGCTGGTGTCGCTCGGGCTCATCGGCCTGCTCACCGCGTACCGGAACGGGCTCGGGAACTTGTTCAAGAATGCTACCACGAAGATGAACCAGGCCAACCCCATCCTGCAGGCGTCCTGACGGGCGTCGGGGCCTCCGCGATCGAGGCCGCACCGCTGGTCACCTCCGCGGCCTTCGTCGCCACGGTCGTCGCCGCCGGGGGTGTGGATCTCAGGTCGCGCCGCATCCCCAATGCCCTTTCGGTTGGGGGGCTGGCACTGGCGCTCATCCTCCGGCTGCCACTCGGCTGGGGAAACGTGGTTGACGGATTGCTGGGTGGGGGACTCGGACTGGCTCTTGCCTTTCCGATCTTCCTGGCTGGAGGGCTCGGTGGAGGAGACGTGAAGCTCCTTGCCGCGGTCGGTGGGTACATGGGTCCCGGCCAGCTCGTGGGGGCCTGTCTCCTGATCGCTCTCCTAGGCGGCGCCTTCGCGTTGGCGGACGCGGCCCGCCAGGGCGCGCTCCGCGCGGTTCTGCTGAACGTGTTCTACATGCTCACCCGCTGGATGTCGCCCGACCGGAGAAGCCTGAGCCCGACGCTCACGTCGCCGGCGGCGATGAGCATCCCCTACGGCGTGCCGATTGCGGTAGGCTCGCTCGTCTGGTGGTTCTGGGGAGGTAGTCTCGTATGACCCGACGACATCCTGAGTTTAAGCCTGAACGCGGCCAGTCCCTGGTCGAGTTCGCCATGGTGGTCCCACTGTTGCTGCTGGTCGTCGTGGGGATCATCGAATTCGGCAGGGCGTGGAATCAGAGTCAGGTCGTCACCGATGCCGCCAGGCAGGGGGCGCGCACCGCGGCGGTCCTGAACAGCGATCCGGTGGCCACGGAGGATTCTGTCCGTCACGTGGTGGAGCGCGCCCTGGCCAACGGCAACATCGATCCGAACGCCAACGGTGTCACAATCGAGATCGAGAACTTTCAGGGAGGCACGAATACGCCGGCCTCCGTGCGCGTGTCAGTGCCTTACCAATTCGTGATGTTCGGGCCCGTGATGGCGCTGGCCAGTCAGAGTTTCCCGGACGCGTCCATCATGCTGCGTTCCCGGTCAATCATGCGAAACGAGTAGACGCATATGGCGACTCGACGGTTGAGGCCCTGGATCATCCTGGTGCTGGCGCTGCTCTGCGGCGCCGTGGCGGCCATGCTCGCGGTGCGCTTTCTCCGCCAGCAGACCACCCCCCTTCTGGCTGAAACGCCGAAAGGCCGGGTAGTCGTGGCCAACCGGAACCTGTCGGTCGGCACCGTCCTCACGCCGGCTGACATCAAGCTGGTCGACTGGCCGGCCAGCTCCCTTCCGCTCGGCTACATCGCGACGACCGCAGCGGCCGTCGGACGCGGTGTGACGCGACAGGTACAGGAGAACGAGCCGTTCCTCGAGTCCAAACTCGCACCGAAGGGAGCGGGCGGCGGACTCCAGATTTCGATTACCGAGGGCATGC
>JBDTTA010000318.1:0-3283 GCA_039930845.1 Gemmatimonadales bacterium
TCAATTGGGGCAAGAAGTACGAAGGCGACATCGGGATGTCGAGCCGGGTGTTGTTGCTGCTCGCCCTGGGAGGGAAGGTGGTGCGCGGGCGGCCGCGGGGCAGCTGGGTCAGCAGCCAGTACCGCTGGGCGCCGATGGACCGGTGGCTCGGCCGCCCGATCGCGGCGATGACCGTGAGCGAGGCGCAGGCTGAAGTCATCCGGCGCTGGCTGGCGCGGTTCGGTCCGGGCACCGAGGGCGACATCCGCTGGTGGACCGGCTGGACCGCGCGGGAAGTTCGAGCGGCGCTCGCGGCAATCGGCGCGGTCGAGGTGGATCTGGACGGCCGGCGGGGCTACGTGCTCCCCGATGACCTCGAGACGACGCCCAAACCGAAGCCATGGGTGGCACTCCTTCCTCCGCTCGATCCGACGACGATGGGATGGCGGGAGCGCGACTGGTATCTCGGCGCGCACAAGTCTCATCTGTTCGACCGCAACGGCAACGCGGGGCCGACGATCTGGGTCAACGGGCGGATCGCCGGCGGGTGGGCGATGCGGGCGACGGGAGAGGTGGTGACCCGCTTGCTGGAGGACGTGGGACGCGCGGCCTCGCGCGCCGTGGAGTCCGAGGCGGCGAGGCTGACGGCATGGATCGGCTCGGCGCCGGCGATGCCACGGTTCCCGACGCCGCTGGCGAGAGAGCTTATGGGGTAAGAACAGCTAGTGCGTCACGTCAAACGGCTGGCTGACACCATCGGTGGCGCCGAAGAGATTTACCCTCAACCGAAACGCGGTGCCGACGACGGTCGGGGCGATGGTGGGAAAGTCGATCTTCCCCTTGTCGATCTGCGCGGAGACGCGGTAGGACGTCCCCACCACTCTGGCCTCGGCGCTGCCCGTCAGGAGCGTATCCAACTGATCGAACCCATCGAGCGCCAGCACCTGTACGCTCGGCGACATCGGGCTTCCCGCGGTCACGCTGCTCGGCTGCACGGCGAAGATCAGGCGGGGCGTCAGCCCGTGGCCCACGGCGCGGAAAACGACGCTGCGCCGGAAGGTCGAGGCACGGAGCACGTTGACCGAGTCCGGGCCGGGCCCTAGCGTCCAGTGCGTCGAGGCCGCACCGCTGCCGTTGGTTCGCGGGATCGAATCGGTCACCTTGCCGCCGCCCGAATCCACCGTGAACACGATGCGGATGTTCGGCACGCCCTGGCCGGTGGTGTCATCGTGCAGGAGCACCGCCGGGTCGATCCTGACGGCGGAGTCGCGCGGCGCCGCCTGGACCGTGGGCGCCGCCGTGTCGAGCCGGATCGGCGCGGCAGCAGTGAAGGCACGGATCACATCGTCGCGGTAGAGGGAGTCGTTCTGCATCGCGGAGTAGAGCGCCGCGCGGGCGGCCGGGCTCCCGATGCGCCCGAGTGCGACGGCCGCGTGCCGCTGATACGTTGCGACGTAGTTGGAGTCGTAGTGCGCCACGAAGGCGGCCGACGTGAGTGCCGGCGCGACCAGCCGCTGGTAACGCTCCGCCGCCTGGCGCCGGATGTAGGCGCGGCTCGAGTCCGGCGGACCCTTCAGGGCGTCCGCCAGCAGGCCGGTCACCCGATCTCCGAGCGCCACCACGGCCTCGAGCTCTCCCCGATTGCATTCCTCACACAGCAGCCAGCGGCGGACCGTGGCCCGCTCGCTCTTCGTCGGGTGGCAGGCCGCGATCGCCGCGATGAGGCCAACGACCGCGATGACCCTGAGGCCCGTCATGGTGCGGCGTCCGCTTCGAGCGGTGGACAGTCGGACGTCGGGGTGCTGCAGTCAAAGCCCGGCGTCTTGAGCATGGCGTGAACGTGAAACAGTTGTCCCAGCGTCAGCGTGTTGCCCGGCGCCGTCGGATCCATCACGTTGCCCGCGTATACGGCATTGCTCAGCTCGACCCCGGTCAGCAGGTGGAGTCCCCATTTCTGTCCGAGGAGCTGGGGAATGGTGGGGCCGCTGGTGGAGGACCAGCACACCTGATACTTGATGGGTGAACCCGCGATATCGGACGGGCAGGTGGTCGGGAGCGTGTTGTGCCGGGTCCACGCGAACAGGAGCCCACCCCGATTTACCTTGCCGTAGACCTGCTCGGTCCCGGCCAGCGCGGCCGCAATCAGCCCATCGTCCTTGATATCGTACCAGACGTGTACGGCGACGGTGCTCATCGGGCTGAGGACGTGCCTCGCGTAGCGGGTGTCCGCCGCGACGCTCCACGCGCCGTCCATCGCCGCATCGCTGCGAAAAACCGGGCGATGGTTCTCGAAGAAAATCGCGGCCCACGCCTGGCAGCTCCCCGGCCGCGTGAGATTGACCTGCTGCGTGGCTTTGCCAAGCCGCAGGTACATCCTGCCATCGTGATCCAGGCGGTAACCGGTGAAGAATCGTGGACACTCGACGAGCGCCGTCCGCCACTCGCGCCCGGCAACGAGCGCCAGGGGATTCTCGCCAAAGTCCAGCGGGTCCATCCAGATCTGGTCTCCGCAATCCCAGTCCTGCAGCCCGCCCAACCCTCCCCGCTTACGGGCTACGTCGTCCGACAGACGAGGGCAGCGGCCAGTGGGGTCCTGATGACCGCACTGACACGCGAGCCGCGGCGCGGTGGTGGGCCAAAACGCCGTGCCGCCGATGTTCGTGGCCCAGGTGAGCCAAGAGCCCGCGTCGGCGTTCATGCGCAGGACTTGCCCGATCGTGAGCCGGCTCCGCCAGACGTCGTCGGAGTCGGCATAGCCGCCCGCCATCACGTCGGCCGGGTCGAAGCCCGGGATGTCGTCGGTATGCCCGGCGCCCGGCAGGTCGAGCCCGAGCGCGTGGCCGACCTCGTGCAGCAGGATGGTGCCGGACCGTCCGACGGCCAGGTAGATGACGGGATAGGGACGCGTGTCGCTCGCGCCACAGGTGAACGCGTCGGCGCTGCTGCCGGTGCCGTCCACCAGGTAGATATGAAGCATCGGCTCGGTGGACGGCATATGATCCTGGTCGCCCGTGATCCGGTCGCCTTCCGCGCAATCGGCAATGTCGGTTTCAAAACCGGGCGTGTTGGGCGGAGTGACCGACTTCGCGTCCACCGCGTCCAGCTCGATCCCGACCCGATTGTCCCTGAAAACCGAGTTCGCGTAATCGATTTCATCATTCGCGAATAGCGTCGCGTTCGACTGTCGCGTGGACAGATCGTCGCCGGTGAGGAACACCCGCGTCGCGACCGGCATGACGCGAACGGGGGTCGTCGTGGGAGGGCTCGACGGGTTCGGAGCCGGGTTCCAGGTCACCGGATACAT
>JBDTTA010000319.1:0-3264 GCA_039930845.1 Gemmatimonadales bacterium
GCGACCTTCGCCTCGCCCCGGCCGATCTTGAGATAGCCGGCCACCCGGTCGCGCTGCTCCTCGCTCACGAGCGGCCCCATCTTCGAGTCGCGGTCCATGCCGCGGCCGAGCTTGATCGTCTTCGCTTTTGCCGCCGCGGCATCCACGAATTTCCTGTAGATGTCCTGCTGCACCAGCACGCGGCTCCCCGCGGAGCAGACCTCGCCCTGGTTGATGAAGGTGCCGAAGAGGGCGCCGTCGACAGCGTTCTCGAAGTCGGCATCGGTGAAGAAGATGTTGGGCGACTTGCCTCCGAGCTCGAGCGAGACTCGCTTGAGCTGGTCGGCGGCGTTGCGCATGATGAGCTTGCCCACGGCCGCGCTGCCGGTGAAGGCGATCTTCCGGACGTCGGGGTGGGCGACGATCGCTCCGCCCGCGCCGGGACCATCTCCGGTGACGACATTCACCACCCCCGGCGGCAGCCCGACCGCCTCGAAGTCCTCGGCGAGCTTGAGCAGACTCAGCGGGGTCTGCTCCGCCGGCTTGATCACCACCGTGCACCCGGCGGCGAGGGCGGGCGCGATTTTCCAGGCCGCCATGAGCAGCGGGTAGTTCCAGGGGATGATCTGTCCCGCCACACCGATCGGCTCGCGCATGGCAAAGGCGACGGCGTCGGCGGGAACGGGAAGGACCTCGCCGTTGATCTTGGTGGCGAGGCCGGCGTAGTACTCGTAGCAGGTGGCCGTGTCGTCCATGTCGTACTCGGACTCGACGATCGGCTTCCCCGAATTGACCGTCTCGACCTCCGCCAGCTCGTCGCGGCGCGCCCTGATGCGCTCGGCGAGGCGGAAGAGAATCCGGCCGCGGTCCTGCGCGCTCACGCCGCGCCATCCATCGTAAAAGGCGCGGTGGGCCGCCTTGACCGCCCGCCCGACATCATCGGCGGCGGCCGCGGGACAGGTGGCGATCACGCCCTCGGTCGACGGGTCGTAGACGTCGAAGGTCTTCCCGCCCTTCGCGTCCACGAACTTGCCGTCGATGTACATCTTGTAGTGGGTGACGTCGGACTTGCGGGCCTTGTTCCGCGCGGCTGCCGTGCTGGTCATCCTGCACCCTCGCCTTCGACTGAGTTCCTGTTTCGTCTGATCTGGTGGGCTGGATCAATCTACCACAAGAAACCACTCATAAAAACTTCACCACAGAAGCACGGAAGACACGGAGTCCGTGCCTTCCGTGCTCCCGTGTTTCCCGTGTTTCCCGTGCTTTCCGTGATGCTTTATGCTGCTACTGTTTGGAAGCTTCCCATCGCCCGGACCCGTGGAAGCTCGCTCCGGGCCGAATCGTCCCGGACGTGCCACGGCATTCCCTCGCGCGCCAGCCGCTCCATGAACGGATCGGGGTCGAACTCTTCCGGCGAGCGCACGCCCGGACCGGTCCAGCGCCCGTCGTTGATCAGCCGGGCGGCGATGACGGGCGGAATCCCCGTCTGATACGCCGTGGCCTGCACGCCCAGCTCGGTGTACGCCGTCTCGTGGTCGGCCACATTATAGATGTAGAACGCCCTCGGCTGGCCGTTCTTCATCCCCTTGGCCAGCGTGCCCACGCACGTCTTCCCCCGCATCCGCCCCGCCAGGTCCTTCGGGTCCGGCAGGAGGGAGACGACCAGGTCGCGCGGCACCACCGAGGTGTCGCCGACCCGCACGCGCTCTTTCCCGGAGAGGCCCAGCCGCTTCATCACCCGAAGGGTCTCGACCGTCACGTCGTCCATGCAGAGCTTGAAATCCACGATGCGCACGTCGGGGAAGAAGCGTGGCATGGTCTTCGACTCCTCGTGGTCGACGTGATAGCAATTGAGCACGCCGAGCTCGGGGAAGTCGAACGGCTCGAAGCCGGTGAGCGGCTCCTCGAGATGATACCGGCCGTCACGGAAGGAGACGGCCTTGCAGAGGCACTCGTCGATGAACACCCAGGGACTGAAGGCCGCCACAAATCCATCGTGCCCCTGGCACACTGAGTTGTCGCCGTCGCGCACCCGGAGCTCGGTGACCGTATCGAGCAGGTGTTTGCGCGCGTAGGCGGCGTAGACATTCGTCGTTCCAGGGTCGGCGCCCATACCGAGGAGCGCGATCCGGCCGGCCGCCTTGAAGTCGGCGTCGAGGGCGAACTGGTCATCCATCTTGGGGATGCCGTCGTCGTCCGTGCCGCCGCTGGCCAGGTCGATGTAATGGCAACCGGCCGCAAGGCAGGCGCGCATCACCTCGATGTTGGTCACGGGGAGAGCCGCGTTCAGAACGATGGTGGCGCCAGTCTCCCGGATGGTTCGGGCGACGTGGGCTCGGTCTCCGGCGTTGAGCTGCAGCGCCGATACCCGAGGATCATTCAGCCGGTCCGCAAGGAGGGACGCGCGGGCGGACACCGCGTCGGCGATGACGAGTTTCTCGAGCATCGCCTCCTGCACGAATTTCAGGGCGGACACGGTCCCCACCGCGCCGGCGCCTAACATCAGGACTCTCACACACTCCTCTTTTCATTGTTGGCGCGGCACCCGGTCCGGAGGCTGGGCCTCCTCGCCCCCTGCCGCTGATGGGGGCTCGCAACTCAAGGAGAAAGTCAGTTGCGAGAGTGGACCCTCCGCGTTGTCGGAGGATGCAAACACGCCGGTCCCGCATGCGGGGGGCGTATAGCCAGTGTAGCCCCGACCCCCCACCGGCTGTCCAGCCCCCCCCCATCACCTGCCAGTGGCAGACCGGGGAGTTGCCGGGGCTGCATGCGTACATAAGTCGTTGTCGCTTAATAGTCTGCATCAATGTCAGCCGGCGGGGCCGCATACTTATGCATCCGATGTCTCCCTGAGCAGCCGCGCCCAGAGCACGATCACGATCACCGAGACGAGAAAGATGATGGTCGAGATCGCATTCACCTCCGGCGTGATCCCCCGGCGGAGCAGTCCCCAGATATGGAGCGGGAGGGTGTTCTGCCGGCCGATCAGGAAGAAGGTGACGGCGATCTCATCGAGGCTCAGCGTGAAGACGAGCAGAGCTGCACCCAGCACGGCGGTGCGGATGCCGGGAAAGACGATGTATCGGAAGGTCTGCCACTCGGTGGCGTAGAGGTCCTGGCTCGCCTCCTCCTGCGCGCGGTCGAGGCGCTGCAGGCGCGCGAACACCTGCGTGATCACGACCGACGTGAGGGCTGCGGCGTGACCCAGCACCACCGGCCACCCTGGGACAAACGGAAAGCCGCTCGAGAGCCGGAGCCCTACGAAGCTGAAGAAGGTGAGCAGGG
>JBDTTA010000320.1:0-3253 GCA_039930845.1 Gemmatimonadales bacterium
GGTTGCCTGCAGTCGCGTCATGCTGATCTCGTCGTACGATGAGCAGATCGATCAGTCGGCAAGCGTGCTTCAGAAACGGATGGATGCCTTTCTCACCACGCTCGCCGAAAACGAAGGCACGCCTGCGGCATCGTACGA
The DNA here is from genome assembly GCA_039930845.1 of Gemmatimonadales bacterium. Lineage (GTDB taxonomy): Bacteria > Gemmatimonadota > Gemmatimonadetes > Gemmatimonadales > GWC2-71-9 > CAVVWJ01. The sequence continues at coordinate 139 of JBDTTA010000320.1, forward strand.
GACCAACAGGCGTTTCTATACCGACTACGCCGTCGATCTCCGGTCACTCACGATTCGAGCCCAGAGCTGGCCGAAGAATGGGCTGACGGAAAGGCAGCTGGCGCTGATGAGCGCGAACTCGGCGTGATCGCGGTGGAAAATGCAATCAACGCCGCCCTCGATACGATCCGGACCACCGTGAATCGGGCCGTCAAGTTCGCACTGCTGTGACCCTGCGATTAGGTTCTTGGTCGATGCTTCGAGCCCTTCGCTCCCGCGGCTTTACCCTTGCGACCCTGGCCGCCTTCCTGGTCGCCCAGCCCGTCGTCGTATGCAGTGCCCTTTGCCTGATCGACGGTCACGCCGCCGGTACGCACATGGTACCCGGCATGAATGGTGGGAGCCGGGTCTCCGGCAGCGGCCCCTGCCACGCGACTGCCGGGGACGCCGCCCAGAGGGACCCGTTCCAGGTGCTTTCGCCCATGGCGCCGACCCGCGCGCCGCTTGTCGCCGTCGCTCCCACGCACTGGGTCGAGCCCGTCCGCACCCTTCCGACGCCTTCACGCTCCATCTCCCGTACCACCGAGCCACCCCCTCCCCGCTTCGTCTAGCCCGGACAACTGCAGCAGGAGTTCGCGACCGACGCCTCGTCGTCGGCGCCGCGTGCCCCGCACTGTTGCGGTCACGCGTGGGCTTCGAATCCGGGGGAGACACATGCAGGGACTCGTGCGACAAGGCCTCATCGCGCTCACCATGCTCGGTCTCGCGGCCGGCGGGGCCTCGGCCCAGGCGCGGCCCGATCAGCCCGTCGACCTGAACGGGTCGGGCGGTGATGTCCAGCCCATTACCGGACAGAGCGAGCATGCGCTGGAGATTTCCGGCTTTGGCGTGGGCGGCTACACCTACGACGGCAGGACCGGAGACAACTCCGCCGCGGCGGGGAAGATCGCGGTATCACTCTTCCGGGAGCTGAACGACAACCTGTACGTCTTCGGCCAGCTTACGACCTCCCTCACCGACGAAGGAGATGCGGAGCCGGCCACCGAGATCGAAATCGACAACCTGCTGGTGAGCTTCACGCCGCCGGGGGCGTCGAACCTGAGTCTCACATTCGGCACGCTCGACGCCCCGGTCGGCTTCGAGCGCGACGACGAGGTGTTGCTCTTCACCCCCTCGACCTCTTTCAACTTCGAGCTCGCCCGGCCGGCCAAGCTCACCGGCCTCTTCGGCGGCTGGAGCCTGAGCCCGAAGGTGGACCTCACCGCCATCGTGGCGAATGGCTGGGACTCAGCCCTCGACCCCAATCACGGCAAGACCGGCGGCTTCCGCCTTGGCGTGCTCCCGGCGGAGCGCGCGCGCCTCGGTGTGAGCGCGCTGTACGGCTCGGAGGGCCCCGCCGATTCCACCAGCAATCGGCTCCTGCTCGACGTGGATTACGCCTTCGAGCCGGGACGCGGGTGGATCGTGGCGGGCGAGGCGAACTACGCGAAGGACGACGATCTTCCCGGCGGCGGCGATACGCGCTGGTCGGGCGCGACGCTGCTCGTGCACCGGCAGGTGGCCCGGCGCTGGGGAATCGCCGCGCGGGCGGAGGTGCTGGACGACAGGGACGGTGCCCGCACCGGCCAGGCGCAGACACTCACCTCGTGGACGATCGCACCGATCTATTCGCTGGGAGTGGGGCGCGAGGGGATCTTCGCCAACGTCCAGCACACGACATACCGGATTCCGCGCTTCCAGCTCCGGGGCGAAGTGCGGGTGAATCACTCGAACCAGCCGTTCTTCGAGACGTCCACCGGGGTGAGCAACTGGGGCGTCCAGTATGCCCTGCAGCTCGTCACCACCTTCTAGCCGGGGCCTCGCATGGGACTCTACAGCCTGCGTCACGCGAACCGGTCGGTCAAGCTCGGTGCGCTCCTCTTTCTCCTCATGCTGGGGTACGCCTACCTGTTCGCCTTCCTCATGGTGAAGACCTGGTCGGGGCTCACCCCCGCGCGGGTCGAGGCCACCTACGTGCCGGCGCCGGGCATGGACGAAACGCACATGGCGCCGCAGTCGCACGCGACCACGCAGCCCATGGATCTGGGGCAGGTGCCCGAGATGCAGCACACGGTGGACACCGACCAGCTCATCCAGGACAGCCATATCCACATCATGATCTACGCGATCGTGGCGGCGCTGCTCACGCTCATCATCCTCGGGCTCGAGTGGCCGGCCTGGTGGCGCGACACCGTCATCGCCTGGGCCTTCGTGTTCGGCGCGCTCGACTTTGCCGGCCAGTGGCTCATGAAGTTCGGGCTGGGCGGCTTTTCCTGGCTCACGATCGTGTCCGGGTGGGGAATGTCCATGGTCTATCTCATCGTCCTGTACTCGACCGTCCGTGCGCTGCTGCCGGTCCGCACGACAAGGAGCGAATCATGACCGTCATCACCACGCTCGCGCTGGCTGCCGCGGCACTCGGCGCGGGCCATCCAACCCCCAGGGTGGTGCTCGTGAAGCACGCCGACTTCATCCGCCAGACCCTTCCGGACGCGACGCAGTTCTTCGTCCGCACCGTGACGATCGGCAAGGAGGACCTCGCCACCATCCGCCAGGTGAGCGACTTCACCCCCGACGATCCCGACGTGCAGTTCTACCTCGGCCAGGGCGACGGCGGTGCGACGGTCGGCGTCGTGCTGTTCCAGCAGATCAACACCCCCCACGGCTCCATCGAGGTCGGGCTCACCTTCGGTGTCGATGGTGCAATCACAGCGGCGGCCGTGACAACCGCGACGGTCGAGACCAAGCCCTGGGTGCAGGAGGCGACGGCCACGGGACTCATGAAGCGGTTCGTCGGCATGCGCCGGGGTGACGGCGCACGGAAAGCGCTCGGGACCGGGAACGCCCTCGGCGCGATGCCGCAATACATGGCCGAGCTGATCGCGACTGCGGTGGGGCGGGGACTGGCGTTGCATGGCACGTTGTACAGAGAGAGCGCTTCGTAGATCAAAGTCTCCGCACTCGCACCGGTGTCCCTCCGCCGTCAGGGTTAGGTGCTCACGCACCTCCAGTCTCGAGGGGAACACGCGCCGAGCCATCGATATTCGCGAAGGCGAGAAGCCCAACAAGGCCGCCTTCAAGGAATTGATCCGGTCCG
>JBDTTA010000321.1:0-3243 GCA_039930845.1 Gemmatimonadales bacterium
CATGGTGTCTCGTTCTGGCGGAAGGCGCTCGCCTTTGCCGGACCGGGATACATGGTGGCCGTGGGCTATATGGATCCGGGAAACTGGGCCACCGATCTGGCCGGCGGATCGCGCTTCGGCTACACGTTGCTCAGCGTCATCCTGCTTTCCAACCTGATGGCCATTCTGCTCCAGGCGCTCTCGCTCAAACTCGGCATCGTCACCGGGCGGGATCTCGCCCAGGCGTGCCGCGATCACTACTCGCGTCCGGTCAGCTTTGCACTCTGGGTGCTTTGCGAAATCGCCATCGCCGCGTGCGATCTCGCCGAGGTCATCGGCTCGGCGATCGCGCTCAACCTGTTGTTCGATATCCCGCTCATCTGGGGTGTCTGTCTCACGGCGCTGGACGTGCTGCTGATCCTGCTGCTGCAGAACAAGGGGTTCCGTTATCTCGAGGCGTTCGTGGTGGCGCTGGTCGTCACGATCGCGTTGTGCTTCGGCGTCGAGCTGGTCATGGCGCAGCCGGCCATGGGCGAGATGATCAAGGGGCTGGTCCCCCGCGCCGAGATCATCACCAATCCGGCGATGCTCTACATCGCCATCGGCATTCTGGGCGCCACCGTGATGCCCCACAACCTGTACCTGCACTCCTCCATCGTGCAGACCCGGAAGGTGCTGCCCGATACCAAGTCGAAGCGCGAAGCCATCCGCTTTGCCACTTTCGATTCCACGCTGGCGCTGCTCTTTGCGTTCTTCATCAACGCGGCCATCCTGATTCTGGCGGCGGCGACGTTCAATCAGGCCGGGCACAACGAGGTCGCCGAGATCGGTGACGCGTATCGGCTGCTCACGCCGTTGCTCGGCACCACCTTCGCGAGCACGCTCTTCGCCATCGCGCTGCTGGCCTCGGGACAGAACTCGACGATCACCGGCACGCTCGCCGGTCAAATTGTGATGGAGGGATTCCTCAACATCCGCCTGCCCGCGTGGCTTCGGCGGCTCATTACACGGCTCATCGCGATCATCCCGGCAGTGATCGTTACCGCATTGTACGGCGAGAAAGGGGCGGGAAGTCTCCTCATCCTGAGCCAGGTCATCCTGAGCCTGCAGCTTTCGTTCGCGGTGGTCCCCCTGGTGTACTTCACGAGCCAGCGCGGAAAGATGGGCGAGTTCGTGAATGGCAGAATCCTCGCCGGTTCCGCGTGGCTTGTGGCGATCGTGATCATGGCGCTCAACTCCTGGTTGCTCATCGGGACGTTCAGGGCGTGGATGGCGTGATTCCCTTTTCCCTCCTCCCCGCGTTTCTGGCCGCCCAGACGTCCGCCCCCATCTCCGACAACAGCTTTCTGATCGAAGAGGCGTACAACCAGGAGCCGGGCGTCGTCCAGCATATCAACACCTTCAGCCGAACGAACGGCGGCGGTGCCTGGGCCTACTCGTTCACCCAGGAATGGCCGCTCGTGAGCGAGCTGTACCAGCTCAGCTACACCGGACCGCTGCTCCACGACGAAGGCATGGGGACCGGTCTGGGCGACGTGGGATTGAATTTCCGCTATCAGTTGATGGGAGGCGAGGATGCGTCCGTCCACGTCTCGCCACGGCTCTCGCTTCTCCTCCCGACTGGCAGCGAGCGGCGCGGCAGAGGGAGCGGAAGCGTCTCGGTGCAGACCAACATTCCCGTGAGCTGGGTTCCTCTGCCCCGTCTCGCGACGCACTGGAACGCCGGCCTGACCCTCTCGAACGGCCCGGCGGCGCCGTTCCTCGGCGCGAGCGTCGTCTGGCTGCTGCGGCCGGCGTTCAACCTGCTCGTCGAGACGCTCTGGACCGGCGGTGATGACAGGTCGGTCGTGCTCAACCCCGGCGCCCGCTGGGCCTTCAACTTCGAGAGTGGGCTGCAGATTGTTCCCGGGCTGGCGTACACTCTCCGCTTGAACGATCGGGCCGGGCCGGATGGCCTCTTCCTGTATCTCAGCTTCGAGCACCCGTTCGGGCGCCACTAGTTCCGCAGGGCGCTTCGTACTTCGGTGGTGATTTAATTGATAGCATGAGTTTGCTCCTTGCCTTTGTCGTGGCGGCAGGATTGAAGGCGCCGATGCAGGTTCCCGGCATCGCCGTCGAGCGCCGGCTGGCCGCGCAGCTCGACCTGTCCGTCGGCGACACGATCCGCCTCGGTCCTGCCGCCGATTCGCTCGATCAGGTCGCCGTCGTCGCCGCCATCTACGAGCCCCGCCCCGATCCCGCGGAAATCTCCCGGCCGCTGCGCCGGATCAGGATGCACCTTCCCGATCTCGCGGCACTGCTCGGCACCCCGGACCGGGTTGACCGCTTCGGCATCGCGCTCGAGCGAGGCGTCTCTCCCGACAGCGCCGCCGACCTGCTGAATCTCGGCGCCCTCGGCTACCAGGCGTTTTCCTCTCGTGCCATCGCCTCGGAATCGTCGCAGACCTTTCGCGTCGTGAGCCGCTTTCACCGCGCCATCGCCGTCATTTCCATCGTCGCCAGTGCCGTCTTTCTCCTTTGCATCATGCTGCTGAAGGTCGAGGAGCGCCGGATGGACACCGCGGTGATGCGGTTCGTCGGCGTGCGGCGCCGCACGATCTTCGTGGCGCTCCTCCTCGAAGCCGCACTCGTGGCTGCCGCGGGATCGGCGGCCGGCACGGTGCTCGCGCTGATCGCCGGTGCGGTCACCAACGCGTACTACCGTCGTTTCTTCGACACCGCGCTCACCTTTTCCATCATTACGCCCGAAATCGTCGGCTTCAGCGTTGCGCTCTCACTGGGGCTCGGCCTCCTCGCCGGCGCAGCGGCCGCGGCGCGTCTCGTACGCACCAAGCCGATGGTGCTCTGGGGACGGGGATGAACGGACTCGGATGGGGCGTGCGAAGCCTCGGCCGCCACCGGCTGCGCACCATCCTCTCGGTTCTCGGCATCGCCGTGGCCGCGGCGATGCTCCTCGATATGGTGATGCTGAGCGGCGGCATCGATCGATCGTTCTCCGAGCTCCTGCTCGGCCGCGGATTCCAGATTCGCGTCACGCCGAAGGGGACGCTCCCCTTCGACACCGAGGCGACGATGCCGGGCAGTACGGCGCTTCTCCGGGAGATCCGAACCGATCCCGACGTCGAGGAGGCGGGCGCCGTGCTCGGGACGCCGCTTTTCGGCGGGGTCGCCGACTCCCTGGTGAGCCTCCTGGGGTACGGAATAGAGCCCGAAGCACAGGGGCTCTACACCGTCATCGAAGGTGCCGATCTGGGACCGGCCGAC
>JBDTTA010000322.1:0-3231 GCA_039930845.1 Gemmatimonadales bacterium
ACCGCCGGCCCGCCGTGACCCGGACCGGAGACATAGATCATATCGAGGTCGTATTTCTTGATGACCCGGTTCAAGTGCACATACATGAAGTTCTGCCCCGGCGTCGTGCCCCAATGGCCGAGCAGCATGTGCTTCACGTCCGTGAGCGCGAGCGGGCGCCTGAGCAGCGGATTATCGAAGAGATAAATCTGGCCAACGGAGAGGTAGTTGGCCGCCCGCCAGTAGGCGTCGATCTTGTGCAGAAGGTCGGGCGTAAGTGTGTTCATTGTTCGTTCGGCGCTTTCAATTGCAGGAGGCGAGTGACCGCTTTGGCGATCATGACTTCTTCATCTGTGGGAATGACGCGCACCGTGACGCGAGCGCCGTCCGTCGAGATCAGGGCTTCGTTGTCCGCATTGCGTCGTGGGCTGAGTGCGATGCCGAGAAAGCCGAGCCCGGCGCAGATCCGCTCGCGGATGAGCGGCGCGCTCTCGCCGATGCCGCCGGCGAAGACCAGCGTGTCCAAGCCGCCGAGCGCCGCGGCGAAAGCGCCGATCCATTTCGTCGCCTGATAGCAAAAGAGCGCCACCGCTTCGGCTGCGTGCACTTCGGTGGCTTCCTGCACGAGCAAGTCGCGCATGTCGGAGCTGATCCCTGACACTCCGAGCAGCCCGGAGTCGTGGTTCACCATCTTGTGAAATTGCGACGCGGTCATGCCCTCCGTCCGCGCGAGATAGTTGCCCAACCCCGGATCGAGATCTCCGGAGCGCGTGCTCATCGGCAATCCGGAGGCCGGCGTGAAGCCCATGCTGGTGTCGATGCTTCTGCCATCGCGGACCGCAGCCATGCTCGCGCCGTTGCCGAGGTGCGCGAGAATCACGCGTCCTTTCGTTGCCGTCGGATCGCCCAGGCGCGCGAGTTCTTCCAGCAGATACGCGTAGGACAAACCATGAAAGCCGTAGCGCTGCACACCCTTGGCCACATAGCGACGCGGGATGGCGAGCAATTTCGCGACGCACGGCATGTCGCGATGAAAGGCCGTATCGAAACACGCCACCTGCGACAGTCTCGGATGCCGCTGCCGAAAGGCTTCGATCAGTTCGATCTCGCCGGGCAAATGTTCGGGATCGAACGGCGTGATGCGATGCAGTTCCTCCAGCAACGCCGCCGTGACCAACTCCGGTGCGGCGTGCTGCATGCCGTGCACCACGCGATGCCCGACCGCTTTTACCGAAGCGACATCGGTCTGTTCTTCGAGCCAGTCGATCAAGAACGTCGTCGCCGACTTGAGATCGGCGGCCTCGAGCTCGAGGCGCTCCTTCTTTTCCTGCTCAGGGACACTGAAGGATAAATTCGTCCCGCTCGATCCGATGCGATCGATCTTCCCGTGCAACCCGCGCTCCAACGGTTCACCGACCCGGTAGAGCGCAAACCTGATGCTCGATGAGCCGCCGTTGATGGTAAGGATGCAGGAGCCTTCTTGCTTCTCGGAACAGGCGTTCGAATCATTCACGATGTGGAAGTCTTCCCGGGTCGCTTCGCGGTTAACTCCACCGTGATGGCCGCGATGCCTTGCGGCGGCATGGCAAACTTCAGATGCAATGTTTTGCCCGCATGTTTCCATGGCAAGGGCTCACGCACGATGTGGGAAGCCACGTGCAACTGTTCGACTTCCCTTGCTGTGGGAAGTGCCGGCTTGCCCATCTCGATCCAGAGACGCTTGGCATTGGCATGGTCGTGGTCGATCCGCTCGATGTAGACATTGCGCGGCGACAGCAGCGCTGTCAGTGTGACTTCGACAGACTCAGCCTTGATCGGATGGCGTGGCAACGCGTGGTTCGTCACGAGCACCGTGACAGCGGCGCGGTTGGTGACCACCCAGACATCTACCGTCCTGCTTTTCCCCTTGACGGGCAATGCCTCTACGCCGAGACGGTGCAACAGCTCGAAGGCGCGGTAAGAAGGCTTGGCCACGCCTTGCAGAGTGAGCAGGCCAAAACCACCCTGGAACGCGGTGGCGGGCATGTAGTTCTCCTCAAAGACATCCGTAAACGTCCAATAACTGTATCCGTCGACCAGTCCTCTGGCCTCCATCATCGTCTTGATGATGACGGCTGCCGTGTAGGGCTCATCGTGCAGGTGGTCGCGCGGGTTCGAGGACGAGCTCCATTCCGTGTAGTAGAGCGGTTTGCCAAGCGATTTGCGGTGCGTCTCCCGCGCCCATGTGCGCAGGATATTCTTCTTACTGTGGGCCAACTGTGTCTCCGTATCCTCACCTACCGAACCCAGCGCATCGGTTGGGTAGTGGTGGGTGCTGACGAAGTCGACCGGCGCCTTGTTCTTCTTGCAGAACGTGAGGAATTCCGTAATCCATTCGTTCTTCGCGGTCGCAGGGCCGCCGACCCGCAGTCGCGTGTTCACCTCCTTTATCGCCTGCACAGTGAAACGGTAGAGCTTGAAGTAATCGGCCTGCGTGCCCGTCCAGAATGCCTTTAGATTGGGCTCATTCCACACTTCAAAAAACCAGGCGCTGACTTCGTCGATCCCGTAACGTTCGACCCAATGTCTGACCAGCCGGCCGACGAACGTGGCCCACTCGGCGTAATCCCTGGGAGGCGTCACATTCGCGCGGTAATGGAATACAGTCTGGCTGCCGGAGGAGAGCGTCGAGGGCATGAAGCTCAACTCGATGAACGGCTTCATCCCGATCGAGAGCAGGAAATCGCAGATCTGATCGGCGTTGAAGAACGAGTAGAGCAAATGATTTTGCTCGTCCATCAGCGTGCCCATGTCGTCGCTGAGAATGCCATGAAAGCGCACGTGGCGAAAGCCAAGCTGCTCATGACATTGTCGCAACTGCCGTTGCCAGTCCGCGCGCAAGGCCAGGGGCGCGTGTCCGCTGCCGACGGTATGTTCCCAGAAATGGGGCAACGCGACCGACTTATCCGAGAGGCGGCAGCTGAATCGCAGCGGCTTGTTGGCGCTCGTTGTCCTGGTTGTCATAATGATCGTGGGCTTTGGCCGACCCGCCAGTGCGCTTCAATCTGTTCAAGCATTTTACCTTTGGTTTCCGGCACCAGCAGATACAAGAAGATCCCGGCGCCGATCGCGATGACACCGTAGAACCAGAACGTTCCCGCGCGCCCCAGGATCCCGACCAGGGTCAGTGGATAGATCTCGGAAATCAGGAGCCAGAAGATCGGCCCGAGTCCAAAGGCGAAACACGCGACATAGATCACCAGCCCGCCAATG
>JBDTTA010000323.1:0-3182 GCA_039930845.1 Gemmatimonadales bacterium
TGTTGCGTGCTCGGCACGGTGAGGGTCGAACCACGATCAGGACCCCTGACTCGGGCCCCAGTCGGCGTGCCCACCCACCGCCGGCCGATCCGGCCCGGCCCCCGCCGCTGATCAGGCCCGTCGGGATGCTCGGCCAGGTGATGGTGCCCACCAGCGGCCTATCGCGCCAGCATGATCGGCACCCCCAACGACGAAACCCCGCCCGATCCTCGTCATCCAAAACGACAGTCAACAAGCATGTCGTAGGCGTAGCGCATGACGACGCGGCCCAACTCATCGATCACGGTATTGCCCTGCGGATCCAGTGTCTCCCGAAGCGCATCGCGCACCGCGCGTTCGTTGCCTTCGATGTCCAGTTCCACCCGGGTACGGAACTTGTCCTCGGTGTCGTCCAGGTCGTGATTGGCGCTCACCACCTTGTTGTGGGCGACGCTCAGGAAAGGCCGGCCGAGCGTGTCGGCATGGGCCGTACTGGGCGTGTCGGCGTGGGCAGCGGCCTTGCCTGCGGCGGCCTGTTCCTGCACGCCCAGGGCGCCGCCCTGGCGCTGTGCGTGCCAGGTCTGCCACGGCAACGCAGCAGGGTCTGCGGCCAGGCCTTCAAAGTAGGCCGCCACGTAGCCGTGGGTGTCGGCGTCGGTGCGCGGATCGCCCAGCACGGTGTCGTTGACGTCGTACGTGGTCTGCTTCCACGGATCGAAGATCACCTTGTCGTAGGTGTGGTTGGGGTGCAGGGTGGCGACGACGCGTTCGACCGGGTCGTAGAACAGAATGGGGCTAACCCCAACCTGTACTCCGAGCTCGAAGCGGTGGGTGGCGCTGAAGAACGGCTCGTACTGACGAACGGGCTTGCCCTTGTTGTTGAAGATGGTCCAACCGCTGCCGACCCAGCGGGGCGGGCCCGCTACCCCGTTGATCTTCTCGGGCTCGGCCTGGATCTTCTTCTGAATCTCGCGACCATAACCGTCGGAGTAGCCGAAGCTGTGCTGGATCCTCGTCTGCTGGCCGGGCTCCAGGTCGGCGTCGTGAGTTTCCCTTGCCAACGTGTAGACGACCGCGGGCTCCGGATCCGGCTGGTCTTTCGTTCGCTGGTAGGCGAACAGGTCATGGACCAGCCGCGTAGTGGCGCTACCGAGAACGGAGTGCGGATCGACCAGAGGGTTGGCCAGGTGGCCGAGCGCCTCAGTTTCGGCCAGGTCGGGGCTGAAGCCGTCGAGCGAATCACCCTCGGGCGGTGATGGAAGCGGCTTTCCCATGACGGCCGTACCCACCAGCATGCCCAGCGCATCGAAGGCTGCGGAGGTGCGGTTGCGGTTCGGATCGGTGACTAGCCGGGGTTGCAGCACGCGGTAGTCGTGCGCGGCGGTCACCGTGTTGCCCAGCACGTCGGTCGTACGGGTGATGAGCAGGTTAAACCGCGGCTGGGTGGCGTCGGCGGGGCCGTCGTACTGCATCACCGTGTCACTGCCGAAAGGGTCGCGGCTGCGGTGCGGCAGGAAGAAGTGACGTTGCGCGTGGGCCAACTCTTGCGCCGGCGTGTGAGCACGGTCGGGTGAGAGAAAGACGCGGCCAGAGGGAATCCACCAGTGGTCGTCTTGGTCCGAATCAGGAAAGTCACCCGCCGCCTTCAAGTCCTGACTGACGACGTAACCGCCTCGGTCGGCCCCCTGGCCGCCCAGAACCTCGGCGGGGTCCGGAAGCAACAGCTGCCCATCGCGCCGAAAGACCTGCGCCAGCAGGCCCGGGGTGAAAGCGAGCTGGTAGCTCTCGCCAGCCAGGGCGAGCGACTCCAGCTCGCCAAGCGGCAGCAGCGCCGACGGATCGTTGCGGGCTGCGCCCAGGTCGTTGGGCCGATACAGCGTGCGGACATGCTCGATCAGGCGCTTCTGCTTCGATGCGTCGTCCGCCGTCTGCTCGTAGGGGATTTCCGTCGCCGAGGCCGCCAGGCCAGAGCCATCCCGCCATTCGGCGAAGCTGAAGCGCGCCGCGTTGCCGTCCGGCTTCAGGCCGGTGAGTTCGTACGTTCGGCTCTGGCTGGGCTGAGGCGAACGGTGGTCATCCGGATGCACGGTGACATCATTGAGACCGTTGGTAACGTCGTTTTCGGTGTAGGTGACGAGCGTTCGGGTCTGCTTGTCGCGGTCGGCCTCCAAGGGCAGCGCGGCATCGGGTCGGCGCCGGCCGTAGCCGATGGCGGCCTCTTTGAGCACGGTGCCGAAGTCATCAACGTCCAACGTCAGTGCATGCTGAACGCGCGGATCGTCTGGATTGCGTTCGTAGTGATAGGTAATCGCCTCACGCGGGTGGGTGAAGAAGACCGCGTGGCGGTTCCCCTCACGGGTCTGGAGCTGGCGGATCGTGAAGTTGTGTTCGGTGACGGTGTAGGGGTGTTCCGCCTTCTCCGTCCCGTCGAGGGCATAGACCTCCTGGCGCAGCATCGCCCCTTTGAGCGAACGGCTGGCTTCGCGCTCTTCATCGAGCGTCAAGTCGTCCGGCGGCACGGTGTCGTCCAGTAGGAGTGCCCGCGCCTGGGCTGGGGTCAGGCCTGGCTCCCGGTAGTACTCCCCGGCATCGGTGGCGTCGAGCCGCCCGGCAAAGAAATCGGACACGTGACCGCGGCCCGAGTACACGCCGGTATGAAACCAGGTCTTGGTGTGCACTGGCGGCACATGAGAGGCGGCCTCGAGATTGGTCGCCTCGGGCAGCGTACCGTCGCCGGTGAGCGCAGCGAGCTCCTCGGTGTCGAGCTGCTCGACCATGCCGAAGCCCCGGAACTCGCGCTCCTCGCCGTCGAAGTAGCCGTGGTGGTAGACGCTGCGGGTGACGAAACGGTTGCGGCTGATGTGGTCGTAGGTCTCGACGCGCTCGACCACGTGCACCGGGAACGGCAGCCGGGTGACCCAGGGTTTGCCGTCACGTTTGTCCTCCAGGTAGAACTTCGTTGACGGTGCGTACTGCACACGGGTCTCGGCGCCGAGGTTGTTGACGGTCTTGACCAGCAGGTGCGGCTTCTGCCCGCCCATCAGGTTGACGTAGCGCATCGGCCGCTGCGCATCGCCGGGCAAGGGCGATGACCACACCAAGCAGACGGTGCCATTGCCGAGCAGGTCGGCAGGCACGATGCTGACCAGCTCGTCGACACGCGGGAAGACACGTAGGACCTGCGGTTCGCTCCACCTGTTGCC
>JBDTTA010000324.1:0-3162 GCA_039930845.1 Gemmatimonadales bacterium
CGCTCAGCGCCGCCTCGGGCCCAACGCCAAGTGACGCGAGTCGAGCGACGATGGCAACCGTGCGCCGCGCCAGCGTGCCACCGCCCGCATCGGCCCTGCTGCCGAGACTCCTGACCAGAAAGAGCTGGTCGTTGAGCCGGGAAACGGTCGGCTTGTAGGCGCTGCGTCCCGCGAACGTCACCTGCGGCAGCGTGATCGTGGCGCCGGGCGACAGGGCATTGAGCCCGAGCACGTCCCAATCGGCGAGCGTCTGGGCCGCGCCCCCTTCGGCAGCATCGGCGGCCTGCGCGGCGTACAGCGTACCGCGGCCCGTGCGCTGCTCGAGGTGCCCCGCGACAAAGGCCGCCGCCACCAGGGCGCCGACGACGACGAGCGCGAACACGGCCAGCGCCAGCGCCATGCCTCGCTCGCTCTGGCGGCGGCGGATCATCGGAGCGTATTCCTGAGCGCGACGCTCGTGGAGAGTGCCAGGCAATCGATGGCGAGCGCCTGCGATCCGTTTCTCACGGCACCGTCGGTGACGCCCTTGAGCGTCCAGGCGATTTCCCGCACATCATTGGGCAGGGTTGCCGGTGCGCCATTGCGATCGAGATAGCTGAAGGTGAGTCCGCGAACGCCTGCGGTGCTGTCGGCGAGAGGACCGAGCATCGGCTCGATGACTCCGCCGGCGCTGACCGATCGCAATCCGAGCCACGACTTGCCGCCCGACTTGTAGTATCTCAGCTCCATCACCTCGAAATAGCGAATAGGCCCGCCGAGGGACATTTTCCCCGGCGCCGCCGTGCCCTCCACGCCGGCGTACGTCACCTGGAGCACCACCGCGGGACCTCCATCATCACAAACGCCGGTACCAACGCCGGTGATGACGGCGTGGACCCACGCATCGTCGGCGGCGGTTGCGGGGTTTCCCTCGACATGTGCGGTGACGCTGTCATCCTTTTGAGGCTGGCGCAGGCCGAGCACCGTGGGACGCTGGAGACGGAGCTCGCCCGCCGCCGGGGCGGAACAGGTGAATCCGATCCCGCGCATCGCCTTGTACTCGAGACGCCCGGGCAGCATGACCAGCAGATCGGGGCTTCCCGATGGCGCGGAGGTGAGACCGGAGCTCAGCGGAATCGAGTCATACCCGATTTCACGAAGCTCATTGGCCACGATGAGCGCGCCGGCCCGCACGTTGTCCTGAAGCCCTGCGTGCTCTATCTGCGCGCGGGAGACGTGCTGATTCTGCGCGAGCAATGCGTACGTCACCCCCATGACCGCGGTGACGAGCACGAGCGCGACCATCATTTCGACCAGGGTGAACCCGCGGCGTCCGGGCGTCATCCGCACAGCATCACGGTCCGAAGCGTATCGTGTACCGGGCCGCGTACGTCATGGTAGGTGACGATGACGCTCACGCCGCGGGAGAGCCCCGTGCCGGTAGGCGGGTCGACGATCCACCGCTCGGAGACGCCCGCGGTGGCCGCGCTGTCGGTGGTGAACTCGGGAGACGAACAGCGTGGGGTAGTGGATGCGACGATCCGGCGCAGACGCTCGAGCCGGGCGGTGGCCACCTGCACGGCAAGGGTGGACTCGCGGCCCCTGCCGATCATCCGGCTTACCATGGCCGACGAGCCGACCAGCGCCATGACGCCGAGCGTCAGCAGCACGATGGCCACCATGACTTCGACCAAGGTGAAGCCGTGCCGCCGGTGAATGATCATGCGAAGCTTGCCGGTATGAGGTGAGATCGTCCCGCCGCCGGCGCGGCGTTAATGCATGACTGGGACCACGAGCTAACGTGAATCTCCAGACAGTGTTGACGAAGAGCCCGCGATTGATGGCGCTGCAACAGATCGCATCAGATGCAGATCGTTGCGCTGAGGCGTTAGTGTACCGGGAGGCGGCGCATCTTGTAAAAGAGGGTGCGCAAGCTGATGCCCAGAAGTCCCGCCGCCTGGCGCCGGTTGCCGCCGGCGGCCTCGAGCGCCTTCTGGATGGCCTTTCGCTCAATGGCCTCCACCTGGCTCTTGAGGTCGAGCGTCGACACGGCGCCGTTCCCATGGCCGGGGCTCCCGTTGCCATTTCCGTTACCGTAGCCGTTGCCGTTGCCGATGGCGAAATCCTTGACGTCGAGCGAAGCGCCGCTGGCGAGAACCGACGCGCGCTCCACCGCATTCCGAAGCTCGCGGACGTTTCCGGGCCAGGAATGATGGGTGAGCGCCGCGAGCGCCGCGGGGGTGAGGCTCACGGGACGCCCCAGCTTGGTGGCCGCCATCCGGACAAAGTGGGCCACGAGCGCGGGGACGTCCTCCGGCCGCTCGCGCAGCGGCGGCAGATGGAGCCGCACGACGTTGAGCCGGTAGAAGAGATCGCCCCGGAACTGGCCCTGCTCCACTGCCTGCTCCAGCGGCTTGGCGGTTGCGGCAATGACCCGCACGTCCACCTTGCGCTCCTCCCGCCCACCGACGCGCCGAATGGTATTTTCCTCGAGCACGCGGAGCAGCTTGGCCTGGAGATCGAGCGGAAGGTCGCCGATCTCGTCGAGCAGCAGCGTGCCCTCGTGCGCCAGCTCGAAAAGGCCTGTTCTATCGGCGGTGGCACCGGTAAACGCACCCTTCACGTGGCCGAAGAGCTCGCTCTCGAGGAGGTGCTCGGGGATGGCGGCGCAGTTGATGGCGGTAAAGCTCCGCTCGCCGCGGGGGCTCATCCGGTGAATGGCGCGCGCCAGCACTTCCTTGCCGGTGCCGCTCTCGCCGGTGATGAGCACGGTGGTGCTGTGCCGCGCCACCCGGCTGGCCAGGTCGAGGAGATCGCGCATGCTCCGGCTCTCGCTCACCACCAGGTCCTGCACGACGCCGGCGCCGAGACTCGAGCGCAGCTCCTCCACCTCGCGGCGCAGCTTTTCCCGCTCCGCGGCCTTCCGGATGGTCATGGTAACTTCATCGGGACGGAACGGCTTCTGGAGATAGTCGTACGCGCCCTCGCGCATTGCGGCGATGGCGGCATCTTCGTTCCCGTACGCGCTCATCATGATGAGCAGCGCGTCACCCTGATCGGCGCGGTAGCGACGAAGGAAGGTGAGACCGTCCATCCGGGGCATGCGGACGTCACAGAGGATCAAGTCGAAATCTTCCACCGACGCCCGTTTCAGCGCATGCTCGGGGTCACTCTCGGCTTCGA
>JBDTTA010000325.1:0-3159 GCA_039930845.1 Gemmatimonadales bacterium
CCCCGACCTCCGTCTTCCCGGGAACGTATCCGTCCGTCTGGAGCAGGTGCGCCGGCCGGCGCGGACGCTCTCGCTCTCCGCCGAGGCAATGGTCGCGGGAAAGCCCGTCGCCGTGGTGTTCGGGCCGGAGAACGGCGCGGTGAG
Source organism: Gemmatimonadales bacterium (assembly GCA_039930845.1). Lineage (GTDB taxonomy): Bacteria > Gemmatimonadota > Gemmatimonadetes > Gemmatimonadales > GWC2-71-9 > CAVVWJ01. Next base: position 145 of record JBDTTA010000325.1, read on the forward strand.
CCAGAAGTTGGTCTATAACGCCGGCAGCGAGGCGCGCGCCAAGGGGTACTCCCACCTCTTCGTCTTCGGCTTCGAGATCGAGCCCTCCGCCCGCACGCTCGTGGATCAGGCCGAGGCCGCGCTCGGCGTCCCCGGCACCTACGTCGCCGCCACGCCCGACCTCGTTCTCGGCGACCTGCTCAAGACCATGCGGTCGAGCCAGGTCTTCTCGATCACCGGCCTGCCCGAGGTGAAGGTCGAGAAGGCGACGACTCCCAAGGGCGACCCGCAGCAGTTCCAGGTGAGCCTGCTCGGCCTCGACACCTTCGATCCCGCCACGATGGAGCTGGACCACAAGACGGGCGAGATGGTGCCGGCCTGGTTCCTCGACACCGACTACGACCCCACTCGCTGCTTTCGGGTTTGCCAGGCGTTCTTCCCGAAGACTGGAGCCTGGGACAACCTCAAGCGCGAGCTTCGGGCGGAGTACGACGATTCACTCTGGGATCATCTCGCCGGCACCACCAGCGCGCCGTTCGAGGCAGGAGAGCAGAAGCAGATTGCCGTGAAGGTGATCGACGAGCGGGGGAACGAGCTGCTGGTGGTGAAGGCGCTGCCGTAGTGAGCGCCGGGCGGAGAGCCGATTCAGCGAAGGAAGCTTCAAACGGGCGGACGGTATTTCTCGGGGCGGATGGCGATCACCCGACCGTCCGAAGCCAGGACGTGTTCGGGGAGAAGCGATCGTTCAACGTGTATGAGCTTCATTTTGCGGGCATTGGAGATCCCACCTGCCGCGTTGACGAGGTCCATGCTGTATTCGCGTCCGTATGGTGCGAGGACCCTTACGCTCTTGCCTGGAAAGAGGGCAAGAATCATCCGCACAGCCGGCGCGAGGTCGGAGTCCCCAGAGATGATCAGGGCCCTGTCAAACCGGTCCAGTTGCGCATCGCGGAGGAGATGGAGCGCAATGTTGACGTCAGTCTCTTTCTCCTCGTGGTCGGTCCAGGTGCTTCCGCAGGCGCGACAGGAACGGTCCTTCGCCTTGAATACACCCATGACCGGCTGCGCGCCCGTAGCCTCCAGGGCGGCGACGAACGCACGGTGTCTGGCGTAGGCGCCCGGCCGCCAAGTGGCGTAGGCCGAGAAGTAATAGACGCTGCCAAGGGTTTGTTGGGGCGGTGGGGCGAACTCGAGGCAAAGGCGCCGGAGGTCCAGCCATTTAAGGTGATGGCGACCTGGGCCGTCCAAAGCATGGTACAGATTGAATCCGTCGATGAATGCACTGACGCGCATAGGCTTAGCCGGAAACGGGAAAGCCCGTGGACCGTAGCCCACGGGCACCACCAGGACGTACCCGGCGGGATGAAGCATCTGCAATATAGCACGTCGTCAAGGGCCAGAAAACGCGGGACCCGGCATGTCCTTTGAAGTCGACACCCCCATCCTGAACTCCCCCTTCGCCGAGCCGGCGGAGCACTGGTTCATCCGCCCCGGGCATCCCGCCGAACGAAAGTCGGGGAGGCGCCCGGCTCTGGTGTTCCAGCCGCGCGATCAGCGCGATCCGTGGGACGTGGACGGCGATCCGACACTCAGCCGCCTGCCGGAATACGAGCGGGCATATGGGCTCCGCCTTGTCAACCTCGTACGCGAGCGGCTCGTGCGCTGGCAGTCCGACGGCCGGCCCGGTGCCACCCGCACCACGCAGGAGCTGATCCAGTGGTGGCGTCGCGACGGCCGCAACCAGCGGCTCTTCTTCGCGCAAATCGAGGCGGTGGAGACGGCGATCTTCCTGCGCGAGGCCCGTGGCGACTACCTGCAGGGTATCGACATTCCCCGCGACGAGCCGGGCGACGAGTGGCGCGAGCGCGGCTACACCGGATTTCCACGCGTCGCCTGCAAGATGGCCACTGGCGCCGGCAAGACGACGGTGATGGGGATGGTGGCCGCGTGGAGCATCCTCAACAAGGTGCAGAACCGCTCCAACGCTACGTACTCCGACGTCGTCCTCATCGTCTGCCCCAACATCACCATCAAGGACCGTCTCCAGGAGCTCGATCCCGCCCGGGGGGAGGCGTCGCTTTACCGGAGCCGCGACCTGGTGCCGCCGCACCTGATGCCGGCGCTCGCGCGCGGACGGGTGGTCATCACCAACTGGCACGTCTTCGAGCCCCAGGCTGCCGATGCCGGAGGGGTGAGCGCACGAGTGGTCAAGGCGGGCGTCCGCACGGTGACGCAGGAGACCATCCGTATCGCCGAGCGGACCACCACCGCCCGGAACCTGCGCTACATGACGCCGACCGCGCTCGAAGCCCACCTGGCCGCTGGCTCGATCCGCGTGCTCGGCGAGCGCCGGGATCGCGAAGGCCACCTCGAGGCGGTGACGGTGGAGCGGGAGCGCTACGTCGAGGGCGACGACGAGGACGAGTTCTACCGTGAGGCCACAGTGTGGGTCGAGGGGCTCGACCGGGTGAACAGGCTTCGCGGGATCAACTTCTGCCTCGACCTCTCCGCCACGCCCTACTACCTCGGCAGGATGGGTCGGATGACCGGCCGCCCGTTCCCGTGGGTGGTGAGCGACTTCGGCCTCATCGACGCCATCGAGTCGGGGCTGGTGAAGATCCCCCAGCTCGCGCTCACCGACGTGAGCGGGCAGGAGCGGCCGGACTACTTCAACATCTGGGAATGGATCGTCGAGAAGAAGCTCACCCCGGCGGAGAAGGGCGGCCGGAAGAGCGGCCCAAAGCCGGAGGCGATCCTCAAGTACGCACACGCTCCCATCGCCCTGATGGGTGGAGAATGGCGCCAGGAATTCGAGCGCTCGCGCGCCGAGCAGGGTGAGGATACGCGGCCGCCGGTGTTCATCATCGTCTGCAAGAACATCGCGATCGCCAAGGTGGTGTTCGAATGGCTGGCGACCGACCAGCGCCCGACGGGAATCCCGTCGTCGGGGATGCCGGAGTGGCTCAACCGGGACGGACAGGTCAACACAATTCGTGTGGACACGAAGGTGGTTCACGACACCGACCGCGGCGAGAC
>JBDTTA010000326.1:0-3137 GCA_039930845.1 Gemmatimonadales bacterium
GCGTGTGACGGCGTCGGCGGTGTCACCGAGCAGCAGGCGCCCAAGCTGCGAGCGCAGCTTCCTGCCGAGGATGAGAAGATCGGCGCCGCGGTCTTCCGCGAACCGGCAGATCTCGATTCCCGGGGATCCGAGCGCGATGCCGAGCTCGACGCGCGGGTGACCCATGGGCCGGCTCAGCTCCGGTTCCAGCCAACGCTCCAGCCGCTCCATGGCCCCACCGGAGTAGTCGAACTCCTCCCCGGCGCCTTTGTGTCCGACGGCGGCAAGCGCAGGTGTGGCCGCTACCGACACGGCCCGCATGATCGTGATTCGAGCCCCGGCGCGGTAGGCCAGCTCCATCCCCGCCTGGACCGCCCTTCGGCCCGCATTCGATTCGTCGGTGGCAACGACGATGTGACGAAGACCCATGATGACCGCCTCCACTGCTCGAGATGGTAGTGGAGGAAGCATAGGAGCCGCACCATGAAGAAATGATGAAAGCAGGTAGAATTGAGCATGCCTCACACCCTCACGACCCCGGAGCGGGTCGAACGACTGATGGTCGCGACCTCGACGCTGATCACCGAGGTTTCGCTCGACGGCGTGCTGGCACGCGTCGTCCAGGTCGCCGCGGAGATCATCGGCGCGCAGTATGCCGCCATCGGCGTGCTCGCCCCCGACGGCCGGCTCCTCGAGAGCTTCACCACCCATGGCATCGACGCCGAACAGCGGGCCCTGATCGGCGCGCTGCCGCGGGGCCATGGAGTTCTCGGACTGGTCATCCGCGATCCCAGGCCGGTCCGGCTTCCGGACCTGACGAAGCACCCCGATTCGTACGGCTTTCCTCCCCACCACCCACCGATGCGCTCATTTCTCGGCGTCCCGATCGTCGGAGGCCGGGGGGTGTTCGGCAACCTCTATCTCACGGAGAAGCTGGATTCGGCCACCTTCAGCGAAGAGGATGAGCACATCGCCGTGCTTCTCGCGGCCACGGCGGCCGCCGCGGTCGAGAACGCGCGCCTGCACGAGGAGAGCGCCCGGCTGCTCGAGGAGGTCCAGCAGCTTCAGCGGACCCGCGAGCGATTCTTCGCGACGGTGAATCACGAGCTCCGCAACGCGCTGGCGGCGGTGTTCGGCTGGTCGGAGATGCTGGTGCGGAAGAGGGACCCGGCGACGGTGCCTCGGGCGGCCTTCGAAGTGCTGGACTCGGCCCGGCAGGCGATCGGACTCATCAACGACCTGCTCGACCTGAGCCGGCTCGACGAGGACCGGCTCCGTCCGGTGATCCGCGCGGTGCACCCGGGTGCGATCGCCCGGAAAGCGGCGGGGAGAGTCACGCCGGCGGCCGACGCGAAAGGGGTGACCCTGAATCTCGACTTCGCCTCCGAGCTACCGAGCTGCGAGACCGACGCAAGCCGGGTCGAGCAGATTCTCATCAACCTGCTCGGCAACGCCATTGGCCACACGCCGGTGGGGAGCACGGTTCGCCTCGGCGTCGAGGCTCGCGACTCGCTGGTGCTCTACACGGTGGAGGACGAGGGGCCGGGGATCCCCCAGGGCGAGGGGGAGCGCATCTTCGACATTTACGTCACGAGGGCGGAGGGCGAGAGCCGGGGAATGGGGCTCGGCCTGCCGCTCTCGCGGCGCCTGGCGCGCCTGCTGGGCGGCGAGCTGCGGGCGGTCGTCAGACCAGGAGCCGGAGGATATTTCGTGCTCCAGATTCCCGCATCCGCTGTCGAATGAAGAATACTTCACGATCGGTTGTCCGGCCCTTCACATACCTCGAGTAGGTTGATTCCATGAAGATCCTCGTCGTCGAAGACGACCGCAAAGTCGCCGGCTTCATCGAGCAGGGCCTCAAGGAGGAGGGTTACGTGGTGGACGTCGCGCCCGACGGCGACGAGGCCACGATGCTGGCGCACGTCTACGAATACGACGTGATCCTGCTGGACATCGTCCTACCGAAGAAGAATGGATTTCAGGTCGCCACCGAGCTGCGGCGCGAGGGGCGCAACACGCCGATTCTCATGCTGACCTCGCGCGACGCGGTGGAGGATGTGGTCCGCGGACTCGATTCGGGGGCGGACGACTACCTCGCGAAGCCGTTTCTCTTCGACGAGCTGCTCGCCCGCATTCGGGCACTCCACCGCCGCGGTGGATCCGAGCGGCTGGAGACGCTGCGCTACGGGGCGATCACGCTGGACCGTCTGCGGCACGAGGCGGCGATCGCCGACCGGCGCCTCGATCTCACGCCCAAGGAATTTCAGCTGCTCGAGTATTTCCTCCTGCATCCGGAGGAAGTCGTCCGGCGCACGACGCTGCTGGAGAAGGTGTGGGACATGCATTTCGATCCGGAGAGCAATGTCGTCGACGTGCATGTGGGCAACCTGCGGAGGAAACTCGTCGACGCCGCCGGCGAGCCGTTGATCGCCACGATCCGGGGCGTCGGGTTCACTCTGCGGCGTGGCGGCGACTCCACCGAGCACGCGGCGACCCCTTGAAACGGTGGCGCGGCGCGTTCCTCCCAGCCGGCGCCCTTCTGTTCATCATCGCTGGCTTTGCGCTCCGGGTCAGCGGACGCGCCGAGCTATCGGCGCCGGTCTGGTCGGTCGGTCTGGCGGTCACCGGTCTCCCCGTCGTATGGCGCACGCTTCGCGGGATTGTTGCCGGACGTTTCTCGGCCGACCTCGTGGCGATGCTTGCCATCGTGGCCGCCCTGATCCTTCACCAACCGCTCGCGGGACTGATCGTGGTCCTGATGCAGACCGGTGGCGAGGCGCTCGAGCGATACGCCGAGGGACGCGCCTCCGAGGCGGTGCGCGAATTGGAGGCCGCCGCTCCCCGCATCGCACACCGGTTTCATGATGGTGAGGTGGAAGACATCACCGCGGACGCGATCGCGGTCGGAGACGAGCTGCTTCTTCGACCGGGTGAGTTGATCCCCGCCGATGCGTTGGTCGTCGACGGGCGCTCCCACATCGACACCTCGCGCCTGACGGGAGAGCCGGTGCCCGTGAGCGCCAGACCCGGGACGGTGCTCCTGAGCGGCAGCCTCAACATCGAGGGCGCACTCACTGTCCGCGCCACGGCCCTCGCGAGCCGAAGCCAGTATGCGAAGATCGTGGAGCTGGTCCGCACCGCCCAGGCAAGCAAGGCGC
>JBDTTA010000327.1:0-3095 GCA_039930845.1 Gemmatimonadales bacterium
GAGTGGCGGCCTGGGGGTAGGCGTGAGTCCCACGGTGAAGCGAGTCACCGCGCAAGCCGGCGCGTCTCCCGAAGTTGATGGCACGGAGCCCGCTGTTGGTCTTGCTGTCCAACCCTGGAGGTCACCAGCGTGCCGGGGGATGACACCTGGCCCGCGTAGGCCGCGCGCGCCGCGGCGTGGGTGCTTTCCCGGGCGCTGAGTGCCGCGAGCCAGCCGGAGGTATCGAGGAACAGCGCGCCCTTCACGAAGAGAGCCGGTGGTCGTCGGCCAGGCCCTCGTCTTCGGTGAGGCCGCAGCGACCGCTGTGCTGATCGGAATCGCCTTGGCCCTCGAGATAGCACTACTCCATCGCCGCGCGCGCGATGCTGCGGAGCATCCCCGCAAAGACCAGCTGGTGAATGCCCCAGAGCCCATACCAGTAGAACAGGCCCGCCACCCCGACCGGATCGAACAGGGCGGTCTGGCGGATGAGGCTTCCGCCGTTTTCCTCCGTCACCTCGAACTGCAGCCACGCTCGACCGGGCAGCCGCATCTCCGCCGCCAGCCGCAATAGATGTCCCGGCTCGACCGCCTCCACCCGCCAGAAGTCCACCACGTCTCCAGGCCTGAGCGCATCGGGATCCCGCCGCCCACGCCTGAGGCCGGGGCCGCCCACCGAGAGGTCGAGCAGCCCGCGCAACCACCACAGCCACTTGCCGTAGTACCAGCCGGTCCGTCCCCCGATCCGGGCGATGGGGCGAAACGCCTGCTCGGGCGCGCAGTGCACCCACGCCGCCCTCGAGTCCACGCGCCGCGAGCCGAACGTGACGCCTCCCCAGCTCCGCGGCGTGCGTTGCGACGAGAGCGCATCCGACCAGCGGGTTGCGGCGAATCCGAGATCCTCGTTGATGAGCGCGCGGGCCAGCACCTCGCGCACGCCGCGCGGCCGCACGTCGAAATCTCGGAGCGCGCGGTCGTCCTCGACCACCGTCGGATTGCGCACGCCGTCGATCAGCTCCCGCCCGACCTGCGCGTACACCGGCGTCACCAGCGCGAGCCACAAGCCCGAGAGCCGGGGCGAGAGTACCGGGACCGGCACCATCACGCGTCGCAGGCCGCGAAGCCGGGCATACTCGCGCATCAGGTCGCCGTAGGTGACGCGGTCGGGACCGCCGATCTCGTAGATGACGCTCTCACCCTCCGGCCGATCGAGCGCCGCCACCAGATAGGCCACCACGTCCTCGATCCCGATCGGCTGGGTGAGCGTGCCCACCCACCGCGGCGTGACCATCGCCGGCAGCTTCTCGACCAGGGCCCGCACCAGCTCGAACGAGAGGCTGCCCGAGCCGATCACGATCGACGCCCGGAACTCGATCGTCGGCACGCCGCTCTCGCGGAAGATCCGGCCGACCTCCTGCCGGCTCTCGAGATGCCGCGAGAGCTTCCCGCTCTGGCCCAGACCGCCGAGATAGATGATGCGCCGCACCCCCGCATCGCGGGCGGCCCGTGCGAACTGCTCGGCGCCTCTCCGGTCGCGTTCCGCGTAGTCCCGCGATGTCGCCATCGAGTGCACCAGATAGTACGCCGTATCCACACCGCGGAGCGCGGCTGGGAGCGACCCCGCGTCGAGCACGTCGGCCGCGACCACCTCGGTCGTGGCGGCCACTTCCGTGCGCAGATACGCGGGGTGACGGGCCATGCACCGCAGCGGCCGGCCGCCGGCTTCGAGCGCGCGGCGGAGGCGCCCGCCGATGTATCCGCTCGCGCCGGCCAGCAGCGTCAGCGACGCGCCGCTCACGCGTCCGCCTCGGTCGCCAAAAGCTGCAACGCTGCCCGCAGGCCATTGAGATCCTGCACCTTCAACACGCCGTCGTCCGTCGGCTCCAAGTCGGGCGCGGCGGCGCCTCCGACGATGAGCGGGATCGATCGCGGCAGACCGGCGCGGATGGCCCGGATCGACGCCTCGACGCCCAATCGGTCCGGGGCATGGACTGCGCTGATCGCCACCGCGCCCGCGTCGGACTGTCCCGCCGCCTCGAGCAGGTCATCCACCGGAAGGTCCGGACCGAGGTAGGTCACGCCCCATCCCTCAGCGGCGGCGCTGACGGCGACCATGAGCGCTCCCATCTCGTGCATCTCGCCAGGCGGCGTCGCCACGATTACCCGCTGCCTCGCGCCTTCGACCTCGTAGACACCCAGCAGCCAGCTCAGCACTCGGCGGAACACTGCGGTCGCCATGTGCTCCTGCGCCACCGAGACCGTTCCTTCGGTCCAGCCGGTTCCGATCTCGTTGAGCACTGGGCCCGCCACACGGTCGAGGAAATCGACCGCGCCGAGCGTGATCGCGGCGCGCTCGAGCAGCGTCTGGAGACTCCGCGCGTCCAGCCGACGAGTCGCATCGAGCGCCGCCTCGGTGTAGTTCGCGACGCTGTCGGTGCCGGGCGAGTAGGGCAGAGTGGCCGTGGTGGTGGTGGGCAGTTGCAAGGCGATGTCCTGATCCAGCCGGGTCAGCTCCTCGAGCGAGAGCCCGGCCAGACTGCCGATCGAGTGCCCCCCCTCGCTCAGCCGCCGAAGCTGCCGCAGCCGCTCGATGTCCAGCTCGGAATAGAGCCGCTGACCCCCAGCGGTCCGGCTCGGCTCGACGGCGTGGTGACGCCGCTCCCACGCCCGAAGCACGTGGGGTGAGAGCCCTGTACGGGTGGCCACCAGGCGGACGGGGTAGCGGGGGGCAGCGGCAGGGTCGGGGGCAGGATCACCGGGCTCTATCATGAGCTCAAGATACGCTGTTGTCTATATTGCGTCAATCAAATACATAGGCTTTGCCTTGACAGAACTGCAATTCTGCGCTATTTCTTAGACGTTATCTAGACACTAACTCACATCAAGCAGAGGACTATATGAAGAAGATGGACGTTATCGCCGCCGTGTTGCTGGTGGTCGGAGGCCTCAATTGGGGCGTGGTCGCCCTCAGCGGATCGGACCTGGTCGGAGGCCTCTTCGGAGCCTTGAGCCCGGTCAGCCGGATTGTCTACATCCTCGTCGCGCTGGCCGCGGTGTATCAGGTGGTGCAGTGGAAGGCCATTCAGCACCGCTGGCAGCATGCCGTCTGAGATCAA
>JBDTTA010000328.1:0-3074 GCA_039930845.1 Gemmatimonadales bacterium
ATGCCAACGGACTCGTCAAGCCGTACGCCTGGGTCGTCCCCCGCGAGCGCCGCGACGGATTGGGTGAAGAGCTCAAGACCTTCGTGCGCGAGCGGCTGGAACCGTACAAGTGTCCCCGCGACGTGTTCTTCCTCGATTCGCTTCCCACCACGCATCTCGGGAAGGTCGACCGGGGAAAGCTCAGAGCGACGTGATCGCCACGGCACCCCTCGCGCTCGTCACGCGGGTGCCGTAGAATATCTCAACACCCCGAAGGAGGCAGCATGCGCACCGTCATCATGCTGGGTTGTCTCTCGGTTCTGTTGACCGGCCCTGTCTGGGCGCAGTCGGCCGGCGACGGCGAGTGGACGATGCCCGGCCGGGACTATTCCTCCGAGCGAATCACCGTTTCCGAGGACGGCAAGTCGTTCACTTCGACGATCAAGTACGATCAGTTCGATACCGCGGGGAAGCCCGTCGAGGGTGGTGGTAAGGCCACGGGCAAAGGGGTGAAGCTGACGTTCTAGTGGCTCGTCCAGGGGTTACTCCTCACCGAGCCGTCGTGCCAGGGCGAGAAATCGAGGATCGTCCCGAAGCGGTGCGAGCCTCGGATCGATGAGGAGGTAGGCCAGCACGGTCGAGCGCTCCTCGTATGCACGCTCGAGATAGCGCAGTGCCGAATCGCGCTGGCCGAGGCCCGCGTACATCAGCGCGAAGTAGTAGGACGGCACGTAGCGTCGGGTCGCTCCAGCGCGAAGCTCCGCGAGGACGCTCCGCGCTCGAGCGCTCTTCCCGGCCACCGCGTAGGCATGGCCGAGCGACGACTTGCGGTTGAGGCTGCTGCCGCTGATCGCCTCCAGGATGGCGATAGCCTCGCCGGGTCTCCCCTGTTGTTCGGCCACCAGAGCCAGTCCCCACTTGCCCGTCACGTCGGTGGAGTCGCTCTTGAGGATCTCCCGCAGCCGGCTGCCCGCCTTGTCATACCGGCCCGCGAAGTAGTCGAGCAGGGCGCGGTTGGCCAGCAGCGGGAGCGACAGCGGATCCAATTCCACGGCCCGGCCCAGTTGCGCGATGGCCTCGTCGAGCCGTCGGCGTGACGCGAGAAAGCGGCTGTAAGAGAAGAAGGCGTCGGCGTAGCTGGGCCGCAGCTCGAGGGCGCGCCTGAACTCCCGCTCGGCGGCGCGCCAGTCCCACTCGTAGTAGGCCCGGATGTAAGCGTTGGCCGCGTGCGCTTCCGCCAGCGTTTCGTCGAGCTCGAGGGCCTGGGTCAGCGCCGCCCGGGCCTTGGGCAGCACCTCCGCAGGTGAGACGTCGGTGAAGAAGGGAAGAGACGTGTAGTAGTTGGCCAGGCCGACGCGGGGCGGCGCCCAGTCGGGGGCGATTCGGCCCGCTTGCTCGAACTGGGCCCGCGCCTGCTCCATCTCGCCGCGATCCAGGTAGAAGCGGCCGCGAAGGTACGCTTCGTATGCCCGTTGATCCACCTCACGGCGCGCGTCGAGACGTGTTCGCTCGGCGCCCTTGAGCTGGGCGCTGATGGACCCGGTGATGGCGATGGTGATCTCCCGCTGCAAGTCCGGCAGCTCGCCCAGACGACCCTGATAGTCTCCCGTGAAGAGGAGAGTGCTGTCCGGGGCACGAAGGAATCGCACGTTCACCCGTACGCTGTCGCCCGCCCTCCGAATCGAGCCCTTCACGATGGCTTGAACCCCAAGCTCGCGGCCGACTTCTGCCAGCGACCGTCCCGTTCCCTGTGCCATTGATCCGGAGGAGCCCGAGATGACCTTCAACGAGGCGATCTGCGACAGATCGGCGATGAGGCCCTCCGTCATCCCGTCCGCGAGGTACGAGCTGTCCGGGTTGCTCGCGAGATCCCGGAATGGGAGCACGGCGACCGCGCTCACGTGGGAGCCGGGGTGGGCAGGGCGCGCCGTCCGACCCGCCACGAGATACCACGCGGCCGCCGCCACCAGCGCGCCGGCCCCGAGCGCGGCCATCGCTCGCCGGCTCACGCGCAGCCCCGAGCGGCTCGGCGGCCGGATGGGCACCGTGGGGAGTGCCGATCCGATTTCCGGCGACTCCAGCGCGTCCAGAAACCGCTGGATCGAGGCAAAGCGGTCGACAGGCAGCTTCGCCATGGCCTGCATGATCGCCGCCTCCACGCCCTGCGGTACCGTCTGCCGGACCACCCGCAGGCTGGGCACGGGCTCGAGCGAGTGCCGGGCGATGATTGCGTGGGGTGACGGCCCGGTGAAGGGTGGCTGGCCGATCAGCATCTCGTACAGGGTGCACGCGAGACTGTACTGATCGCTTCGAGCGTCCACCGCCGCGCCGCCGGCCTGCTCCGGGCTCATGTACTGCGGGGTGCCGACCACCAGTCCGCTCTGCGTGAGCTGCTCCGCGCCTGCGGCATGCAGGGCCCGGGCGATGCCGAAGTCGGCGACGACGGCCTGACCCCCGGACAGCATGATATTGTCCGGCTTGATATCTCGATGGACGACCCCGTGCTCGTGGGCGTACTGCAGGGCGCTGCCGACTTCACGGGTGATCTGGAGCGCGGCGTTGAGCGGCAGCTGCTGTTCCCGCATGAGCCGCTGCCGGAGCGACTCGCCCTCGGCGAACGGCATGACATAGTACAGCAGGCCAGCGGCCTGTCCGGAGTCATACAGCGGGAGAATGTGGGGGTGCTGGAGCGTCGCGGCGATGTCGATCTCGCGGAGGAACCGCTCGCTGCCGAGGGCGGCCCACAACTCGGGCTTGAGCAGCTTGATGGCGACGCTTCGGTGGTGCTTCAGGTCCTCGGCGAGAAAGACGACCGCCATCCCACCGTGGCCGAGCTCCCGCGCTACACGGTATCGCTCGCCGAGCGCCACCGTAAGCTGCTCGAGTAGATCCATGGCCCGGCCTTTCCGCCTGTGGAGAGAATGTGCCCCGCGTTGGCAAGGTGGGCAAGGAAGGACGAGACTGGATGCCTGACCTCGACTACCGGGTCGACCGCGGCGTCGCGGTCATTTCCTTTTCCAACCCGCCCGTCAACGGTCTTTCGCATTCCGTTCGCACCGGTATCGCCGAGGCGCTCGCGCGAGCACAGGCCGACC
>JBDTTA010000329.1:0-3070 GCA_039930845.1 Gemmatimonadales bacterium
GAGGGCGACAAGGAGCGGCTGCAGGCGTTCGAGGGCGTCGTCATCGCCAAGCGGGGTGGCGGCATCAGCGAGAACTTCACCGTTCGGAAGATTTCGGCCGGTGTCGGCGTCGAGCGGGTCTTCCCCATTCACAGCCCGATCATCGCCACGGTCGAGGTGGTGCGCCGTGGCCGGGTTCGCCGCGCCAAGCTCTACTACCTCCGCGCGCTGAGCGGCAAGGCCGCTCGCATTCGGGAGAAGCGCGAGAGCTGAGCCGGTGGCCATTCGCCCTTCGCTGACGCGGGAAAGGGTGGCCTGGGCCGGGGAGCTGCTCCTCGTCGGCGTTGATGAAGCGGGCCGCGGCCCACTGGCGGGACCGGTGGTTGCCGCGGCCGTCGTCTTTCCCCCCGGCTGTCGCGCCGTCCGCGGCCTCCGCGACAGCAAGATGCTGCCGGCGCCCGTCCGCCGCCGCCTTGCCCTCTGCATCCGCGAGCGTGCGCTTGGCTTCGGCGTCGGAGCGGCATCGGCCCGGGAAATCGACCGCTTCAACATCCGTGTCGCCACCGCCATCGCCATGGGCCGGGCCATCCGGCGCCTGCTCCGCCGCACCGACCTGGCCTCGCGCCCGTACTGCATTCTGATCGACGGCCTCCCTCTTCCCGAAGTCGGGTACCCGCATGATGCGCTGGTGGATGGCGACGCGCTCTGCCAGTCCATCGCCGCCGCGGCCATCCTCGCCAAGACCGTTCGCGATCATCTCATGCACCGCCTCGCGGGCCGCTACCCCGTATACGGGTGGGAGACCAACGTCGGCTACGGCACCCCCGAGCACCAGGCCAGCCTCTCGGTGCATGGCCCGACGCGACATCACCGCCGCAGCTTCGCGCCGGTCGCACAGCTCCCGCTGCCGCTCTGAGATGAAGGAAAGGACGGGGAAGACGGGGAGGACGGGGAGGATGGCCTTTCTGATCCTCTCCGTCCTCCCCGTCTTCCCCGTCCTCCCCTTCCTCTCGGCCCAATCCAACGCCGAGCGGGTCACCGGCGGCTACTACACCCCGTCGCACGACTACGATCTCGTCCACCAGCGCATCGAAGTGAAGAACTTCGATTGGGACTCGACCTCCTTCGACGGAAATGTGACGACCACGCTCGTCTCCCTGCGGCCGGGGCTCGACTCCGTGGTGCTCGACATGGATCGCCGGCTCGACGTGCGATCGGTATCGTCCCTGTGCGTAAAGTCGCGCGCGTGTCCCACGCTCGCCTTTGCGCGTCCCGGCGATTCGCTCGTCGTCAGGTTGCCGAAGCCCGCCGCGTGGGGAGATACCGTGCGCTTCGTGATCGACTATCACGGGCGTATCGTCCAGGGACGCGGCCTCTATTTCTTCAGGGACGAGCCGGGGCGCCCTCATCGTCCGCAGCAGGTGTACAGCGGCGGCGGCACTGACGGCAACCCGCGCTGGATCCCGACGTGGGGCGCGCCCAACGACAAGGCGACGTGGGAGATGATCGCCACGGTGCCGAAGCGATTCACCGTGGTGTCGAACGGGCGGCTGGTGAGCGATCGCGGCGCGGGAGGAATGCACACCGTCCGGTGGTCGCAGGAAAAGCCGGCGTCCACCTATCTCATCTCTCTTGTCGTGGCGCCGTTCGTCAAGGTGAGCGACCGGTGGCGCGGCATTCCGGTGGACTACTACGTCTACCCGGAAGACCGGGCCAGGGCCCGCGCGCTCTTCGGCGTCACGCCCGACATGATGGAGGTCTTCTCCCGGCTCACCGGCGTCCGCTATCCGTGGAACAAGTACGCGCAGACGACCGTCACCGACTTCGTCGGCGGAATGGAAAACGTCTCCGCCACGACGCTGGTGGACTGGCTTCCCGATTCCACCGCCTATCTCGACCGGCCCTGGTTTCAGTGGGCGCTGATTCCGCACGAGCTGGCCCACCACTGGTTCGGCGACCTCGTGACCACCGAGAACTGGGCCAACTACTGGCTCAACGAGGGCATGGCGGAGTTCATGCCGGGCCAGTACTGGAGCGCCAGGCTCGGGGAGCGGGCGGAGGAGGATTACTACCTCGACGAATACCGCGAGTTCATGGCCGCCGACAAGCGCCGCCGGATGCCGCTCGCCACCTGGAACTCCAACAACGTCTACCCCAAGGGCGCCCTCGTCCTCGAGATGCTCAAGACGCAGCTCGGCGCCGAGCGCTTCTGGGCTGCGATCCACCGCTACCTGACCGACCACGCCTACGGGAACGCCACCACCGACGACCTCAGGCAGGCGGTGCTCGACGCGACGGGGGAGAGCCTCGACTGGTTCTGGTCGCAGTGGATGTATCGGGCGGGCTATCCGGAGTTCAGCGTCGGCTCGTCGTACGACTCGACGGCCGCCACGCTCACCCTCTCGGTGCGTCAGACCCAGGCCGACACCGCCACCGCCGACAGCACCGGGATCCGGTTCGAGACGCCGCTCGTCTTCCGTGCGCCCATCGCCATCAGGGTGGGGACGGCGTCAGGCGATGTCGTGAGTCGAGTCGTGATCGACCGTCGACAGCAGAGCGTCGTGCTCAAGGGGATTCGCTCGGCGCCCACGATGGTCGTCTTCGACGCCGCCAACGCCGTCGTCAAGACGCTCGACTTCGCTCAGCCGACGCCGTGGCTCGCGACTCTTCTCGAGCGCGACGGGAATCTCTGGAACCGGGCGTGGGCCATTGGGCAGCTCCGCTCGCGCCATGCGGACACCGCCGCTGCCGCCGCCCTCGCGCGGGCCGCCACTCGAGCCGACCACTCCGCCGTTCGCGCGCTGGCCGCCGCCGCGCTCGGCGACTTTCCCACGGAGGCCGCGCTCCCGGCGCTCGAGACCGCCGCGGGGGACACCGCGTCCCGGGTGAGGAAAGCAGCCGTCAGCTCGCTAGGGGCTGTGGGCGGAACGCGCGCGATCGTACTCGTGCGCAAGGCCTGGACAGGCGACCGGAGCTACGAGGTGCGCGCGGCGGCACTCTCGGCGCTCGTGCGGCTCGACCGCGCCGGTGCGCGCGATGAGGTCCTCCGGGCACTCTCGATACCGTCGTACCGCGACGTCATTCAGAACGC
>JBDTTA010000330.1:0-3054 GCA_039930845.1 Gemmatimonadales bacterium
GATCGAGGCCATCGCCGCGGTCGCGCCGTTTCGCCAGCTGCGCACGCCGGGCGGGTAGTAGGCACAGGAGTAGACCGCCTCGGGGTCGAGCCACAAGTGGTAGAAGTCGTTGCCGACGTCGTAATGGTGCCGGATCGCCGCCGCATCGCGTCGCCGGCTGTGGCGCGGCCACCAGAGGCGGCGTGCCAGCTCGGGCGCGGAGGGCTCCATGGTCCGGGCCTCGGCCCGGGGCAAACGGAGAACCAGCGCCGCCAACCTGGCGAGGCGGCCGGGAGCCGAGAGGTTCGCCCGGAGCAGGTCGACCAGTTCACCGGCCGCCTCGAGGTCGCCCTCGACGTCGAGATCGCCGCGGATGAACGCCTCGCCAAGCGCGAGCTCGGATGGGGGCAGCAGCGCCCGGCGCAACACCGCAGGTTCGCGGATCACCAGCGTGAACCACGGGGCGCGTCTCGAATCGCCTGCTTCGTGGTCGCCCGACCAATATCGGACCGCAAACGGGCGCCGCTCGGGGAGACCGAACGCTGCGGCCATGACGTGGCGAACCAACGCCAGCAGGGCGTCAGACGCGCGGTCCGGTGAGAGCTCGGCTGATTCCCGTTCGAGGACTTGAGACGTCACATCGCCTCCCTCGCGCGGGTGCGGATCACCGGCGGTTTCATCGGCTGGCGGGTATGCGATGGACGGGCTCTGCCCGCAGGAGTCGCGTTGTAGACCCAGACGAAGAGCCATCCGCCGAACAGCCCCAGTACGAACGCTTCCACGAGTCCGAGCGGAAATGTGGACCAGCGGAGCGTCCCGATGCCGGGCAGCACCAGCGCCCAAAGCTGGTACCCGAGGTCAACGGCGGGGAACAGCGCCGCCCCGGCAGCATCGATGGTGAACCACACCGCCAGCCACAGTCCTCCCGCGAGCGCGAATCGGTCCACCGGGTACCCTCCTGCAACGATCCCGGCCGGCGCCGGAACGGGAGACCGCGCCGCTCGGCGCTCGCCGTGGCCGGTGCGCCACACCGCCGTCAGAACGTCTTCTTCGCGGCAGTGCGCTGGGTCGAACTCGACATATACCATCTCGGTGACCGGATTGACCGACCCCTGGAGCACCCCGGGCAATATTCGCAGGCTCCGCTCGACGGTCGCCCTGCCGGCGGTGCCGCATCCGCTCGACTGCAACGGCACCGTCATGTGTCGTAACCGCATTGCTCCCTCCCGCGTGTCAGGCTGGTTCCCCACCTGGGGACTCGCCTCCAATCTGCGGGCGACGGCTGAGGCCGGGCTGAAATCAGCCTGAGCCATCGGAGTGCCCCCAAGGTCTCAGGCCGCGTTATGGCAACGAGCACGCCGCCACGGAGGCTGTAGCCTGCCTCGCGCGACAATGTGCGAGAGTGAGGCGGCGGATTCCCGTGCGGAATCGGGGCGATCGTGACGCGACGCTGGTTCGACCCGCGGCCCTGCGGTCGTGAATGGGGTGAATCATGAAGGCGATAGGAGGGGTAATTGAGTAAAATGAGAAGTGATCATGATTGACAACAGGAATGCGACGCGTAACTATTTCTCCAGGGAGGGTGGCAATTTTTGGGCGCCAGCGCGGGCTGCTCGGGGCTCGGTTCTCAGGTGGCATGAAAAATACCATCTCGCTGGTGCTAATCGATGACAACCGGCTGTTCCGTGAGGGGCTCGCCAGCATGATCCGAGAACAACCGGATTTCAAAGTCCTTGCTGCCTCGGCTGATGTTGACGAGGCCCTGCGGAAGGTGCGGGAAGCAAAACCCCGGGTTGTCCTGCTGGATTTTGCGTTGGAGGACCACGACAGCCTGCGCCTGACGGCGACGGTCCACCACGAGGTTCCCGAGGCCAGAGTCGTTGTCATGGGCCTGCTGCCTCTTCAAGAGGATGTCGCAGACTTTGTGACGGCGGGAGCCTCCGGCTTCATCATGAAGGATGCGTCGCTTGAGGAGTTCCTCCGCACCATTCGCGCGGTGGCCGAAGGGGCCGACGTGCTTCCCTCTCAGCTGACGGGGTCGCTCTTTACCCAGATCGCTCGGCAGGCCTTGCGAAGGGGTAAACCTCGGAGACTGAAGGCCGTGGGGCTAACTCAACGGGAACGGCAAGTGATCGACCTGATCGGAGAGGGCCTGAGCAACAAGAAGATCGCCGCGCGTCTGCATATCGCGATTCATACGGTCAAGAGCCATGTGCACAATGTCCTGGAAAAACTCGCGCTGCACACCCGCTTGGAAGTAGCCGCCTTTACCCGCGGCATAGAAAGTCCGAAGCCCCCACCCCCGGCCGCAGACTAGCTCTTTCGAGCTAGCCCCCAGTCCATTCAAACGATCGATTGTCCCGTCACAGAATTCCCGATAGAGTTGTTGGTTAGAGCTGCTGCTTTCATGCGAGCCTTTCTCGTCCGTGGTGCTGCACGGCTCCGAGTAACGGCGCCTGCTGGAGTGGGCACGAGGAGCGCCAATCGCGACTCCCGCAGGACCGGCCACCTTCGAGACGGCATCGTGGCTCGGCAACGACGGCCTCATTCAGCGGGAGCGGCACCATGTCCAAGATCCTTGTCATCGACGACGACCGTGGCGTCACCAGTGTACTCAAGCGGGGGCTCACCTACGAGGGCTATACCGTGCACACGGCGGACTCCGGGTACGAGGGCCTCACCACCGCGCGAGACCACGCGCCCGACCTGGTCATCCTCGATCTCATGCTGCCGGGCCTGGACGGCTTCGGCGTGCTCGAGCGGCTGCGGTCGGCCGACGCCGACTTGCCGGTCATCCTGCTCACTGCTCGCGACGCGCCGGCCGACCAGATCCAGGGGCTGGAGCGCGGGGCCGACGATTACGTGGTCAAGCCCTTCACCTTCGAGGTGCTCGCCTCTCGGGTCAAGGCCGTCCTGCGCCGCCGGGAGCTCCACCAGCCGGAGGTGCTCCGCTTCGCCGACCTCTCGCTCGACACTGGCGGACGCCGGGCGCGGCGGGGAGAGCGGGAGATCGACCTCACCTCCACCGAGTACGAGGTCCTGCGACAGTTTCTGCTGCACCCGCGCCGGGTGCTG
>JBDTTA010000331.1:0-3052 GCA_039930845.1 Gemmatimonadales bacterium
GGTGGCGCGAACGGAGAGGTCTCCTGGCTTCGGGCCTTCGCTCGCCTTCCCGGTTTCCCAGTGGCGGATGAGCGAAGTGCCGGCTCCTGCGTAGGGAGCCATGCCCGTTACAGTGGCGGGGCCGCGCCGGATTTACACCGGCTTCCGAGCATCCCCGTTCGCGTTGTTCAATTGTACCTGAGCCGCAAGTCTATCGGCCCACACCGCCGGCCGCAAGAGCCGACTCGAACAGGGACTTGAGCCGCGAACGTTCGAGCTGGTACTGCGCCCACTCGCCCGCCGCGGTCTCCGCTTCCTGTCCGGCGTAGCGCGCATCAAGCACCGCCATGGCCTCGAGCAGCGCATCCGGAGAGGGGACCACGGCGGCGGCAGCGACCCGTTTCCGGCTCACGACGCGCCAGCCGGCGAGGACAAGCACGAGGGCGAGCGCGCCAACCAGGCCGCCAAGGAGCAGTCGCGACGTCCGGCCGATTTGCGGGAGCGTGAGTCTGAGCATCTGTCCCGAATCGAGCCGGCCGGTCCACCGATGAAACCACCGGCCCTCGATGAGCTGGCTGTCGGCGAGCGCCACCGTTCCACCCGCCACGTTCGCCGCGCGTTCCTCGAGCAGCACGTTCACCGGCCCGCCGGTGCCCGATGGGAACTCGGCGAGGAGCCTGTCCCGGGGAATGGCATACTGGAGTGTCACCTGCTTGTCGCCCGGGGCAATCGGCGCGAGGATGAGCGCCGAATCTCCGCGACGGGTGACCGCATCGGGAGAGAGATCGCTTTCCCCCACCCCGAGCCCGACACTGCCGGCCGGGAGCATGAGGCTCCAGCTCGCACTCGCGGAATCGGGCGCCACCCGCGCGAGTGTCCCGTCGTTCCGCAGCACGAGCAGATCGAGCACCTCGCGGGCACCCTCCTCGTCCGGGCGCGGCACGACGATGTGCCTCGCTGAAATGGCGACAGGCACCGAGGTCGAGGTGTCGTAGACCATCAGGCGTATCGCGGTGTCGGGTCGGTCGGGGTTGGTGTGGACGGGGCTCGAGAAGTATTCGATACCGCCGAACCGGGCGCTCAGCAGATAAATCGCCGTGGTATCGGCGTGAAATCGGATGGTGAATCGGCCGAGCCGGTCCGCCCTGACCGAGTCGATCGGTCCCTGCGTGTCGCGCCCCACCCGATGAAGGAGCACGCGCGCACCACCCGCGGCGACGGTATCGCCGCCGCGGGGGAGCTGGACGATGCCGGCGGCCACGTTCTGGGCCTGAAGTGGAGAGAAGCTGCCGAGGGCAACCCAGGCGCCCAACGCACAGCCGAGGAGGCTACGGATTGAACTTTCCGAAGTCCTGCGGGTCCATCTTCTCGAGGTATTCCTTGAGCTTGCCCGCCTCGAGACTCGGATCGGGGGATGCTTCTTCGGCCTCGACGCCGCTCTGCTCGAGCAATTGGTCGCTCGTGAAGATCGGCGCGCGCATCCGCAGCGCCAGCGCGATGCTGTCCGACGGCCGGGCGTCGACCTGGAACACGTGGTCGTCGCGGCGGATGAGCAGCTCGGCGAAGTAGGTATTTTCCTTGACCGAGCTGATGAAAACGCGCCGCAGATCGCCGCCGAGCCCCACCAGTATCTGCTTGAGGAGATCGTGCGTGAGCGGCCGCTGCGCCTTCATCCCCTGCATTTCCATTGCGATGGCGCTGGCCTCCGCCGGCCCGATCCAGATGGGGAGCACCCGGGTCCCCTCCTTCTCGCGCAGGATGACGACCGGCGTATTGGACGTCCGGTCGAGTCCGAGGTGGGCCACGGTGACTTCGATCATTTCGGTAATCTAGCAGGAAGTCGCGGGTTGCAAGTCGCCCCTCAGGTTCCCGCGTCCCAGCTGGCGAGGTACTTCACCTGCTCCGGCGTCAGGGTATCGATCCCGATGCCCATGCTCTGCAGCTTGAGCCGCGCGATCTCCTGGTCCACCTCGGGCGGGAGCCGGTGCACCGTCCTGGACATCTGCTCGTACTGTCTGGCGAGCAGCTCCGCCGCGAGCGCCTGGTTGGCGAACGACATGTCCATGACGCTCGCCGGATGGCCTTCGGCGGCGACCAGGTTGATGAGCCGTCCCTCGCCGAGCACCATGACGCGCCGTCCCTTCACCACGAACTCCTCGACCATCCTGCGAACCTCGCGCCGCGCGGTGGCAATCTTCGCCAGGCCGTCAAGGTCCAGCTCCACGTTGAAGTGGCCGGAGTTGGCGACGATGGCGCCGTCCTTCATCCGGGAGAAGTGCTCGGGCCGCACTACGTGCAGGTTGCCCGTGAGCGTGATGAAGAGGTCGCCAATCGGCGCGGCATCGGTCATCGGCATGACCTCGAAGCCGTCCATCCTGGCTTCGAGTGCCGCCACCGGATCGACCTCAGTCACCACCACATGCGCGCCGGCGCCCCGGGCCCGACTGGCCACACCGCGGCCGCACCATCCATATCCCGCCACCACCACGGTGCTGCCGGCGAGGAGAATGTTGGTCGCGCGCACGATGCCATCGAGCGTGGATTGACCGGTGCCGTAGCGGTTGTCGAACATGTGCTTGGTGCGCGAGTCGTTGACGGCGACGATCGGGAACTGGAGAATGCCTTCCTTGGCCATCGCCTTGAGGCGAATGACCCCGGTGGTGGTCTCCTCGGTCGAGCCCTTGACCTTGCCGACCAGTGCTTTCCGCTCGGCGGCCGACAACGTCTCCACC
This sequence comes from Gemmatimonadales bacterium, assembly GCA_039930845.1. Taxonomy (GTDB): domain Bacteria; phylum Gemmatimonadota; class Gemmatimonadetes; order Gemmatimonadales; family GWC2-71-9; genus CAVVWJ01. The sequence continues at coordinate 2,712 of JBDTTA010000331.1, forward strand.
CACTTGCGGATCGGGGGCGCGAGATCGTCGAGCCGGTTGAGACTGACCATGTGCAACGCGCTCACCAGATCGGCGCCGTCGTCCTGGGTCATGTCCGGGCCGAAGGCCAGCGCCTGGGCGATGTGCGTATAGTAGGTGTCGTGGTCCTCGCCCTTGATGGCGTAGACGTGCACGCCATGATCACGAACGAGGTGCGCGGCGACGTCGTCCTGCGTCGAAAGCGGATTCGACGCGCACAGCGCGATCTCGGCGCCGGCCGCACGCAGCGTCACCATCAGGTTGGCCGTCTCGGTGGTGACGTGGAGACAGGCCGAGAGCCTGAGCCCCTTGAGCGGCTGCTC
>JBDTTA010000332.1:0-3030 GCA_039930845.1 Gemmatimonadales bacterium
GCACCGCCCCGGTACGGTCATCCAGCTCGGGCTGCCCCCGAACCGTATCGACCTCCTGACCGGAATCAGTGGAGTCCCTGATTTCGAGACCGCATGGGTCGAGCGACTCGAGCACGCATTCGGAGGTCGTTCGATGCCGTTCATCGGCCGTGCGACGCTGATCCGGAACAAGCGCGAGTCGGGCCGGCGGAAGGACCTCGTCGATCTGGAGGCGCTGGGGGAGTTGCCGCCGTCGACGTGAGTCTCGCGTGCAAGCTGCGAGGCGCGCGTCGATTGTGGACGAGATGTCAGTCAGCGCGAGCGCCGGGCACCGGCGCCCGTCACCCGAACAGCAGCCGCACCACCCACACCGCAACCAGCATGGCCGACGCGTCGGCAATGAGCCCGACCGGCACCGCGTGCCGGGTCTTCCTGATGTTCACCGCGCCGAAGTAGACGGCGATCACGTAAAACGTCGTCTCGGTGGACCCGAACATCACCGCCGCCATCTTCACGAAGATCGAGTCCTCGCCGTACTGCTTGATCATGTCCACCACGATGCCGGCGGAGCCCGACCCGGTGAGCGGGCGGATGATCGCCATCGGCAGCACTTCGGCCGGGAAGCCAATGAGCCCCAATACCGGCGAGAGAGCGCGGGCGAGGAAATCCATCGCCCCGCTGGCACGGAACATCGCGATGGCAAAGAGAATCGCCACGAGGTACGGGATGATCCGCACCGCGACCTGGAATCCCTCCTTCGCGCCCTCCACGAACTTCTCGTACACCGGCACCCGTTTGTAGAGGCCGTACAGCGGGAACCCCACCAGGATGATCGGCACCACGAAAACAGAGACGAGACTGACCGCGTCGCGGATGGCGTTCATGGGACGCGCACCTGGCCGGGGTCGCTCGCGCGATAACGTGGCAGCCGGCCCAGGAGCTTGGCGCTCATGATGGCGAAGAAGAGCCCCACGAGCCCGGTGCCGATGATCGGAAAGACGAGCTGGTTGATCTGGAGGCCAAGGAGGGCGAGGAGCAGCACGGGCGGGACAAGCTGCACGCTCGCGGTGCTCAGGGCGAGCATCATCACCATCGAATTGGTGGCGGTGTCCTCGGAGGGGTTGAGCTTCTGCAGCTCTTCCATCGCCTTGATGCCGAACGGCGTGGCCGCGTTGCCGAGGCCGAAGACGTTGGCGGTCAGGCAGAGCGCGATCATCGCGAGCGCGGGATGGTCCTCCGGCACTTCGGGAAAGAGGGGACGGAGCACGGGGCGCACCAGCTTCACCAGCTTGTAGATGATCCCCGACTCCTCGCCGATCTTGAGCAGGCCGAGGAAGAGCGAGAGCACGCCGATCAGGCTGAGTGCGATTTCCGCCGCCGTCTTCGCGAAGTCGAGCGCCGCGCCGGCGATGGCGTTGAGCTTGACGAACCGCACCGGCTCGAAGACGACGCCGGCGGTTCCAACACCCGGTGATGTGGCGCCGACGAGCCGGCCCTGCAGCTCCTGGTCGCGCGAGCTCGACACCTTTTCGATTGTCGCCAGCGGCTCGGGGAGCTTCGAGGCGGCTTCGAAGCGGAGCTGTCGCCCCTCCTGCGTCTGCAGCAGGTAACCCGCGTAGCTCCCGGCGACGGTATCCCGCGTCTGATAGAAGCTCGCGTACTGGTGCGGGTCGATCCGGATCTCCACCGGCACGCGCCGGGCCGCGGAGTCGTAGCCCGCCGGGAACGTCAGCGACACCGGGAGCGGCTGGCCGTTCCGGTAGCTGTCGCGCGAAACATCCCGGATGTCGTTGCCGAGCGCGAAGAGGAAGCTGGAGATGATCAGGCCTGCCCAGATGTAGTTCAGCATTGTCGGGCCTGGGGTGTGAGAGGGGGTGGCGATCGGGGGGAAATATGTCCTCTTCGTGGCGGAGACGGCGATTGCGACCCCGGGTCCGGAATGGTAACGTCTGAGCCTCCCTCCCCGAGGCAGAGCCTCATGCGTCATCTCCGGATGGTCGCCCTCTTGCAGGTGCTCACCCTGCCGGGCCTGGCTCATGCGCAGTCCGACCGTCCCGTGCTCGCGGTGGATTCTACCCACCTCGACACGACCTGCGCTCCCTGCAGAGACTTCTACCAATTCGCAAACGGCGGCTGGGAAGATCGAGCGACGATTCCGGCGCAGTACTCGTACTTCGGCACACCGCGCGAGGTGGAGGACCGGAACGAGGTGCTGCTCCGAAAGATCCTGGTCGATGCAGCACGACACGCGACACGGACCGACGATGCGACCACCAGACTCGTCGGCACGTTCTACGGAAGCTGCATGGACTCGGCCCTTGCCGCGAGGCAGGGCGCGGCGCCGCTCCAGCCCCTGCTCGGGCAGATCGCGGCGATCCGGAGCCGCGGCGATCTCGCGGAGGTGATTGGCGAGCTCGCGCGCGAGGGAATCGACGCCGGGATGCCGTTCTTTCCATTTGCCGACCTCGCGCACAGCGACACGCTGCGGCTCAACTCCTGGCAGGGGAGCTACGGTCTGCCCGACCGGGACTTCTATCTCCGCTCCGACTCGGCGCTCACCGTCGCGCGAACGAATTACCGCGCGCACCTGCTCCGGATGTTTCGACTGCTGGGAGACACGCCCGCGCGCGCACGCCAGAACAGGGATCGGGTGTGGAGCATCGAGCTGGCGCTCGCGCGGGGCGCCGTTCCATCGGAGGAGGCGAACAAGTTTCCCAAGCTGCACCATCCCGCCACGCGCGCCGCGCTCGATTCTCTGGCGCGGCACGTGGAGTGGACCCGGCTCTTCACCGGGCTCGGCGTTCCGGGACTGAAGCAGCTCAACGTCATGATCCCGAGCGAGCTCACCACCTTCGACAGCCTGGTGGGCGCGAGCCCGCTGGAGGAGTGGCAGGCGTACCTGCGCTGGCGCGCGGCCCACTTCGCCGGCAGGTACCTCGACGCCCGCTTCGAGCGGGAGCAGCTCGCGTACGACCGGATCGTGAGTGGCCAGTCACAGCTCAAGCCCCGCTGGCAGCGCTGCCTCAACGCCACCGATGAGCAGATCGGCGA
>JBDTTA010000333.1:0-3017 GCA_039930845.1 Gemmatimonadales bacterium
GGCGGATTGTAGAGGAGCTTGTTTGGGTCGCCCGCGGCCGGATTCAACAATAACGTTCCGTTGCCCGAGAGCATGAAGAGATCGGGTCCGTTGCCGCCGCCATCGTAGAGGAACCAATCGGGATTTAGCGTCGCGCCATTAAAATCATCTTGATAGCCGTTCACCGTCGTGCCGGCCTCGTTGAAGTTCGAGACGAGCACCGCCTGCGTCGTGCCGGCGAAGGCAACCAAAGCCACGGTCGCGAGCACCGTCCTGGTGGTGGTGAAGGCCGAGTGACGAGAATTAAGGGGGGATTTCAAGGAGCGGTTCCGCGAGAGGGAAGGAAACCTCTCAACAGGAACTCTTTGAAGTTACGCAAAATTGGCTCACGAAAAGCAAGAAATTAATTCGTCTGAGGAAACGCACCAATCGGCGAGTGTTGAATGAAACTGACGGCCAAGTTTCCGCTTCCAACGTTCCACGGCCGCCCGTCGAAGACGGAATTGGTTTGTGCGAACGGGCTCGCAATCACGCTCATCATTGACACCGCCATCGTTGAAAGACTCCGGAGAAAGCCGATTCGCTTATGGTTCGGCGTCCAAAGGGCGCGAATGACGGCGATGAATTGTTTCATTGAGAATGTGCCTGGAGCGAATCCCTGCTGATTGTTTTGTGTTCGCGCGCTGAGCGGGCGGACGTAGGCCAGCGTGCCCGGCATTCCCCGAGGAGCTTTATGGACGAGTCATTCTGAGCGTAGTGTAACGCAGTCGAAGAACCCCGTTTGCCATCGGCGACGTCGGTCGCTAACCCGACTTTCGCTACTGGAGGGGGCGATGAGCCGCCGAGGCTGATGGTTGCGAGAGTCGATCTCCTAGGTCTTCACTACAAGGCCCTATTGAGTGAAGTCATCGAGTGAGCGCTTGGAGGTGATGCGTGGCGGGGCTTGTTCGGGCAGTTCCAACTCGAGTTGGGCGAGCAGAAGCTTCTGGAGCTTGTCGGGCATGGTGTAGCGGCTGAAGATGAGCGTGCGCCCGTCGGTGGTTGGGAAGTGCACGTCGAGCATCTGGATGGCCGAGAGTTGCTCGAGCACGGAGCGCGCACTGAGCCCGGGAGCTTTCAAACGCAGTTTGTGACACAGGGTGGCGTGCAGGCAAAAGGCGAGGAAGGCGATGAAGATATGGGCTTCAATGCGGTGCTCCAGTTGATGATAGATGGGACGCACCGCCAGATCGCCTTTGAGGTTTTTGAAAGCTTCCTCTACTTGCGCCAGAAGCATGTAGAGGCGCCAGAGCTGCGCGGGGTCTTCGGCCTTTAAATTGGAGCGCAAAAGATAGCGCCCCTCGCGGCGGGTGACTTCGCGCAGCTTGTCTTTGCGCAGCGCATAGCTCAGTGCGCCATCCGTAGCGACGACAACCTCCACCAGTCGCCACGCCAGCGGTGATTGCGCTTTGGCCGCGCCCAGCTTGAGCAAAAGCGTATCGCGAGGCGGTGCCATGCGCGCAAGCTGGGCCAGACGCGCCCAAAGTTTTTTGAGTTGGCGGCGGCGCATGGCGCGCTCCTTGGCCACACGATCTTTGGAGCGCGCCAGCACATAAACTTCGCCAGTGCGCGGCAGCAATTTGACTTCCACTCCTTCGCGCGCCTCTTGCCACGGCCGCGCCAACAGTTCGGCTTCCAGTTTGCTGAGCCGCCCCTTGGGCGTTCCCACCAGGTAATGGACCGGCGGATCAGCCGCGCGCATCTCCGCGAGCACTTCCTCAGTGGGAATGCCGCGGTCCATGATCCAGATGCGCTGTGCCTTGCCATATTGATTTTCGATCTTGTGCAAAAAGCCGCGCAGCGTGGTTTTATCGGAGGTGTGGCCCGGCATCACCTCGTAGGCCAGCGGAAAGCCTTCGGGCGTGATTACCAGCGCGATGACCACCTGCACGCAATCCGGACGCTTGTCGCGCGAGTAACCAAACTTGCGTTTGCTGTGCTCAGCGGTTGGCGGATCGCTTTCAAAATAGGTGCTGGTGAGATCGTAGAGCAATACCTCGAAGTTGACTCCAAAGAGGTCTTTCCATTTTGCGCTCAAATGATCAAACAACGCGCGCTGATGCTCCAGAAGCCGGTCCAAGCACCGGTAGAGCGTGTCCTTGGCGGCGAGCGAAAAATCCTCGCCCAGCAGATCGGCCATCGCCGAACGCTCAAACCAGGTGCGATGCAGCCGCCACTCGCTTCCCGGATCCAGCAAACGGTAGCAGCACAAAGTCTCCAGCACATGCTCCCAATCGGTTCCCTCGCGCGAGAACCCCAGGCGCGTGCGCCAAAATTCCTCCAGCCCCAGTTCTTTCCACAACTCGGTAAACAGCCAGCAGCCGCCCCATTGCCGCGGCCGATGCAGCTCGAACTGGCGCAGGCACACCTGCACTCCTTCGGGGGCAGCCGCGGGCAAGCCACCTTCGGCGGCAAAAAGTTTGAGCTGCCTGAGCCCACCACCATCTTCATCGAAAACCTCGATCGCGCGGATCCACTGCTCTTTCTGACTATCGTTGATCTCACCTAAATAGAGCACCGTCTGCTGCACCACCCGGCCCCCGCGCACGCGCCGGTTTTCGACCAACGACCAATACAAATGCGCCTTGCCGTCTTTCCAGCGCTGAGTGCTGCGCAAAAACATGACGGCTTCGGAGCATAGTCACCAAACTCACGCTGGGAAGAGAGTAGGTCTTCACTACACGCCACTTTCGCCCCCCAGCCCTTGTGTTTATGCGCCTTGCCGAGCCATCGAATCCCGAAAATCACCGATTTTTCGCACGAGTAGCGAAAGTCGGGCTAACGGCAAAAGCCTTGCTGGCCAGCAAATTAAGCGGCCCGCGTAAGATGGCCATTGCGCGGGTGATCTGGCGAAGAACCATGGTGAGCATGGAGTGGATTGCGCGTCGTCTGGAGATGAAGAGCGCGGCCAACGCCAGCCAGCAACTGCGGCGCAAGCAGCCTGCGGCGAAAACTTTGCTTCCAGCCTTGAAAAAATGGATCTTTCTGTCAAGAAATGT
>JBDTTA010000334.1:0-3010 GCA_039930845.1 Gemmatimonadales bacterium
GCACCAGTCTGGGGGACTGGTGGTCGTCGGTTCAAATCCGGCCGCCCCGACCAACTTCCCCTCACGAAATGGCGCCCCAAGGGCGGAGTGCGCTCGTCCGAAGGTGGTCGGGACTCGTGGTGTTGCCTCCCGGCACCGCATTTGTCAGAGTTCGATGCGCGATCCGCCACATCTCGGCATCATGCGTACAGACGGAGAGGTGGCAGGAGCCACCGGGGGAGTTCCACGGCACGGCGTCCCATATGGAACGGTCGCCCGACTCGTGCCGACTGCCAATGGCGAGACCGACCTCGGCCGGTGGAGGTACGTCATGGCACGTGGACTTACGAGACGACTCGGGCTGGCGGTTGCTGTCGCCGCCGTGGTCCTGAGCCTGTCTGCTGGAGCCGCCCTGGCCGGCGAGGTGACTGGAAGCGGCAAGAACGTGGATCAGAATCAGGGCATGTCGTGGTGCTCCTTCTCCGGATTGAATGACGACCCCGGCGCCCCTCTGGACGGCTCCGGTCCCAACGGTCCAGGAGGTCAGTCACAGTCGTTCGGGCAGGACGTCAAGCTAGGTCTGGCCGATCCGCACGGGTTCAACCCAGGAGTGGCCTGCAACCCGAATCGGACGCCCCTCCCGCCCCAACCGAACCGGGGCAAGTAACCATTCAGGCGTTCTCGAGTAAGCGGGAGACCAGTCCCGCCTGATACATCGCAGCCGGCCCCCCCGTCCCGTCGTCGCGATCACGCCCCCGGGCGTCCAGCCTCGACGGGCCGACGGGGGCCGTGCCAACCGCAGGGCGGGCGGTCGCAAAGGGCGTCGGTTGAGACCTGGCGGGATGTGACGCGGAAGCACCGCGATCTTCGTTGGTATCGTCTCGGGCCTCCCTGGGGCGCTCCCGCTGGCCGGACAGGCTCGCCCATGGCCCAGGCCGTTGCTCGTCGGCACCATAGCTTGTGGATAAGTCACTGGCGTGCACCCGGTGGGACGCGCACTATCCGCCGAACCGGGGAGGGCACCGACCCGGTTGACGTCGTCGGCCTGTAGCGCGATGGGTTGCGAGCCAATGAAGCAGTCTCACGGAACTCGCCGGGCTGCGGCCATGCTGATCAGCGCGGCGGCAGTCGCCGCGATGGTCGCTACATCGTTCACGCAGGTTGCACTCGGTGCCGGCCCGGTGACCAGTGGCTGGCAGGCGCAGCTCGGTACTTCGGGCGCGAATGGCAGCGCGAACGTCTCCGCCATCTCGACGGGAGTGGGGTCAATCGGGCTCAAGCTTGTCAAGCTGAAGCCCGCATCGACTGTGCCGGTGGTCGTCTACAAGGGGACATGTGCCTCGGTTGGGGCGTTGCTGTTCAAGCTTGCGTCGATCAAGACGACGACCTCGGGTGCGGCCTCGCGTACCAGCGCATTGACCACCGCCCAGGCCAGGGCCCTGCTCGGCGCCACGCAAGGGACCGGCAAGGTCGCGATCCGCGTCGGAACCGGCACCTCGTCGAAATGCGGTGCCTTTGTCAAGCGCAGCCGGTTCGGACCCGAGGCTGTCGTCCAGGCCTTCTACAACTGGTACGTGACCGACACCAATTGGAACCACCTGCTCGTTCGGCCGGATCTCACGCCGGGCTTCGTTGCCTTGCTCAAGCAATTCGATGGTGCCGCGAACCCGATCGTGTGCGCCCAGGATTACCCCGACAAGTTCGCCGCGGGCGCGGCCACGATGTCGGGGTCATCGGCAACCGTGAAGGTCACCTCGGTGCTGGGCAATCCCACGGTCAAGCTGACGCTCGGCCCCGCTGGGTGGCGGATCTCCGCCGTGGATTGCGGATTTGCGCAGCCGGCGGCCTCGGCTCCCCGGCCCGACGGCCGCGTCCGCCTCGCGAGCCACGGCTACCCCGGCAAGACCACCATCGTTCAGGGTCCGTTCCTGGGCGACGACATGTACAACGCGACCGCCACGGGCCAGGCCGCCACGGTCGACAACTTCAATGAGCTCGAGCGCGCCTTCTACACCTTCGATGTATCGATCCAGAACGACGGGAGCACGGCCGACGCGTTCGAGGTCAAGGCCACCGGGACGGCATCCACCGGCTGGACCGTGACCTATTTCCGAGGCACCACCAACATCACTTCCGCGGTCGTGGCCGGCACCTACGAGACGCCGCCGGTACTGCCTGGCGCGACGTACGTCATCACCGCGAGAATCACGGTCGACCAGGGTGGCGACATCGTTCGCCTCGTGACCATTCAGTCAGTCGCCGACGCTACCAAAGTGGACTCCGTGAAGTTCGCCTACAAGCAGACCGCCTGCGGCTGCTGAGCGCCTGCGGCGCGCCTTGAGCGTGCAGGCCGCCGTCATCGCGGGCCTGTCGAGATTGCCCTTATCGGATGGCGAAGATGGCCCGCGCCCGGTCAGGCCCTTGAGCTCGGCCACCGCGCTGGGGTGAGTTGGCGGCCGAAGGTGCGCTACTCGCCGGGCGCTCGAACGGCCGTCGAACGCATTCGTTCGGCAAACTCGACGGCCCGCTCGTAGGCGCGCCGGAGGTCATCGATCTGCTCGGCCATGGCATCAGCCGATGGGCTGCCGGGCATGAGCTCGTTCATGCGCCGCTCCGCGGCATGCCATGCGGTCAGGGCGTCCTGCGCCAATGGCGTTGTTTCGACGGCCGACATGGAGCTTGTCATGGGTCACGTCCTCCCGGTGCAGAGAGAACGGCGATCGCCGCCAATTCGTTAGGGCGAGGGATTGGGACCCCGAAAGGAGGGCTGGCTAAATGAAGCCCCAGCGCCTGTCACCGTCACGGGGGCGCCGGAGATCCGCTGGGGCTTCGCGCCGACGATGAAGGCCCGGACGGCTGCCCGCAATGCCCGCGGAAAGTACCAGTTGCATCCGCGCAACGACGCCCGGATGTCGGCGGCCGTTCGGGTCACTTCGCCCGGCTACGATGGGGGAGTGGCAGAGCTGAGGGGCGAGAGCGACACGACTGCTCCCGCTGAGCAAAGTCATGCAGCTTCCGACCCACGTCGCTC
>JBDTTA010000335.1:0-3009 GCA_039930845.1 Gemmatimonadales bacterium
GTCACCGTGGGATCACCGGTGCAGCCATCGGTCTCCGCCCACATCCCGGCGCTGGCTGTCGCCGACAGAACCCGCCCCCGCCGCCGCACCACTCCGCCACCCTGGTAGGGGATGAGCCGATCGGCGGTGCCCTGGAAGGCGGCGAGCGAGAGGGGAGCGCCGTGCGCGCAGGTGGCGGCCAGCGTGTCGGGCACGGCGCCGGCCACCGGGGCGATCGCGGCGAAGACGCCGGGCATGTCGCAGGCAAGACGGTAGGTGAACATCGCGCCGTTGGAGATCCCGGTGGCGAAGAGGCGGCGCGGGTCGATCGCGAGCCGGTGACCGACGGTGTCGAGCAGCGCTCGAATGAAGGCCACATCGTCATGGGGGACGCCGTAGCCCCGTCCGTCGTTCCAGCGGCGGTCGATCCCCTCGGGATAGACCACGACGAACCCCTCGCGCTCCGCCAGCGCCGAGAAGCCGGTATGGCGAGCCATCCCTCTCGGCGTGGCGCCGGCGCCGTGGAATACGAGCACCAGGGGCAGCGGATGGTCGGCGCGCTGGGTGGACGGTGAGAAGATGAGGTACGAGCGGTCCACCCCGGCGATGCGAAGCGCGCGGCGCGCTTCAACCGGCGGTCCGGCCGACTGCGTGGCGGCAACGCGGGGGTGCGCGAGCACGGAGGGGAGCACCAGGAGCACCGGAAGAAAGCGTGGAAGGAAAGGCATGGCGATGCACTTACTATACATACTTCACTCCACCCAGGCCTCGACATGACCGGACCGACTTCCATCGCCGATCTTCGCCGTGACTATGCGCTCGCCCGGCTCGACGAGGCCGATGTCAGCCACGACCCGATCGTCGAATTCGCCCGCTGGTTCGCGGAGGCGCAGCAGGCCCATGTGCCGGAGCCGAACGCGATGACGCTCGCCACGGCCACGCCCGACGGCGAGCCGTCGGCACGCATCGTGTTGCTCAAGGCGTTCGACGAGCGAGGGTTCGTCTTCTTCACCGACTACCGGAGCAGGAAGGGCGGGGAGCTGGAGGCCAATCCCCGCGCGGCGCTGGTGTTCCGGTGGGGCGAGGTGGAGCGGCAGGTGCGGATCACCGGCGGCGTGGCCCTCGCTTCGCGCGAGGAATCCGACACGTACTTCCGGAGCCGGCCGCTCGGGAGCCGGCTCGGCGCGTGGGCCTCACATCAGAGCCAGGTCATTCCGGGAAGGGCGGTGCTGGAGCAGGATTTCCGTCAGGTGGAGCAGCGCTTCGGAAACGGTGATGTGCCGTTGCCGCCGTACTGGGGCGGATACCGCGTGGTCCCGGACACGATCGAGTTCTGGCAGGGGCGGGAGAGCCGGTTGCACGACCGGATCAGGTACGTCCGGGAGCCCGGGAAGGGGTGGCGGGTGGAGCGGTTGTCTCCGTGAGACTCACAGTCTCCGCACCCGCACCGGGCGCGAATACGAAGGAACCTTCCTCGAATTGTCCTGCACCGAGCGGGCGACGCAGTTGGCGAAATAGGTCATGACCTCGTTGACCGCGCCGTGACTGTCCGCGTCATACGAGAGCTGGTACCGCGCCGGGTTGGTGCCGGCCACCAGTGTTCCGTCCCCCACGTATTCTGGCGTAGTGCCTGCGCCTTCCTTGTAGAACTCGACCCTGTCGGCCACGGATGAGCCCGCCCCCTCGCGTGGGGTGACCTCGATTTCCGCCACGAGGTCGATCGTCGTGGCGTCAGCGGGACTGTCGTACACCTCGGTGGTGTTGTCGACCACCGGGCCGGCCGCGGAGGTCATCCGGCAGAACGGTGGCGGAAAGAAGAATGCCTCCTGCAGCGGCTCGAGGACCTTGATTCGCGGCGCGACCGACGAAGAGTTGACCGTCGCGCTGGACACGTTCCAGTTGTTGCTCCAGTTCTTCCCTTCCTTGCAGACGGGCGCCGTCCCCGTCCATCCCGGCGCGCAGCCGTTCTTGGTGAGGTACGACGCGCCCTTCGCGTTGTTCTCGCCCTGCCGCACGACGATCGTCCCGGTTAACGGATCGTTCAGAAAGACGTTGCTGTAGTTGCCGCCATGGCCGAACATCTCCGGCGAGAGGCGTCTGTGCCCGGCGGACGCGGTCCACAGGTCGGTCGAGTTGTTGCTGTAGATCACGCCGAAGCCCGCCGCCGCCGCCGCGGGGAGATTGGCGGCGATTCCCGTCAACGCCGACCAGTACTTTACCGGCTCCACGTTCTGGTTGTCCCAGATGCCCAGCCTGCCCGCAAGCCGCAGCACCGCCGCGCCGTCGCGGCCATTCCACCTGGCGACGCCGGCGCTCTGATTGAAGACCTGCCCCTCGTCCGTACGGATCAGCGCCGTGCCGCGCGGCGAACCCATCCCTGGCTGCTTGATGTAGCCGTCGTAGATGTCGGTGAGCTTCATCCCGCAGGCTCGCTGGACCACGTAGTCCAGCAGGGCGTGCCCGACGTCGGTGTACTCGAAGACGCTGCCTGGGGCCGCGGCCGGCTCGCGGTTCTGCTCCGCCCTCGCACGGGCGATGGTAAAGGCATCGGCGGGATAGACGAAGTTCGTGCCGCCGCCGTCGGCGCGGGTGTAATCGGCCTGCCAGCCGGGAGACTCATTGCGGCAGACGGTGCTGGTGTTCGCGGGGTCGCAGATTCCGCTGGTGTGCGAGCCCAGTTCCTCGACGGTGATGTCCGTCCACGGATAGTCGGTGCCCCATCGGGCGCCGTCGCCATGCGAGAGCCATCGAGACGCCGGATCCGGGAGCCCCACCCCACACCTGTTCATCGCGTACACGAGGCTCGGCGCGCCAAGGAGACCCTTGGAGGCGGAATAGGCGTGATAGAAGTCGGTCCCCCCCCGGTCGAAGATCACCTTGTCGTTCCGGATGACGATCAACCGCTTGGTGTTGTACCTGGAGTTGCTGATGCCGTTCCACAGCTGCGTGAGGGTCCTGGTGCAGCCGAGCCGCTTGACGCTGCCGCACATCCCCTGGCTCTCGGGGGTCGCGGAGCCCCAGCGGAAACCG
>JBDTTA010000336.1:0-3006 GCA_039930845.1 Gemmatimonadales bacterium
ACCGGAAAGGAGCTGCTGGCGCGGGCCATCCACTATGGGGGACCGAGGGCGGCGCAGCCGTTCGTCGAGATCAACTGCGCGGCGATTCCGGCAACTCTGCTCGAGAGCGAGCTGTTCGGGTACGAGAAGGGGGCGTTCACCGGCGCCGTCGCCGCCAAGCCCGGACTCTTCGAGCTGGCGCACGGCGGCACGCTCTTTCTCGACGAGATCGGCGCCCTGCCGCTCGAGCTCCAGCCCAAGCTGCTGCGGGCGCTGGAGTCGCGAACGATCCGGCGCGTCGGCGGGCACGCCACCCGCCCGATGGATGTGCGCGTGATCGGCGCCACCCACGTCGATCTCGGTGGAGCGTCGGCGCGGGGAGAGTTCCGGGAGGATCTCTACTACCGCCTCAACGTGGTCACGCTCACGCTGCCGCCGCTCCGCGACCGGGAGGGAGACGTCGAGCTGCTGGCCGAGACGTTCGTGGCGCGCATCGCGACGGCGTATGGATTGCCGGTGCCGCCGCTCACGCCCGACCTTCGGGCGATGCTGAGGAGCTACCCCTGGCCGGGCAACATCCGGGAGCTCCGGAACGCGGTCGAGCGCGCGCTGGTGCTGTCACCCCGCGGCACGCTCCGGGCCGAAGAGCTGATCCCGCCGCGGGCAGCGGCGAACGACACGAGAGGGATGCTCCCCTTTCCGGTGCCGCTCGACATGCTGGTGCGCTCCGCCGTTCGCGCCATGCTGGAACTGACCGGGGGCAACAAGAGCGAGGCGGCACGGCGGCTCGGGATCTCGCGGCCGCGCCTGCAGCGACTTCTTGACGGGCAGTCGGACTGAGCCCACGATCTCTCACAACGGAGTCGTTATGCGTGTCACCCGGTTCTTCCATCACCTTGCGCTTGCCGGCCTCGCCGGGCTGGCCGTGTCGTGCTCCGATTCCAGCGGCCCCCCGGGCGACACTACCAAGCCGCCGGCAGAGCTGACCATCGTCCGGCTCGCGCAGACCAGCCTGCCGCTGTTCAATCCGGTGGACAGCTTCTACGCCAAGCGGGGCGAGAACCGCGAGGTCCGGATTTTCTTCCAGGACGAGGCAACGGGCGGCCCGGGCGAGGAGTACCTCCGCCTGAAGGTCGATGCCCCGTCCCTGCTCGCCCGGCCCGACGGTACACTGTTTCAGGACGGCGATTCCATCCTGATTCACGTGGCGGTCGTCGATCCCGCGCAGCTCCTCTTCGAGATGCAGCCCTCCGGGCTCCGTTTCTCGGCGGACAAACCGGCGCGCCTGAAGATCCATTACGATCACGCCAACGACGACTTCAACGAAGATGGCCACCACGACGGGGTGGACGATTCGATCGAGACCACCCTCGGCATCTGGCGGCAGGAGACGCCGTCGGACCCGTTCGTCCGGCTTGGCGCGGCCGTGGTCACGGAATTGAAGGAAATCGAGGCCGACATCCAGGGATTCAGCCGATATGCGCTGGCGTACTAGGTAAACGCGACCATGGTCGCAACGCCCTCCGCCGATGACGCCACCGGCCCCCTGCGCGAGCTGATGCAGGAGGGGCGGTTCGCCGACGCGCTCGCCGCCTTCCGGGGCCTCCCGGAGGCGGTGGTCGTCCGGCGTCCCGATGCGCAGCTGCTCGCCGCAACCGCGGCGACGCGCATGGGAGAGCTGGCCAGCGCGGAGGACTTGGCCGGCGCGGCGCTCCAGCAGTTTCACGCGCGTGGGGACGCCGACGGCCGGCTGCGGTCGCTCAACCTCCTCGGTGTTGTCTACTTCGAGCGCGGACGCATGCAGGACGCCGAGCGGGTGTTGGCCGAAGCGCTCGGCCTGGCGAACCAGCTCGGTGACAGCCTGCTCGCCGCACGGGCGAACAACAACCTGGCCTCCGCGCTCCATCTGCGGGGGCGGCCCGACGAAGCCCTCGGCCTCTACCGCGGGGCGCTGCTGGCGTATCAGCGTCTCGGTGACCGCCGCGGCGCCGCCGAGTCGTATCACAATCTGGGACTCATCTTCCGGCAGCTCGGCGACTGGCGTAACGCCGAGGACGCGACGGCCGCGGCGCTCCGGCATGCGGAGCTGGTGGGGGAGCGGGGACTCCTGGCGCTCGCGACGACGGGGCGAGCCGAGCTGATGGTCGAGCGGACGCAGCTCACCCAGGCGAGACAGGAGCTCGACCGGGCGGAGCGATGGGCGGAGGAAGCGGGTGACGAGATCGGCGCGGCGGAGGTGCGGCGCGTGCGGGCGCTGGCCGCGCTGCGCGGCCGGGACTACGCGTCGGCCTTCGAGCACGCCGAGGTGGGACGGGCCGCGGCACTCGAGTGCGGCGCCGCTCTGATCGCCGCCGAGTGTTGCGGGATCGCGGCGCTGTCGCTCCTCGCACTCCACCGCACCAATGAAGCAATGGCACGGCGCGCGGCGGCAGAGGCGGGCTTCACGGCGCTCGGCGCGGTGACACTGCTGGAGCGGTTGGGGGAGGAATGGGGGAGGGGCGGAGAATGATTACGATGCCGCCGCGTGCTCCCGCTGGCTCTCCTCGGCGACCTTCGCAGCCACCTCCGGCGGCGCCTCGGCATAGCCGTGGAGATTCTGGCGGTGGGTGCCGCGGCCGTGGGTTATGGAATGCAGCGCAGTCGAGTACTTGTACGTCTCCGCCTCGGGAACGATCGCGCGGACCTTGGTGAGCCGGCCATCCTGCTCGGTGCCGAGTATCTGGCCGCGACGCGCGCTCAGATCGCCCATCACGTCACCGAGCACGTCCTCGGGCGCCCACACCTCGAGATCCAGCAGCGGCTCGAGCAGCACCGGCCTGGCCTTGGGTACCACGTTCCTGAAGGCGAGAATGCCGGCCATTTTGAACGACATCTCATTGGAATCCACGTCGTGATATGAGCCGTCGTAACACTCGACCCGGAAGTCGACCAGCGGATACCCGGCCACCACGCCGCGTTCCGCCGCCTCCCGTACCCCACGATCGACCGCCGGGATGAACTTGTTGGGAATCACACCACCCACGATCT
>JBDTTA010000337.1:0-3003 GCA_039930845.1 Gemmatimonadales bacterium
GCGACCGGCAGACTCCAACGACGGATGGCGGCTCTTCGAGGGAATCGCGCAGCTCCTGCTGGCGCTGGCCGGCGAGCGGCCCGTCGCCATCGCCATCGATGATCTGCAGTGGTGCGATGAGGACACGGGCAATCTGCTCAGGTTCCTGGTGCGGCGGCTGGAGCACGCCCCCGTGCTCTGGCTCGGCGCCGTCACGCTCGGCGAAGTTGAGCGGGACGCCCCGGCGGCGCGTTTCTGCCGTGTGCTCCGCGCCAAGTCGCAGGCCGATACCATCGAGCTGGGTCCGCTCACCGAGGAACAGCTCTGGCGGATGATCCGCGAGCTGGGGCACGTGAGCACTCCCACCGGCGCACGGCGCCTTGCCGCGCGGGTCCACCGGATCACCGGTGGGAACCCGTTCTTCGCCATCGAGCTGCTGAAAGCGATGCACGCCCAGGGTACGCTGGCGGCCGATCAGACGAGCGGTGAGTGGACGGTGTCGGTCGCAGGCGCGGCGGTGAGCCGTGAGCTCCCGCTTTCGCAGACCGTTCAGGACCTCATCGCCGAGCGGGTGGACCGGCTCCCCGCGGAGCTCCGGGAGCTTCTGATTACCGTGGCGGTGGCGGGGCAGGGCGGGCGACCCGAGATCCTGTCGCACGTCCACGGGATCTCCCGTCTGCGTGCGGCGGCGATGGCGGACGCCCTGGTGGACCGGCGACTGGTGATCGAGGAAGGCGGTGTGTATCGATGTGCGCGTCCGTTGATCGCCCACGTGGTGAGGGGCGGGATTACCGCGCCGCGCCGCCGGGAGCTGCACCGCATGCTCGCGCTGGCGCTCGAGCTCACGGCGCCGGCCGGCGACGCGTTCGCGGTGGCGGGAGAAATCGCGCTGCATGCCGATCGCGGGGGCGAGCCGTCGCTGGCATATCGCTACGCCCTGGTGGCGAGCGAGGCCGCCGTTCATCGCTACGCCTTCGAGGAGGCGCTTTCCTGGCTGGACCTCGCCGCGAGCGCCGCGCGCGGCGCGGAGGAAACCGACTCCGTCAACCAGCGCACCGCAGACCTCCTCGAGGCGGCGGGCTGGAGCGCCGCGCCCGAGCGTCGGCCGCTGCCGGTCACCCGGGAAATTGTCACCGAGGATCTCGATCTGCCTGTGCGGGGCTGAAGCTTCGTGACTCCTTCGCGAGCGGCCTTGACCGCGCCATCGGTGCAGGGGTAAAGTGTTGGTCCGCCGTGCAGTACCTCCTTGGGGTGTAGCTCAATTGGCAGAGCGCCCGGCTGTTAACCGGGAGGTTGCTGGTTCGACCCCAGCCGCCCCAGTTCAAGGCGCGTCATTACCGCTTTTCGTAGAAAGAAGGCCCCCGGCGACTCCGCCACCGGGGGCTTTGACTTTCAGGTGGGGCCGGTTGGAGGGGGACAGGCATCCAGCCATCGGCGTTCCGCGGCATCGAATACCCTGGACCGTGTCAGGAAGCGTACGCCCAGCGGTGCCTCGAGGGAAAACCCGCTTCCGCGACCCGGCACTACGTCGATGAGGAGCTGGGTGTGACGCCACGCCTCAAATTGGAGGCCTCCGATATACACCGGAACGCCATCCACCTCTCCCAGGAATACGTCGCGCTGGCCGATGTGGAATTCGCGGGCCGGATAACACATCGGCGAGCTGCCGTCGCAGCAGCCTCCGGACTGATGGAACAGCAGCGGCCCATGTTCCGCCACCAGTCGGCGGAGCACCACCGTCGCCTCGGGGGTGATCCCCACGCGTGCGACGTCCGGGGGGCTAGAAGAAGCCAAGCTTCTTCGGGCTGTAGCTGACGAGCATGTTTTTCGTCTGCTGATAGTGATCGAGCATCATCCTGTGGTTTTCACGACCGATGCCGGACTGCTTGTAGCCTCCGAAGGCGGCGTGCGCCGGGTACAGGTGATAGCAATTGGTCCACACCCGTCCTGCCTTGATCGCCCTCCCCATTCGATAGCAGGTGTTCGCGTCGCGGCTCCAGACGCCGGCGCCGAGTCCGTAGAGGGTATCGTTTGCGATCGCCAGCGCATCGTCATAGTTCTTGAATTTGGCGACCGAGACCACCGGTCCGAATATTTCCTCCTGGAACACCCGCATCTTGTTGTTGCCCTCGAGGATCGTCGGCTGGATGTAGTAGCCATCCTTGAGCTCTCCCTCGTGGACCCGCCGCGCGCCACCGGTGAGAACCCTGGCGCCCTCCTTGCCCGCGATGTCGAAGTAGCTGAGAATCTTCTCGAGCTGATCGTTCGAGGCCTGGGCGCCGATCATGGTGCTCATATCGAGCGGATTGCCCTCCACGATGGCCTTCGTCCGGGCGACGGCACGCTCCATGAAGCGGTCGTAAATCGATTCCTGGACGAGCGCGCGTGAGGGGCAGGTGCACACTTCGCCCTGGTTGAGGGCGAACATGGCGAAACCCTCGAGCGCCTTGTCGAAGAAATCGTCGTCGGCGTCCATCACATCGGCGAAGAAGACGTTCGGCGACTTGCCGCCGAGCTCCAGTGTCACCGGGATGAGATTTTCGGATGCATACTGCATGATGAGTCGCCCGGTGGTCGTCTCACCGGTAAATGCCACTTTCGCGACCCTCGGACTCTGCGCCAGCGGCTTGCCCGCCTCGACTCCGAAGCCCTGCACCACATTGATGACACCGCTCGGCAGAATATCCGCAATGAGCTCCATGAAGGCCATGATGGATACCGGCGTCTGCTCGGCCGGCTTGAGGACGACGCAATTTCCCGCCGCGAGCGCGGGAGCGAGTTTCCACGTAGCCATGAGCAGGGGGAAGTTCCACGGAATGATCTGGGCGACGACGCCGAGGGGCTCGTGAAAGTGATAGGCCACGGTGTCGGCATCGAGCTCGGAGATCCCGCCTTCCTGGGCCCGGATGGCGCCCGCGAAGTAGCGAAAGTGATCGATGGTGAGCGGCATGTCGGCGGCGAGGTTTTCGCGGATCGGCTTGCCGTTGTCGATCGTCTCGATGAGCGCGATGGCCTCGAGGTTCT
>JBDTTA010000338.1:0-2986 GCA_039930845.1 Gemmatimonadales bacterium
TGGCGCGTGTCAATCTTCGGCCTTCGAACAATCGCGGCTCGCATCACCGCAGGACGACAATCCCAAATCCCACCCCGCCTCGACACCCTCCACCCTTCGGCGTATATTCGCTCCGTGACCGCACCCGAGCACGATCTCTCCAAGCTCCGGATCAATCGCGATCCCCCGCCCCAGGTCCGCCGCGCGTTCGGCCGCACGCTGGTCATCGCCGCCGTCGCGGTCGTACTACTCGCCGGCGCCTTCCTCTATATACGGGGCCGCTCGGCCCCCACGGTCCAGACGATCGTCGCCACGCCGATCTCGACCGGCGGCGGAAACGGCGGTGGCTCCGCGACATCGGTCACCGCCAACGGCTACGTGGTGGCCCGGGTGCGCGCGGCGGTGTCCGCGAAAATCCCAGGCCGGATCGCGTCGCTCACGGTCGATGGCGGCACCGAGGTCAAGAAAAACCAGGTGATCGCCACGCTCGAGAACGCCGACTACGCCGCCGCCGTCGCCGAGGCGCGCGCGAACCTGGCGAGTGCCAGGGCGCAGCTCATCGAGGCCGGCGCCGACCGCGACCAGACGGCACGCGACGCCCGCCGCGTGACGCAGATCCACGGGAACGATCCCGCGCTCGTCTCGGAGCAGGACGCGGAAACCGCCCGGAGCAAGGCCGACCAGGCCGAAGCCCGCGCCGACGCCGCAAAGGCGCGCGTCGACGCCGCCGCCGCCGCGCTCGGCATGGCGAAGGCGACGCTCGAGAACACGTACATCCGGGCGCCGTTCACCGGCACGGTGCTCCGGAAGGAAGCGGAAATCGGCGAGGTGGTGGCGCCGTCGGTGGGCGGCGGGCTCACTCGCGGCGCCGTGGTGACGATGGCCGACCTCGCCTCCCTCGAAGTCGAGGTGGACGTGAACGAGGCCTACATCGGCCGCGTGACGTCGAAACAGCAGGCGCGGATCACCCTCGACGCCTACCCCGACACGTCGTTCCAGGGCGAGGTGCGACAAGTGGTGCCCACCGCCGACCGGCAGCGGGCCACGGTGCAGGTGAAGGTGAGCATCCTCGACCACGACGCCAGGATCTTCCCCGAGATGGGCGCACGGGTGGACTTCCTGGTGAGCGACTCAGGAAAAGCGGCTGGCCCCTCAGACATATCCACCGCCACCCGCTATCGGCTGCCCGCTGCCGCCGTGCACGAGGCCGGCGGGAAGAGCGTCGTATGGCTGGTGCGCGACGGGCGGCTCACGGCGTGGGAGGTCGACGCGGGGCCGGTGAGCGGCGATTTTCGCGAGGTGACCCGCGGGCTGTCGGGGGGAGAGCGATTGCTGACTGGAGGGGTGGATAGCCCGAAGGAAGGGATGCGAGTGAAGTAGCTATTGGCTGTTGGCTATTAGCCAATAGCTAGTAGCTAATAGCCCTATCTGAGGAGCCCGCACTATGGCGTTGGTAGAAATCCGAGACGTCTCCAAGACCTTCCACCGCGACGCCGAGCGGATCGACGTGTTCACCGGTCTGTCGATGGACATCGAGCAGGGCACGTTCACCGCCCTCATGGGTCCGTCGGGCTCGGGCAAGTCCACGTTGCTGAACCTTATTGCCGGCCTCGACAAGCCGACCAGCGGGACCATCCGCGTCGGCGGCGCCGAGGTGAGCGCGATGACGGCGGCGCAGCTCGCGGAGTGGCGCTCGCGGAACGTCGGCTTCGTCTTCCAGTCGTTCAACCTGCTTCCGGTGCTCACCGCCTTCCAGAACGTGGAGCTGCCGCTCCTGCTCACGCGGCTCTCGAAGAAGGAGCGCGACGAGCGGGTGCGCATCGCGCTCGGTGTCGTCGGTCTCGACGACCGTCTCCAGCACTACCCGCGGCAGCTCTCGGGCGGGCAGGAGCAGCGCGTCGCCATCGCCCGCGCGATCGTCGCCGACCCGACGCTGATCCTCCTCGACGAGCCTACCGGCCAGCTCGACGCGAAGAGCTCGCAGGAGGTGCTCGCGCTCCTGGGCCGGCTCAACGCCGAGTTCGGGAAGACCGTCATCATCGTCACCCACGACGCGCACGCCGCCGCGCGCGCCAAGCGCCAGCTCCACCTCGAGAAAGGAACCTTCGTCGAGCAGGGTCAGACGGCCGCTGCGGGAGCGGCATCATGAGATTCTGGCCCCTCCTCCTCGCCAACCTCGGCCGCCACAAGCGGCGCACCTTCCTCACGATGGCGAGCGTCGCCCTGGCGCTCTTCCTCTTCGCCTCGCTCCGCACCGTCATCACCACGCTCAAGGCGGCCGCCGAGTTCGGGAGCGCGCGCCGGCTGGTGAGCACCAACGCCAGCGGTCTCATCTTCCCGCTCCCCGTGGCCTACGCCCAGCGGCTCCAGACCGTGCCCGGCGTGGAGAAGGTGACCTGGGCCAACTGGTTCGGCGGGCAATACGGCGACGGCAAGCGCTTCTTCGCCAACTTCGCCATCGACGCGAAGAGCTACCTCGACCTCTACCCCGAGATGTCGGTCCCGGCCGACCAGCGCGAGGCGTTTCTCCAGGACCGCTCGGGCGCGCTCATCGGCGCCAGGCTGGTGGACCTCTTCGGCTGGAAGGTGGGACAGAACGTGACGCTCCGGGGCACGATCTACCCGGGCGACTGGACCTTCACCGTCCGCGGCGTCTACACCCCGACCGACCCGGTCATCAACGACGACGCGATGATGTTCCACTGGCAGTATCTCGACGAGAAGATGGGGCGCCAGGGGATGGCAGGGTGGTACATCATGCAGATCGACCATCCCGACAATGGGCCGCAGGTGGGAAAGGCCATCGACGCGCTGTTCCGCAACTCGAGCGCGCCCACCAAGACCGGCACCGAGCAGGCGT
Organism: Gemmatimonadales bacterium; assembly: GCA_039930845.1. Classification (GTDB taxonomy): domain Bacteria; phylum Gemmatimonadota; class Gemmatimonadetes; order Gemmatimonadales; family GWC2-71-9; genus CAVVWJ01. The sequence continues at coordinate 2,840 of JBDTTA010000338.1, forward strand.
TCAACGCCAGCTTCGCCACGATGTGGGGCAACGTGAGCCTGCTGATGAACACGATCGGCATGGCGGTGGTGTTCGCGATTCTGCTGGTGGCGGCCAACGCGATGATGATGAGCGCCCGCGAGCGGACGCGCGAGCTGGCGGTGCTCA
>JBDTTA010000339.1:0-2985 GCA_039930845.1 Gemmatimonadales bacterium
GCGGAATAGCTGCAATACCGCGTTACCGACTTACCGCACGAGCGTTTCCATCCCTGTTGCCACCACCGTCATCAACCCGCTCAGCCGCCGAGTAGGGCGTCGACGTTGGGTAGGTGGACGAACCGCGAGAACGTCCCCGTTTCCGCGATCTCTTCGGCGGCCTTCAGGAATCCACCCCATGCTGTACGCGCGAGTGTGCCCCCCACGCTGATGCGCCGTACGCCCAGCTGTGCTGCCTCGGCGACGGTGATGAACGGAGCATTGATCAACAGGTTCACTGGTTTCGGTGACACCGCGGCCACAACCGCCGAGACGTGTTCGAGCTTGTCGATCCGAGGAGCGTAGAGGCAATCCGCGCCGGCCTCGGCGTATGCCTGGAGCCGACGGACGGTCTCATCGATGTCGGGACGCCCACACACGAAGCCCTCGGAGCGTCCCGTGAGCACGATGCCCGTGCCGCTCTCATCGATCGCTCGTCGTGCGGCGCTAACACGTTGCACGGCCAGGTCGAACTCGAACAGTGGATGGGCCTCGTCTCCCGAAGCGTCTTCGATCGAGAGCCCGGCGATCCCCGTGTCCGCGGCCATCGTCACGTTCGCCGCCACGTCGGCAGGGTCCACCGCGTAGCCGCCCTCGAAGTCAGCGTTGACTGGCACCGTCACAGCGCCCACGATGAGACGGAGATGGTCGAGTACCTCATCGCGGGTGACATGCGTGTCCGTGCGACCCAGAGTCCAGGCCAGTCCGGCACTCGTCGTGGCCAAAGCCTTGAATCCCAGCTGTTCCAGCGCCCGCGCGCTGCCCGCGTCCCACGGGTTCGGCATGACGAAGCACCCAGTGGAGTGCAGTCGGTGGAATTCGGCGATCCGATTCTCGTTCACGTCCATGCCACACCTCGTTAACGGGCCGTTGGTCTGCACTTTAGCCCGATCCGGGGCACCGCTGGCGAGCTCGAATCGACAACTCCCCATTGCGTAGATCACCCGGCTGAGCGGCGTCAATCCGCCGCGGCCGGACGCCGGTCCGCCCAGCCGGGCTCCTCGTCGACGCAGGTGCCGTTGCCAAGGGTGCGTGCAGCCGTGAACGGCCTCGACGGCTCGGGCAAATGGTGAATCTTCTCAGCTGGGCGATTCCAGAACGCTCTTGGCGCGGTCGAGGCACGCGACTTCGGCATCCATCGTCTTCTGAACAGCGTTGCCCATGAACAACTTCTTGAGCCCGGTTAGCGGGGCATCCACGGTGAATGTGACCTCGGTGGAGTTGTCGGTGCTGTGGAACGTGTGGTCGCCTCGGGGGCGCACCGGACCGGCAATGGTGCGAAAAGCGAGATGGGTGTCCGGTTCGTATGCCGTCACCTCAATGTCTGCAGTGATCGCTCGACCCCCGGGCCCGTTGACGCTCTGGCGGTAACGCGTCCCGGCCCCGAGTTCACTCGACGGTGCTGCGGCATTCGGGCTTCTGGACCGAGCGGGAGTACTCCAACACCCCGCTCGGCTCGATGTGGGCCACCTTAAGCTTCCGGCACGAGGTGCTCGTTCCGATGACACCATATGGTGGGATCGATCGGCGTCTGCTGCTGTGGCGTGACCAAGGTCCGGACTTCACCGAGCGCGAGCTGATGATGCTCCGGCTGATCCGGCGCATGTGGCCGAGCTGCATGCGCGTCGCGATCGAGAGCTGCGCGGCGAGCCGAACCTGACCCCGCGGCAGTGGGAGATCCTGCGCCGGGTGGCCACCGGCGCGAGCAACACCAAGATCGCGCGCGACCTGGGCCTGTCCGAGGCCACGGTGCGCAAGCACCTGGAGAACATCTTCCGGCGGCTGCAGGTGCTGAGTCGGACCGAGGCGCTCGCGCGGGTCCTCCCGTTCCTCGACGCCGCCTGTGACTTCCGTCCAAGACCGCGTGCCGCCGCCGCCGGACGTTCATGCGGCAAACTCAACAAACCCCCCACACGCCTGCGCCAAGCACTGGATGACCCTTGGCTACGCGTGTGGTCCTGCGCCCATCTGCGCCATTGCGGCGGCCATGTCCATGACGCCCCAGTGTGCGATGCACTGGTCACCGCGGAACTGCATGATGTCGATGGCGCTGATGTCGATCGGGTTCCCGCTGGCGGGCACGCCCATGAACTCACCGGTGTGCGTGCCGACAAACGAGACCCTGGCGACAACCTTGTCGCCCTCTTGGAGCAGGTCGTGAACCTTCACGTTGAAGTCGGTGAAGGCCGCTTGCATCATCTTGAAAAGTTGCCGAGGTGTGTCCCGGGTGTTGTCCATCCCGGGAACCTCCTCATGTTCGATGAAGTCCTCTGCCATGTACTTGTCGACGGCTGCATCGACGTCTCCGCCAGCGGCTATCGCTCCGAACATTTCCCGCGCTACTGCCTTGTAGTCGGCCATCGGTATTCCACTCGCTTCCTGGCTACTGAGTCGGCGCCCGAGCCGTTTGACGCTAGCACCTCCAGGACCGCACCGAAAGGGCGTCGTTCAAGCCCTCAAGGGCACCTCGGACCCCAGCCGAGCTCACACCGAATCAGACCCGAACGACGTCCGCACGACAACGGTGCATGTCCCCCGCGAACGCTTGCAGGATCCGAGTCCTTAGGTATCCGGAGGCTTCGGCCAGGGCGCGACGGTCTGGCAGCCGCTCGTGAACTCGAGGGCCGGCAGGGTGTGGCAGGGTCGGCGTCATGAAGGTCAATCGGGCGACTCCGCCAGTCTCCGTCGTGCCGGTCCTCTCCTACCCGGACGTGCGGGCGGCAGTGGCCTGGCTGAGCGTGGCGTCCGGCTTCGTCGAGCGCACGCGGATAGGCGAGAGTCACCGGGCGCAGATGAGCACCCGATTTGGTACGGGGCATGGGTACGCGCTCGCACGTCCGCCGACATCCGCCCACCGTAGGCACGTCGGGGAGCCAGGGCGAGCGACTGGGCCGGGACTCCTTCGTCTGGGCCAGGGTTCACGGCGGTCTTCAGCGCCAAAGGGGG
>JBDTTA010000340.1:0-2949 GCA_039930845.1 Gemmatimonadales bacterium
ATGGGAAGGAGCAGCACGGCATCGAATGAGCCGACGACCGCGAGCACGATCAGGGTAGCGACGATCGTCACGTCGGTGAGCGCCGGATCGGCCGCCGGACGGAGGCGCAGGCGGGCCCACGCGCCGAGCGCCGTCGAGATGCCCGCAAAGGCGAGCAGCGCCAGCGCGAGAAAGCCGCGCTCCGACGCGATGGCCACCCAGTCACTGCTCGGCCACGGATTCGTGGGGATGAAGTCGTCGGCATCGTACGAGGGATCGCCCGGCGACATGAACCGGGGATAGAACACCGGCCAGTTGCCGGGACCCACGCCGAGCACCGGATGGTGTGCCGCCATGTCGAGGGTGTTGCCGTACTGGATCAGCCTCCCCCGTCCGCTGCCTTCCTTGTAATTGGTGACGCCGGTGAGTGAGTCGAGATAGGGTGAATCGGAGCGCCAGTTGAGCCGGTTGGGCAATACGATTGCGAGCGCGAGCCCCGCCAGTCCCACCCCCGTGAGCTGCAGCACCCGCCGCCGCAGGTGATCGTCGGCCCAGAGCCGTCCAATCCAGAGCCCTTCGATCACGAGAAAGGTCGCGCCGAGCCCGGTGCCGAGCCATGCGGCGCGCGAGCGTGAGAGCACCAGCGCCGCCGCCGCGATCGCGACGCCGGCCGCCGCGAGGGTAAAACGGAGCCGGCCGCGCGCCTCGACGGCCAGGAAGAGGAGGAGTGGAAGTCCCATCGCCACGAGGTGGGCCATGAAGTTCCGGTTGCCGAAGGTGCCGCCCGGCGCCCGGCTCAGACTTGCGAGACTGGTGTCGAGGAGACCATACGCCTGTCCCAGCGCGGTGGCGGCGCCGAGCACGATGGCAAGGGCGAGCGACGCGAGGATGGGACCGCGCATTCCCGCGCGGGTCAGTGTCCGCGCGCACCAGAAAAGCGTCGCCCCGGCCAGGCTCACGCCGAGCGCACGAAAGGCGAGCCAGCCGTTCGTGGCCAGCAGAGCCGAGAGCGCGGTGATCAGGAGAAATCCAGCGATGGGCGCGTCGACGGCCATGACGCTGAGGCGGCGCGCTGACGCGAGGCAGAGCAGGCCGGCGAGAAGGGCGGCGGCCCCGAGCACCAGTTCCTTGGGGAGAGTGTAGCGGTCGAGCTGGAAGAGAGGGGCGGGGAGTGCGGCGAGGACCACCGCGACGGCGGCGATCTGAATCACCTTCAGCGCGGCGCGCTGGGCGGACGTTGGCCGCAGGATTCCGGTCATTGCGGCCAAAGTATAATCGCGGCCGTGTCTGTACGGCCGCGCTTGGTCCGTTAGGTTCGAGACCATGTCGCACGAGAAGATCTACGCCGTCGTCCGCCGAATCCCGCGCGGGCGCGTTGCCACGTACGGGCAGATCGCCGAGCTCGCCGGGGTGGCCGGGCATGCGAGGCAGGTGGGGTATGCCATGGCGGCACTCCCGTTGGCGAGCGCGGTGCCATGGCAACGCGTGATCAACGCTGCGGGGATGGTGAGCCGGAGGAAGATGCCGGGCGCGGAGCTGTCGCAGCGGCAGCTGCTGGAGCGGGAGGGGGTGAAGTTCGACGCGATGGGGCGGGTGAACTTGACGAAGGTCAGGTGGCGGCCGCGGGGTGCATGAGTACAGGGTGCACGGACTCCCGCACTGTGGTACACTGGAAAACATGATCGACATACTCGTCGCATGGAGTGGTGGGAAGGACAGCACGCTGGCGTTGGCCGCGCTCCGGGCGGACCCCGGCTACCGCGTCCTCGGGCTCCTCACCACGCTCACGCGCGACTACGACCGCATCAGCATGCATGGCGTGCGGCGATCGGTGCTCGAGGCGCAGGTCCACGCGTTGGGCCTGCCGCTCATCGAGACGTCGATTGCGTCAAGCTCCACCAATGCGGACTACGAGGCCGCCTTCACGCTCGGGTTGAGCACCGCCGCGGAGCGCTGGCCCGGCCTCCGGCACATCGCCTTCGGAGACCTCTTCCTCGCCGACGTGCGCGAGTATCGAGAGCAGCTCCTCGCCGCGTCGGGCTGGACCGGCGTCTTCCCACTCTGGGGCCAGAACACCGCGGAGCTGGCCTGGCATTTTGTGCGGGCGGGCTACCGGGCGCTGCTGACGTGCGTCGACACGACCCAGCTTGCGGGCGTGTTTGCCGGACGGGAGTTCGACCGCACACTGCTCGCCGAGCTGCCGCCGACGGTGGATCCATGCGGCGAGCGGGGCGAGTTCCACACCTGCGTGTACGCGGGCCCGCTCTTCGCACGCCCGCTGCCGCTCGTCACCGGCGACCGGATGCGGCGAGATGGGCGCTTCGAGTACTGTGACGTGCTGCTGGAGCCGGCTGCGACCGCGGCCGCCTAGTACGTGGCGTTACGAGGAGGCTTTATGGTGAACCGCGGGACATCCTGGTATTTGACGCTCATCGCATTGGTGCTGCTTGGCGGGGCGATACTCATCGTCCAGCCCTACTCCGCCGACTGGCCGGGGACCGGCTATACGGCGCCTGCCCGTCGCTACATCCACGCCGCCCTCCATCGGGACTCGCTCCGCTTGAGCCGGCTGTCCGCCTCGGAGCGACCGGTCCACTGGGCGCTCGCCGTGAGCCGGGGAGAGCGGGACACCCTGGCGCTCTGGGACCGGCGAGTCCAGGCGTTCACCGGCAAACGATGGGGGGACACGGCCGAAGTATTCGTCTATCCCACGGGGGAGATCTGTGCCACGTCACCCATCGTGTTCCGGTTCGTCGGCGTTGATCGCCACGCCCGAGTGCTGGAGGCGCGGTCGGCTTGCCTGGCGCGCCGGTAGTATCGTGAGAAGGATGAACGCTCCCCGGCGTCCCTCGTAGACGGGGATGTGTCGACTGGCGAGTTGCCCGCCCACTCCCTCCAACCAGTCGAGGAGGTACCATGACCGGGAAACACGCACGAGTACTCATCGCTTGCGTCGCGCTGGCCGCGTGC
>JBDTTA010000341.1:0-2946 GCA_039930845.1 Gemmatimonadales bacterium
AGCGCGGGAAAAATGAAGAAGACCAGCGGAAAGACCAGCTTGATGGCTGTCTTGGCGGCGGCTTCCTCGGCACGCTGGCGGCGCTTGGTCCGGAGCGTCGATGCTTGCACCCGCAACGCGTTGGCGACCGAGGTTCCGAACTTATCGGTCTGAATCAGCATCGCCACGAGCGAGCTTACCTCGGGAACGCCGGTGCGCTCGGCGAACTTGCGAAGAGCCTCCTCGCGGGAAGTGCCCGCTCGGATTTCGAGATTGACCAACACCATCTGTTCGCTCAACAGCGGGCTTACCTCGTCGATTTCCTGGGCCACCCGGACCAGTGCCTGATTGAGTGCCAGGCCCGCTTCGACGCAGACGACCATCATGTCGAGCGCATCGGGTAGCGCCTGTTGAATCTGCTTCTGCCTCCGCTTTACCCGGCGCCCCACGTAGAAGACGGGCATGATCCAGCCCACCAATGCGGCCCAGATCGCCGCGATCACGGATGAGGTCAAGCTGAAGCCGAGGAGCGGAAACACGAGGCTCGCGGCCACCGGTGCGGCCATGGCCAGGCCAATTCGCGTTCCCCAGTAGATCGGCAACGCAGTGGGAACGAGGTAACCCGCCTGGGCGAGAAAGATCCGTCCCCCGGACTGGTCCCTCCTCTTGTTGCCCGTCACGCGCTCGCCCAGGCTCTGGAGCAACATTCCGAGTCGCTCCACGCGCATCCGCCGGAGCTCTTCACGTTGGGATCCCTTCCCTGCGCGCCGAAGCTCCGCGAGCTGGCGCGCGACACCAGGGGAGCGATTCGGCGCCAACTGCGCCACGAAGAGCACCAGCAGCGAGATGGTCAGGGCCACGAGGGCCGCGAAGGTGTATAGCATGCGCTAGATCTCGATGTCCACGATTCGGCGGATCCAGAAAAACCCGATGAGCTGCATGGTACCGGCTATGATCAGCATCAGGCGACCGAGCGGGTGCTCGAACAGGATCCGGATGTACGCCGGATTGATCATGAACATGATGGATGCCACCGCGATGGGCAGCGCCGCGAGAATGTAGCCGCTCAGGCGTCCTTGCGCCGTGTAGGTGCGGAGCTGCCGGCGAACGTTGAATCGCTGGCGAATCACGTCGGCCAGGTTGTCGAGCACTTCGGCCAGGTTGCCGCCGACTTAACGCTGGATGAGGATCGCGGTGACAAGCATCTGCAGATCGACGAGCGGCACCCTCGCCGCCATCGCGATCAGCGAATCATCGAACGGCAGGCCGAACCGCTGTTCCTCGAAGGATCGCTGAAACTCTCCCGCGACAGGTTCCGCCGCCTCATCGGCCACGAGCTTGATGCCCGATGAGATCGGGTGGCCGGCACGAACGGCCCTGCCGAGCAGATCGAGCGCCTCCGGCAACCCCTCCTCAAAGTCATCGAGCCGCTGCCGCCGGCGCCTGCCGATGTATCCGTATGGGCTCACGGCGGCCAGGGCGGCGAAGGCCATCGCGGCCAGGAACGAACGGGTCAGAATCAACGTCACGAGGCCCACCGCGACCGTTGCTCCCAGCGTGATGACGAGGAAGGTGCCGAGGGTCCAGGTCATGCCCGCTTGCACCATCGCTTCCTCGACGGCGGTGGTGCGCCCAAAGCGCTGAGCCAGCGCGACGAGTGGGTCGAGGCGGCCCGGCCCCGCCCCGCGGATCAGCCCACCCTGAACGGGGGTCCGTACCCCCGCGTTCTGCACCGTCGAGAGTTGCTGCCGAATGAGCCACGCGCGGCGCCGGGACTGGGCCCACTCCCACAGGAGCGCGAGGGACACGGTCGCGAGAGTAACCACCGCGAACGCGATTCCCGCCGTGATCAGTGCCTGATGAGAGAGGCTCACCAGCGAGCCTTGGCCGGGGCCGCGTCACGGTCGGAAAACAGGACCGAGCTCAAGTCCACTCCGTAGGCCTTCAGGCGGTCAGCGCACCGCGGCCTGATCCCGGTAGCCTTGAATCGACCGAGGACCTTGTCGTGCTCGCCGAGCCCCTCCCGCTCGAACAGGAAGATCTCCTGCATCGTGATGACATCACCTTCCATCCCGACGATTTCGGAGATCTGGTTGACCTTCCGGGTGCCATCGGAAAGCCTGGTCACCTGGACGACAATGTCGATGGCGCTCGCGATCTGCTGCCGCATGGCCCGCTCGGGAAGGTCGAGGCCAGCCATCGAGATCATCGTCTCGAGCCGGCTGAGGGCATCTCGCGGCGTGTTGGCGTGCAGCGTCGTCAGGGAGCCATCGTGACCGGTGTTCATCGCCTGGAGCATATCCACCGCTTCACCCCCACGCACCTCGCCGATGATGATCCGGTCGGGACGCATACGGAGCGAGTTGATCAGGAGCAGCCGCTGGGGAACCTCTCCGGAGCCCTCGATGTTGGCTGGCCGCGTCTCCAATCGTACCACGTGAGGCTGCCGCAGCTGAAGCTCCGCGGAATCCTCGATGGTGACGATGCGCTCCGTCGGTGGGATGTACGACGAGAGCACGTTCAGCAGCGTCGTCTTGCCCGCGCCGGTGCCGCCGGAGATCAGCACGTTGAGCCGGCACCGGACGACGGCCTTGAGAAACGTGAGCATCGGATCGGTGAGGCTCTCAAAGCGCAGCAGGTCCTCACCGCTCAGGGCATCCCGCTTGAACTTGCGGATGGAGAGATGGGGGCCATCTACGGCAAGTGGCTTGATGATCGCGTTGACGCGCGAGCCGTCGGGCAGCCGGGCATCGACCATCGGTGACGAGTCGTCGATCCGGCGGCCGACGGCGGAGACGATCCGATCGATTACCTGGAGCAGGTGACGATCGTCCTGAAAGCGGACATCGGTGCGCTCGAGCTTGCCGTTGCGCTCGATGAAGACGTTCTGGTAGGTGTTCACCAGAATGTCCGACACCGAGGGGTCCTGCACCAGCGGCTCCAGCGGGCCGAGTCCGAAGATCTCGT
>JBDTTA010000342.1:0-2945 GCA_039930845.1 Gemmatimonadales bacterium
CCGCCGACCCGCCGACCTACGCCGGCTGCACGAACAGCGTCGCCCAGTCTCGATCCTGCATCGGTGCCAGTTTGAGGTGCAGCAGCCCGGTCCCGGCGTCGTAGAAGTATTTGTCGCCGGTGGCGGCATCGAGCTCGGCCAGGCTCGTGACGGCCGCCACCGGATTGCCCGCCCAGTAGTCCCGCACCACCTTGATCGCCGCCTGGGGGTAGGGCAGCGTGACTCGCACCCAGTCGGTGGGGGCGACATTGTCGAGGTACAGCTTTGGATTGAGCGGAACGGCGCCGGCGTACTGGATGGTGTACTGACGCCCGGGTACCACCGAGGCAAAGGCGGCCTCCGGGTTTCCGGGAACTCCCACCAGGTCGAGCGAGGCAGCGTCGTCGCGGGTCACGGTAAGCGGCGCGACATTCTCCACATCGCTCCTGATGCTCAGCCCGACGTACCGATTCGGACAGACGTACGCGTTCCAGTCCGTCCTGGGGGCGCAGGAGGGCGTGATCAGAAAGGGTGAGTTGGGCACCACGTAGGACCCGGTGCTCCCGGTGACGCTTCCGTCCCGATCGAGGAAGACAGCCGCCTTGTCTCCGTCCTTGTCGGCGTGCGGCGTCTCCAGGTAATAGGGCGTCGCATTCGTGAAGTGGAGGGTACCGGCGAAGTTTGCCGTGCTCACCGAGAAGCCGTTGTTTCTGAGGAATCCGAGCGCGCTCCACGGAATGGATGCCGACCCGACGTAGTTGACGAAGGTCACCTTGTCCGCGCCCACCGTGCCGTCATAGAACTCGTAGCCGCGCCTGGGCGTGCCCGAGGAGAGGGTCGTCGAGTTGTTGGCGGTCTCGCCCACGAACAGCGCATCCTCGACCGACGTCTGGTAGGAAGCGAAAGTCGCGCCGATGGCGTTGTCCGCGAGTACCGCTCCCGTGAGCTTCAAGTTGGCGCCCCGCAGCCACACGGCGCGGCCCGAGTGCTTCCAGGCGGTGAAATCCTTGAAATCGGCCTCGACCGCGCTCTGGTCGTCGTTCGGATCGGACCGCGGACTGTAGTACGTCGTCTGGGTGTTGCCGTCGGCCATGGGGCCGTCGTCCACCTGGAGACCGCCACGGCGGTTCGAATGGGCGCTGTTGCCGGCGAACTCCCGCAGCGGATTGGTGCGCGGCAGGTCGGGCTGACCGGTCGAGAGTCCGGTCGGCGTGGCGGGGAGCGCGAACCAGAAGCCGAAGCCCTGCGAGCCCGCCGCGACGTTGTCGCGAATCATGTTGTCCGGGTTGGTGATCCAGAATGTGGCGGCCCGGGTGTCGGTGGGCAGCACACCCTCTCCGTCAGCGGTGGTCTTCGTGCCGAGCCCCAGGTTGCCGGCGATGAGGTTGCCCGTCTCGGCGCCGTCCTCCAGAAAGTATCCGTGGCCCAGGTGGTCGTAACAGACGTTGCCTTCCACTCGCGCGTTGTCGGTGCCGTGCACGGTGACGCAGCGGTTGAAGCTCTTCCACACGCTGCTGCCCACAAAGTACTGGCCATCCACCGGACCCATCATGTGCCAATGCATCGGGTACCGCGCCACTTTCCCCTTCTGTCCCATGAAGTGCAGCTCGACGCCCTCGACCCGGAGGGTGCCACCCATGCCCATCATGTGCCCGCCGAATCCGGCGGCGCTCGAGGCGCTGTCGCCCTGGATCAGCACGTTCCGGGTGAGGAGTCCCACTTCGGCACGCTCATCCACGGTCTTCCCCTCGTAGGTCTGCACTTGTCCGTAATGCGAATAGAGAAGCGGCTGTGTGAGGGAGACGCCGGTCCCGCCGATCCCCTGAATCGTCACGACCTCCGCGCGGGTAGGATCGAAGTCGGTGGAGGCGACAACGAGGCGATCGCCGACCCGCCAGTTGGGCGAGGTTGCCAGGGTAAGCTGGGTCGCGCCCTGAGGCGCGGTGGCCGCCAGGCGGGTCCATCCGGTGCGCGTCTCACCGTGGAGGTCGAGCGTTCCCCCGGGGAGCACACCGAGCACCTTGCTGCCCATGCCCAGCACGTCGGGAGCTTCCGCAGCGCCGGTGAGGGTGATCGTCGCGTTGTGCTTGAAGGGAGAGGCGCTGGTACCGATGCGCAGGGTTCCGGTAACGGCGATCCATCCGGTGGTCACGGCCAGGTCTTTCTCGTCGAACACGAGCGCGCCATCGATGTTGAGACTCGCGAGTGCCGGCGGGCTCACGTCAAGCAGCACCGCCTTGTCGGCCGGGATCGTGACGGCTGCCCCTTCCGCCGGCAGCACACCGTCCGGCCAGGTGGCTGCGTCGGACCAGCGGCTCGTGAGCGCGATGGGCGGCTGATCGGGTCCCCCGCCCGCCGGGCCGGTCGAATCGTCGGCGCTGCAACCGAAGAGTGCAAGGAAGAGCACGCTTAGGCGTGCGCAATTCGCCAGTCGGCCTTGCATGCTGACCTCACGCTTTTCGGGAAGATGGTCGTAGATGGTGGCGGAAAGGCGGACCGAGTTGATGGGAGCAAGAGGCGGGCGAGCAGCGAGTGCAAGAAGCGGCACGGGCCCCACTTAGGGACCCGTGACGAGTGGCAGGTAGGGTGGTGGATCGTGTGTGGTTCCGCTACGCGCGCGGCGCCCCCTCTTCGTCGTCGAGCTCCAGGGCGATCTTGAGCTCGCACGCGATGGTGCGCTCCTTCCTGAGCGTCGCGATCAGCGCTTCCGCCTGCTTCATCTGCATCGCGAGACCGCTGGCCGATTCCATCGCATGATCGACGACGGTACGCTGCGCCTGCAGCGCCTCCACCGTCGTCTTCATGCCGAGTGCAAGCGCCTCGGCCCGCGCGAGCCGCTGCTCCGCGCGCTCGAGCTGGCGCTTGCGGGTCTCGAACTCCTCCAACGCGCCTTCGGTGGTCTTGAACTGCTCCTGGGTGTTCTCGAGCAGCTCGCGGGTCTCGGAGATCTCGCGACGTGCGGAGCC
>JBDTTA010000343.1:0-2942 GCA_039930845.1 Gemmatimonadales bacterium
CGGGTCTCCCTGACGCAGGACCTCCAACTCTGGGGAGTGCGGGGCTACCGGATCCGCGCGGCCATGCTTGGCCAGGAGCGGGCCCGGTACAAAGCCGAAGACGCGATGCGGTTGGTCCGCCGGGACGTTGTCCGGACCTACCGCGAGTTGCTCTTCCAGCAGGAACGGGTGGCGCTTCTCGATTCGCTCGCGCGGGTCAACGGGCGGATCAGCCGGGTAGCCAAGGCGGCATTCGAGCAGGGGCTCGGGTCCGAGCTCGACAGCCGGCTCAGCTCCACCATCTACCAGCAGTCGCTCCTCGACCAGGACGCGGCGGCCCGCGAGGCCGACCTGCAGCAAGTGGAGCTTGCGCGGCTGCTCGGGGACAGCCTGACCGTCAGGTATCACCTGACCGATTCCTTGCCGGCTGCTGGCATGCGTTTCCTCATGGCGTCATACACGGACACGGTGTCGGACAAACCGGTACGCTTCGCGCCGAGCGTGGCGGGCGTGGACAGCCTGATCAGGCTCGCTCTCGCAAACCGTCCCGATTTGCGCGCGGCCCAGCTCGACGTTGAGGGCCAACAGGCGGCGCTCGCCGCGGCCCGGGCCGCCGGCAAGCCGACTGTGGCCGTCGGAGCGATTTACGGCCGGACGAGGGATGACGTGAGCACCGGTAGCGGGGGCGTGGTCAGCAACGCGGACAACGGGGTCGGTGTGGGAATCGTCCTCGGCCTGCCGTTCAGCAACCGCAACCAGGGCGAGGTGCTGCGGGCCCGCTTCGGGGGGGAGGCAGCATCGCTCCGGCAGGCCAGCCTGCGGCAGGCGCTCGAGCGCGACGTCCGGGTCGCGCTCGGCCGTGTGGCACTGGCCACCTCCCGCGTTGAAACGCTCCGCCGGGTGATTCTGCCGTCGAGCGAGGGGGCGCTCCGCGTCGCCGAGACGGCGTTCGGGCGTGGGCAGGTCAACATCTTCGAGGTGCTTCAGGTACAGCGCACTTATAACGAGAACACGACCGCGCTGCTCGACAGCATGCGCGAGCTCGCCACCGCTCTGGCCGATCTCGAGGCGGCCGTGGGCATACCCGTTCAGGGAGCCGACTTCAACAGATGAGGACAGGCGGATATGGGTAGACGATGGCTCGCGGGCGCGGCGGCGATCGCGCTGCTGGGCGTGTGGGGGTGCAACCGGAGCAGCGGCGAGGCGTCGGCCCGCTCGCCCGCCGTGGAGACGCACGACGAGGCCGCGCCGCACGGGCACGCGGAGGGCGACGAGTCGAAGCCCCACGAGGACGCCGACGAGGCGGCCCCACACTCCCACACTGGTACCGGTGGGGAAGCTGCCGGATCGATCACCCTGAGTCCCGAGGCGAGGGCGAACATCGGTCTGCAGACGGTGACGGCCGAGATCCGGCCGATCGAGCGCACACTCGCGCTGAACGCGACGCTGAAGGTCGATCCCGACCATGAGGCCTTCGTCTCGTCCCGGGTGCAGGGAAAGGTCACGGCCGTGAACGCCAACGTGGGCGACAAGGTGCACCGCGGGCAGGCACTGGTGGCCATCCAGAGCCTTCAAATCGCGGAGACGCCCCCCACCGTCGAAGTGACCTCACCGCTCGATGGGGTCGTGCTCGAACGCTCGGTCACGACCGGGGAGACCGTTGATCCGACCAAGGAGCTGTTTCACGTCGCGGATCAGTCGCACCTCCTGGCGCAGGCCGAGGTCTACGAGGCCGACCTCGCCGGCGTCCGGCTGGGCCAGACGGCGCGGGTCCGGGTGGCACCCTTCCCCGACCAGGTGTTCACCGGCCGCGTCGTCCGGTTGGCGAACACCATCGACCCCGACCGCCGGACGCTCCGGATCTGGATCGACCTGCGCAACACCGCAGGCCTCAAGCTCAAGCCCGAAATGTTCGCCCAGGCCGATCTGGTCGTCGCGAGCAGCGGCCACGCGGTGGCCGTGCCCAACGAGGCCATCCAGACCCAGGGTCCGGAGCGGTTCGTCTTCGTGCAGAACGGCGACGCGCTGGTCAAGCAGAACGTGGTGATCGGCGAGCGGAACGACCAGTACACCGCCATCACGAGCGGGGTTGTCGAGGGCGACGAGGTGGTCACCCGCGGCGCGGTCGAGCTTGCCACGCTGTCGTCCCAGCCCGCCGGCGGCGGGTTGCAGGATGAGAGCAAACCCCACAGCCACTGAATCCGGCATGCTGAACAAGGTCATCGCCTGGTCCCTCCAGAACCGCTGGCTCGTGCTGGCCGGAGGCGTTCTGCTGCTCATCCTCGGCGGACGCCAGCTCAGCCAGCTCCCGATCGACGTCTTTCCCGACATCACGGCCCCCCAGGTGACCATCCTGACCGAGGCGCCCGGGATGTCACCGCAGGAGGTCGAGGCACTGGTCAGCTTCCCGATCGAATCGTCGATCAATGGCGCCGCCAATGTGACGGCCGTGCGCTCGTCGTCGGCGATCGGTCTCTCGGTGGTGACGGTCACGTTCGCCTACGGTACGAACATCTACATCGCCCGCCAGCTCGTCGCCGAGAAGCTGCAACTGGCGCTCGCCCAGCTGCCCGAGGGCGTCCAGCCGCCCGTCATGGGCCCGATCTCCTCCCGGCTCGGCGAGATCATGACGTTTGCGATGACGTCCACCAGGACCTCGCCGATGGACCTGCGGACGCTGGCCGACTGGACCGTCCGCACCCGGCTGTTGTCGGTGCCGGGGGTGTCGCAGGTGATCGTCATCGGGGGCGACCGCAAGCAGTACCAGGTGCTCGTGAGCCCCGCGAAGCTGCGTGCGTACGATCTCACGCTCAATCAGGTGTTCGATGCCGTCCGGGAGTCGAACGTCAACGCGCCGGGAGGGTTTCTGCAGACGCCCGGCCAAGAGTCGATCATCCGGGGCATCGGGCGCGTGACGTCGCTGGCCGATCTGGAGAACACGGTGGTCTCGAGCCGCGGCGGCA
>JBDTTA010000344.1:0-2941 GCA_039930845.1 Gemmatimonadales bacterium
GTGTTCCCCCGGTTCTCGCCGCCACCCTCGCCGGAACGGCCAGCCCGATCCAGTAAGCGCGCTTCGGGGCCGCACGGCTTCGAAAACCGGAACTTGCACTCGAATCGAGAGGGATGCCCGAGAGGGCATCCCTCTTGACGTTCCGGGATGAGGCGACGGCGGTGGGCCCGAGCTACTCCTTATTGCTGGTTCGCGCCGCTGATTCGCAGTACAAAGGGACGGCCGCTTTCGACGGCTCCTCTCTCTATGACACACGCAAGACGTCGCCGGCCCGCAAGCGCCGGGTTCACGCTGGTCGAGCTCCTGATCATCATGGCGATCATCGCCGTCCTCTCCGCAGTCGCCGTCGCCGGATACCGCCACGCCCGGGTCAGTGCCGGTGAGACCGTCGCGGTGGCGGCGCTCACCACGATCAACCAGGCGCAGTTCTCGTTTTCACAAGCGTGCGGCGACCAGCATTTTTCCCCGACTCTTGCCGGGCTCGCGGCGCCGGCGCCTACGACCGGGGAGGGGTTCATCAGTCCAGACCTTGCCGCCGATCCGGTGCTGAAGAGCGGGTATCTTTTCACCATGGGTGGATCGCCCACAACCGACGGCCGCATGAGCTGCAACGGGCTCCCCCCGGTCACCACTTACCAGGTCTCTGCTGACCCGACGGCAGGGGGGGTGACTGGCGCCAAGTTCTACGGGACCAACACGGATCGGGTCGTCTACGCCGATACCGTGACTTTCGCGGGCAACATGCCAGAGACCGGAGCCCCCGGCCACGGCAGCGAAGTGAAGTGAAATGTTGTACAAATGTCACTTCATGGGGAAAAACTGATGTCTTCAAAGAGTCGGACGCTGCTGGTGGCATTCGCCCTTCTCGGGCTTGGCGCGTCGTGTGTTTCGAGCTATGTGCACTACAAGCTGGTCACTGAACAGCACTACGCGAGTTTCTGTGACGTCAGCGCAACCGTCAGTTGCACGGAGGCGTACCTGAGTCGATACGGCAGCTTCGTGGGCGTGCCCGTGGCGGTGCTCGGCGTCATCTTCTTCGCCACCATTCTCCTGCTCGCCGCCATGGTCGGACGGCCGGCGTCGTCGTCGAAAGAGAACGCCCCGGCCTACATCTTCGCGCTCTCGACGGTGGGGCTCGCGTTTGCGTTGTATCTGGGGTGGTCGTCCTATTTCGTCCTGAAGGTCTTCTGCATCCTCTGCGCGATCACCTACCTCTCCGTCATCGCGATATTCATCATCTCCGGTGGAGCGACAACATTCCCAATGACTACTCTGCCAGGCCGCGCCTCGCGCGACATCCGCACTCTTGTGTCGACCCCGTCCGCACTTCTCGTGCTGCTGGTACTGCTTGGCGTGTCCGCCGGGGCCGTCTCGCTCTTCCCTCGTGAAGCTCAGACGACGCAGGCGGGGGCGTCGACGAGCCAGGAAGCCTATTCGCCGGTCACCGAGGAGCAGCGGCTGAAGCTCGAACAGTGGTGGGATGTCCAGCCCAAGGCAGACCTCCCGCTCGATATGAATGGCGCGAAGGTCCAGATCGTCCAGTTCAGCGATTATCAGTGCCCTGGCTGCCGGGCGGCGCACGAGACGTTTGCGCGTGTGCTGCCCAACTACGCCGGCAAGGGCGTAGAGTTCGTCCTCAAGCACTATCCACTGGAACCCGAGTGCAACCCCAACGTTCCGACCGGCGTGCATTTCGCGGCCTGTGAAGCAGCGGCCGCGTATGTCATGGCCCGCGGCAACCCCAATCAGCAGAAGCTGAATGACTGGCTCTTTGCCAACCAGACGTCGCTCACCCGCGAGGTGGTCGAGGGCGCCGCCCGCGACATTGCCGGCATCACCGATTTCAGCGCGCGCTACGCGGCGGCGCTCGTCGAGGTCAAGACTGACGCCACCCTGGGGGGCCTCGTTCATGTCGGTTCGACTCCCACGGTCTACATCAACGGACGCATGATCGCGGGTCGGATGGGAAACGACAGTCTCGGTCTGCCGCCGGCGCAGTACGTTGATGCATTGATCGGGATTGCCCTGAAGCGAGCACAGTAGTCTGCCGATACGCCAAGCTGGATGAGCCCGGCGATAGATATCGACAACCTGGCAAAGGATTACGCAGTCGGCTTCTGGCGCCGGCGGACCTACCGTGCGCTAGACGGCCTGACGCTGAGCATCGAGCCGGGGGAGGTCTTCGGTTTCCTCGGTCCGAACGGTGCGGGCAAGACGACTACTCTGAAGCTGCTCATGCAGCTCATTTATCCGACGTCGGGGCGGGCGCAGATCCTGGGAAGGCCGGTCGGGGACCTCGCCATTCGTCACCGCATCGGTTACCTGCCCGAGAATCCTTCCTTCTACGACTATCTCACCGCCGAGGAACTGCTCACGTACTTCGCGCAGTTATTCGGCTATTCACCCGCCGATCGGCGCACGCGTGTCGCCAGCCTGCTCGACCGGGTCGGCATCGGCCGGGAGCGCCGGTTCCAGCTGCGCAAGTTCTCGAAAGGGATGGTGCAGCGCGTCGGCATCGCCCAGGCGCTGCTCAACGACCCCGAGGTGATTTTTCTCGACGAGCCGATGTCCGGATTGGATCCGCTGGGGCGCCGCGACGTTCGCGCACTGATTCTGGAGCTGCGGGACCAGGGCCGGACCGTGTTCTTCAGCTCACATATCCTCGCTGACGCCGAGGCGCTCTGCAGCCGGGTGGCGGTCGTGGCCGCCGGACGTCTCGCCGCGCACGGACGGCTGGCGGAGCTCACCGAGTTCACCGTGCGTGGCTGGGAGCTCGTCGTCGCGAACCTGTCGGTGGCGGCGCTCGAACGGGTTCGTCCCATCGCCACCCGGGTGATCGAGATCAGCCCGGGACGATACAGCCTCGAGCTGTCGCTGGCACTCCCCCCCGACCGCATACTTTCCGAGCTCGTTGCCACCGGCGCGTCAGTCGTGTCGCTCA
>JBDTTA010000345.1:0-2921 GCA_039930845.1 Gemmatimonadales bacterium
CGATGCGCCTTGATGACTTCCGGGACCTGGTGCGGCGGTTGGCGGAAGAGCTGCCGAGCCAGTTTCTCGATGGGATCGCCGAGGTCACGGTGTCGCCCCGCACGGTGCCGCACCCCGACCGGAGCGGCATCTACACCCTCGGGGAATGCGTTCCGCTCCCCTCAGGCACGGACGGCAGCGCCGAGGCGGTGCAGAGCCGTATCGTCCTGTACCACGGCTCGTTTGCGGCCCTCGCGCATCTCACACCCGGTTTCGATTGGCGCGAGGAGGCGTGGGAGACGCTGACGCACGAGCTTCGCCACCATCTCGAGTGGCGCGCCAGGGCGCCGGATCTCGAAGACCTCGACTGGGCGGTCGAGCAGAACTTCGCCCGGCATGACGGCGAGGACTTCGATCCGGGGTTCTTCCTTCAGGGCGAGGTCGTGGCGGAAGGCGCGTACCGCGTCGAAGACGACGTCTTTCTCGATCGCATCGTCGGCGCCGCGCCCGATGCGGTCGTGTTCAAGTGGCGAGGCCGCGAGTATCGCACGAGCGTTCCACGCGGCGCGACGCTTCCGGCATTCCTGACGGTGGCGGACGCGGCGGAGCCTCCGCAGGGTGACCTCGTGCTGGTGTTGCGCCGGAAGCCGGGCCTCCTCACGTTGGTGCGTCCGGGCCGGTTGTATCAGGCCGTGGTGCACGTGGGAAGCCATCGAGGCTAATATTTCCACTACCTCAACCAGCTGAGCCCGTCATGATGTACGAAGTGGTCACCACGCTCGATGCCCCCGAAGTGCTCCGACGCGCCAAGTCCTTCTTTGCCGAGCGGGTGCCGATGCAAGCCGCCTTTCCCGAAAAGGAAGGACCGGCCTTCCTGACGCTCAGGGGCCAGGGTGGCGAGGAAATCGCGATTGCGTTGCTGCCGTCGGCGGAGGGCGTCCGGGTCCGCGCCTCGACGCTCTTCTTCGATCAGCCGCTCGACCGGTTTCTCGCCACGCTGCCGACGACGTCGGAGACCGCGGCATGAGCGCCACGCTTCCGGTGCGGATCATGGTGCAGGACGCGTGGGATGAGTTCTCGTTCGATTTTCCGGCCACGACCTCCCTTGCCGATGTGAAGCGCCGCGCACTCGATGCGGCCCGCGTGTCCCGCGATCCTCAGGGCTACCTGCTCAAGTTTCGTGGCGCGGAGCTGCGTGACGAATCGCGCTCACTCGCAGACGCCGGCCTGGTGCCGAACGGCGCGCTGATCGTTCTTTCGCGGCGGCGCCGGCCGGTTCGATAGGGCGGCAGGGTGCCGCCGCTGGTCTTCACGCATCCCGATTGTCTTCGGCACGATCCCGGTCCCGATCATCCCGAGACGCCCGCGCGGCTCGCCGTTCTGCTCGATCGTATCCGGGCCGAAGGCAGCGTCACGGTGCGCGACGCCCCCGCGGCGAAGAAAGACAGTCTGCTGCTGGTCCACCCGGAGGGCTACCTCCGGAGCCTCGAGGAGCTGAGTGATCGCGGCGGCGGGGCACTATTTCTCGATACGATCCTCAACCGGGCGAGCTGGGCCGCTGTGCTCGGCGCTACCGGCGCGGTACTCGCGGCGGTGGACGCGGCGCTGGAAGGGAAAGGGCACGCTTTTGCCGCGGTGCGCCCGCCGGGTCACCACGCGCTCAGGGCGCGGGGGATGGGTTTCTGTCTCGTGAACAACGTCGTCGTCGCGACACGGCATGCTCGGCGCCTTGGGCGCGCGCGCGTCCTGGTGGTCGACTGGGACGTTCACCATGGCAACGGTACCCAGGCGCTGGTCGAAAGCGATGCGAGCGTGCGGTACGTGTCGTTGCACCAGCACCCCTGGTATCCGGGCACCGGAATGGCGGACGAGCGTGGCGTGGGCAACGTCTTCAACGTGCCGCGGGGTCCGGGCAAGCCTGCCGCGCTTTACGTGGCCGATCTCTGGGCGGCGATCGCTGCGGCCACTGATGACTGGACGCCGGATCTGCTGCTGATCTCGGCGGGTTTCGACGCGATGCTGGGCGATCCGCTCGGTGGCTTCACGCTCGAGCCCGGGCACTACGCGGAGCTCACGGCTCGGTGCCGCGAGCGTATGCCGCGGGTACCCATCGTCGGGCTTCTCGAAGGCGGCTACGTCCCATCCTCACTGGCCGACGGGGTGCTGGCGCACCTCGGCGCGCTCGCCTAGTCTACAGGCCGCACGCACCACATCTCCGTCCATGAGGAACCCGTGCCCGAACGCCTTCAGATGGATGCCGAGTTTCTGGAGCTTCGCACTACGCATCCGTTCATCATCGCGCGCGGAGGGCGGAGCGAGTATCGGACGCTGTGGGTCAGGCTCCGCGACGGCGATGGCAACGAAGGGTGGGGAGAGGCGGCACCGAGCAAGTTCTACGGGGAGACGGCCGAGTCGGCCAAGGCGGCGCTTCCCTATCTCGCCGGGGCACTGCCGTCCGATCCCTTCGACCTCGAGGAAACCGAGCGCCGGCTGGAAGGGGTCATGCGCTACAACGCCGCCGCGCGCTCCGCGGTGTCCTCCGCGCTGCACGACCTGGCCGCCAAGCGCCTCGGCATTCCCCTGTATCGCATGTGGGGGCTGGACCCTTCCAAGGCGCCGAAGTCCACCTTTACCATCGGGCTCGACACGCCGGAAAAGATCCGGGCAAAGGTGAAGGAGGCCGCCGGGTATCCGATCCTCAAGATCAAGCTGGGCGGCGACAACGACATCGAGATTCTGCGCACGATCCGCGATGCCACCGACCGCGAGATCAGGGTGGACGCGAACTGTGGCTGGACCGTCAAGCGCGCGATCGGCATGCTCCCGGTGCTGCAGGAGTTCGGTGTCACCGTCCTCGAGCAGCCGCTCCCTCCGGATCAGATTGAAGGGTTGGGGGAGATCACGCGGCGCGCGTCGATTCCCGTGATCGCCGACGAGAGCTG
>JBDTTA010000346.1:0-2900 GCA_039930845.1 Gemmatimonadales bacterium
GGCCACAAGGACGCCCGTAATGACTCCGATGCCTTGAATACCGACACCCGTAGCCAGCGTTTCAGTGATGCGAGCCTTGCGGCTATTTCGCGGGATGCGGAAACGGAGGGATCGGGCCGGGATTCGAGGTCGGCCTGAGTCACGCGGGTCGGGGTCACCGGCAACAGGCTCTAGCAATGGAGTTGCGCCACGAGCCCGATTTCCGCTGAGGAAGGGCCCAATAGGCGTTGGATCATGCGTTCGCTGGGCGCCTTTGCGATGGCTCTGCTCCAACCCTGTGGCGCGTCGATTCATACCATTCAATCGTGGATGCGAGTCCTTCCGCGAATAGGGTTCGCGCCACGAAGTCGAATGAGCGCTGCGCTCGGCTCGTGTCCAGCGCGCGGCGCGGCTGCCCATCGGGCTTGGAAGCATCCCAACGGATTTCACCGCGGAATCCAGTACGCTCCGCGATCAGCTCAACCAGGTCGCGAACCGTGATCTCCGCCCCGACTCCCAGGTTGACGGGCGCGGCGCCGTCGTACCGCTCCGCCGCCAGAACGATCCCCTCGGCCGCATCGTCGACGTACAGGAACTCCCGGCTTGCTGAACCGGTCCCCCAGACCTCGATGTACGGATCGCCGCGCTCTCGAGCGTCCATGCACTTCTTGATCAGGGCCGGGATGACGTGCGAGCTGCGCGGGTCGAAGTTGTCCCCCGGCCCGTAGAGGTTGACCGGAATGAGGTGGATGACGTTGAAGGCGTACTGGGCGCGATATGCCTGGCCCTGCACGAGGAGCATCTTCTTGGCGAGTCCGTACGGAGCGTTGGTCTCCTCCGGGTACCCCGACCACAGGTCGTCTTCGCGGAAGGGGACGGGGGTGACCTTGGGGTACGAGCAGACGGTGCCGATCTGGACGAACTTCTCGACCCCCACCAGGCGCGCCTGCTCCATGAGCTGGATCCCCATGATCGCGTTGTCGTAAAAGAAGCGACCGGGGTTCTCCCGATTCGCGCCGATCCCTCCGACCACGGCGGCGAGGTGGATCACCAGCTTCGGGTCCCCATCCGCCAAGGCGCGGTCGATCCCATCGCGGGTTCGCAGGTCGTAGTCGGCCGATCGGGGGACGAAGACCCGCGTCGCCCCACGCGCCTCCAGGATTCGAACGACCGCCTGGCCCAGGAATCCAGCTCCACCGGTCACCATCACCGGCCGATCCAGCCAGGAGCCGGTCACCGTTGCGCCCGTCGCGGGGCAACCGGAGGAGCGATCCCGGCCTCTCTCAGATCGTCGTCGAGCATGATCCGAATCAGCTCCGCGAAGCGGGTAGTGGCAGCCCAGTGCAGCGTGTCGCTCGCCTTGAATGCGTCTCCGCACAGCTCGTCGACCTCGGTGGGCCGCAGGTATTGCGGGTCGATGCGAACATGTTTCTCCCAGTCGAGGCCGGCGAGTCCGAACGCGGTCTCGCACAGCTCTCGCACGCTGTGCATCTCGCCAGTCGCGATCACGTAGTCATCCGGCTCATCCTGCTGGACCATCCGCCACATGGCCTCGACGTACTCGGGCGCGTATCCCCAGTCGCGCTTCGCGTCGAGGTTCCCCAGGTACACATGCTCCTGCTCGCCCTTGAGGATCGCTGCCACCGCCCGGGTCACCTTGCGGGTTACGAACGTTCCTCCGCGCCTCGGCGATTCGTGGTTGAAGAGGATCCCGTTGCTTGCGTGCAGGCCATATGCCTCCCGGTAGTCGACGACCATGAAGTGAGCGAAGACCTTGGCGATCGCGTACGGGCTGCGCGGATTGAACGGCGTCCGCTCGTTCTGCGGTGTCTCGACCACCTTGCCGTACATCTCTGAGCTGCCCGCCTGGTAGAAACGGATGGGCCAATCTGCGGTGCGAACCGCCTCCAGGAGCCGAAGGGTGCCCATGCCGGCGGTTTCGGCCGTGAACTCGGGCATCTCGAAGCTGACCTTGACATGGCTCTGGGCACCGAGGTTGTAGACCTCGTCGGGCCGGACGCGGTGCAAGTGCCCGATCAGCGAGGACGAATCGGTCAGGTCCGCGTAGTGAAGGTAGAGCCGGGTGTCGGCCTGGTGTGGATCGACGTACAGATGGTCGATGCGTTGCGTGTTGAACTGGCTCGAGCGCCGGATGAGCCCGTGCACTTCGTAGCCCTTCTCGAGAAGGAGTTCCGCCAGGTAGCTCCCATCCTGGCCGGTGATCCCCGTGATCAGGGCCTTCTTGCCGCTTGCCGATACCTCTGTCACCTGGACGCCTCCACCGCGCTCCCACCGAGGTCCGCGGACCGCGCGGTGATGGCGCTGACGAAGGCGGACGCGCGCATGAGGGACGGGGTTCGGCCGAGGTGTGCTGCCGCATAGCTAGGCCCGGCCTGCGAGAGCCGCTCCGCCAGCCCCGCCCCTTCTCGCACACGGCGCAGCGCCGCGAGGAGCTGCTCGGAATCTCCGGCAGGCGCGACGATCCCGGCCCCCGAACGCTCGACCTCCTGCGCGGTTGCCCCGCCGGGCGCCACGGCCGCGACAATCGGCCGCCCGGCGGAAAGATAGCTGGTCAGCTTGGAGGGGAGCGACATCTCCAGCTGCGTCCTACGCTCGGAAAGCAGCAGGACGTCTGCTGCGGCCAGAAGGCTCGCATACGTGCCATCCGCTTGCAGCGGCAAGACCTCGAGGTTCGGGCTCCCCGCGGCAGCTGCCTTGAGAGTCGCCGCCTGGCTGCCACCTCCGACCAGGACGAAGCGGACCGGTTCCCCCCTTCGCGCAGCGAGCTGTGCCGCATCGATGACCTGCGCGAGCCCCTGTTTGAGACCCATATTGCCTGCGTGCACCACGACCTGCCGCTCGTCGAGCCAGCCGAAGCGCGCCCGGGTTTCCGTCGGCGTCAAGTCGGCTCGGGCGAGCCG
>JBDTTA010000347.1:0-2874 GCA_039930845.1 Gemmatimonadales bacterium
GCGACTGCCGGGTCAGGCGCTCGACTTCGAGCTCCGCGAGCAGCTGGAGCGCGGCGGGATCGGCCGCGCCGCGTAAACGCCGGGCCGCCTCGCTCTGGCCGGCAAATGCCGCGATCGCGTCGGTCTCGGGTGAATCGGATGAAACGAGAGGGGCGCCGGGAAAGCCGACCATGAGAATCCGGCGGTCGTCGGGGGAACGCCGCGGAAGACCCTGATCGCGTCCCTTCTTGCGGCATCCATGGATCCGGTCGGGCTGGTCGTGGCTCACCTCCGTGGTCTCGAGCTGCCGACGCTTGCCGTCCTCGTATGGGCCTACCTCCCCAACTACGTGTGCGCGGTGCTGGCCGTGGTGCCGTCCCAGATCATCACTCGACTCGGCAGGCAGGTCAGCCGGGCGCGTGAGTTGGGGAGCTATCGGCTGGCGGACCGCATCGGAAGCGGAGGTATGGGCGAGGTCTGGCGAGCCGACCATCGGCTGCTCGCCCGCCCGGCGGCCATCAAGCTGATTCGGCCGAGCGGTGCAGTCGTCGGGGAGGCGGCGGGGATGGCGGTCGCTCGGTTCAAGAGAGAGGCGCAGTCGGCCGCAAGCCTGCGGTCGCCGCACACGATACAGCTGTACGACTTCGGCGTCACGCGCGATGGGCGATTCTATCTCGTGATGGAGCTGCTCGAGGGCATCGACCTCGAGGCGCTCGTGCGACGCTACGGCCCGCAGCCGCCGGCGCGAGTGGTTCGACTGCTCTGCCAGGCCTGTCACTCGCTCGCGGAGGCGCACGCCTCGGGGCTCGTGCATCGGGACATCAAGCCCGCCAACCTCTACCTGTCGAGACTGGGACTGGAATATGACTTCCTGAAGGTCCTCGATTTCGGCCTGGCCAAGCGGGATCAACGGACTGCGTCGGCACAAACTCTCCTGACCGCCCCCGAAGCGACGACTGGAACCCCGGCCTACATGCCACCGGAGATGACTTCCGGTGACGCGATAGACCGCCGGGTGGACATCTACGCACTTGGGTGCGTGGGATATTTTCTGCTGACCGGGAAGTTGGTCTTCGAGGGAGAAACGGCCCTGCAGATGATCCTGCAACACATACAGAAGGAACCCGTCAAGCCGTCGGTGCGCTCGGGCCTGAAGATCCCGGATCGCCTCGACGACGTCATCCTCCGCTGTCTGGCCAAGGACCCGTCGGACCGGCCGTTCGGCGCCGGGGAGCTCGCCCGCGAGCTCTCGGCAATCGGGTTGATCGAGGGCTGGACCGACGAGGACGCCCAGCGCTGGTGGGACAAGCATCTCGCGACCGTGTTCCCGGCGCCTCCCTCGACCGAGCCGACCGTTGCCCTCGACGTCGCCTATTGAAGGCGGATGAACTTCCCGTCCGACGGTACCCCGTTCCGGTTGAGGATGAACAGCATGTAGTAGCCGGGCGGCGCGATGTTCGCATTCGCGGGCGCGGTGACGCTCACGCCGCCCACCGAGCTGGTGAACGGCAGCGTCATCGTCCTGCCGTTCTGGTCGAACGCGTGGGTGACCGAGCCGAGCCGGATCAGGCGGACCTTGGCAACCTGGCCCACATTCGGTG
Organism: Gemmatimonadales bacterium; assembly: GCA_039930845.1. Lineage (GTDB taxonomy): Bacteria > Gemmatimonadota > Gemmatimonadetes > Gemmatimonadales > GWC2-71-9 > CAVVWJ01. The sequence continues at coordinate 1,581 of JBDTTA010000347.1, forward strand.
TGTTGACCTGAACGCTCGCACCGTAGCCGAAGGTGGCCGGAGTCACGTCCGAGATGACCGGCCGTGCGCCCTTGAAGAGGTAGGGCGGCTGGAAGATCTCGTGGCTTTCCTCGTCGGGATACGGCGTCGAGGTTCCCGGCATAAAGGCGTTGCCGCTCCCGCCGTGAAGCACCGTGGCGTTCGGAAGGAGAACGGACACCGAGTGGTAACCACGATCGACACTGTTGCTGGCCAGTCCGGTCCACTGGTTGGTGGCCGGGTCCCAGATCTCCGCTGCGTGCTGGGAAGTGCTGAGATCGTTGAACCCTCCGCCGCTCACCCCGCCGGTCACGAGCACCTGCCCGTCGGGGAGTACGGTGGCGTTGAGATGCCGGCGCGGTGTGGGCAGTGAGCCTGCCCCCTGCCACGCTGGGGAGACCTGCGTGAGGTCGATCTTCTCCGCCGTTGCCGTCGGGGTCAAAGACTTGGGGTCCGGCGTGTCCCAGGTCACGTCGCCGCCGCCGCCGACGTAGAGGATCTTTCCCATATCGTACATGACCGCGGAGCCGTACTCACGGTTGAAGGGCCAGAGGTGGCTGGGCCCATTGGTCCAGGCTCCGTTACCTCCGGACGCGTTCACGTCCAGCCACATCGACTTCGTGCGCTCACCCGCCATGAAGATTTTTCCGTCGGGCGCAAGGAAGTCCCTCGGGTAGTACGGGAGCAGGAGGCTGGCACCGGTCAGCTGCGTCCAGGCACCGTTCTCCCATACCTCAGGAATCAGCACCGTCGACTTGCTGGTGTCCTTCCCGGCGACCGTCACCATGCGACCATCGCCCAACTCGGTGACGGTCGGATACCACCGACCCTTGGCCATCTTCGGGAGGCCATGGCTCCACGTTTCCGTCGCCGGATCGAAGATGTTGGTGACGTCGAGTCCGCGGTCGTCGAGCTTGTGGCCCCCCGACACCATCAGCTTGCCGTCGGCCATGAGCGAGTGGCCGGCGCAGAAGAGCATCGTGTCGGCCGGCACGCGGATGGCGGTCGCGGCCGGAGTTCCGGCCGCCGGGTCCCAGAGCCGCGGGCTACCCATGACCATGTTATTGGTGCCATCCTCGAACTTTCCCCAGCCCAGCAGCTTTCCAGTCGGCAGGAGGTGGAGGTGGAGCGGAACGATGTCCCAGGGGACGACGGGTCCCCACTTGCCGGTGGTGGCTTCGGGTGACAGTCCCGCAAGCGTGATCGTGGAGGAGGTGGCGGTGAGGTCTCCGCCGGAGAATCCGATGGTGTGCGCGCCCGTGCCGGCAACGCCAAG
>JBDTTA010000348.1:0-2873 GCA_039930845.1 Gemmatimonadales bacterium
ACGAGCTTGATGATCATGGGGTGACTAGCCCCGCCCTCCCGCCCCGACCGGCTTGAGCTGTTCGAGCAGCGCCTTCGCCGTTGATTCGGACGAGGCGGGGTTCTGGCCGGTGACCAGGTTTCCGTCCACGACGGCGTGGTCCGCCCAATCCTCGCCCTTCGAGTACCTGCCGCCGTTGGCGGTGAGCGCATCTTCCACCAGGAAGGGGACGACGTTGGTGAGGCCGGCCGCAGCCTCTTCGGTGTTGGCGAATCCGGTGACCGCTTTCCCCCTGACCAGCGGGGTGCCGTCGGGGCCCTTCGCATGGCGCAGCACCGCGGGGCCGTGACAGACCGCGGCGACCGGCTTGCCGGCGGAGTACATCCGCTCGATCAGCGCGATGGAATTCCGGTCTTCCGCCAGGTCCCAGAGGGGCCCGTGGCCGCCGGGATAGAAGACCGCGTCGAAGTCGTCCGGCGACACCGTCGAGAGCCTGACGGTGTTCGCCAGCACGCGCTTCGCCTCGGGATCATCTCTGAACCGCTTCATCGCCGGCGTCTGGGCCTTGGGATCATCGCTCTTCGGGTCTACCGGCGCGGCTCCCCCTTTCGGCGACGCCACCGTGATGTCGACGCCGGCGTCCTTGAAGACGTAGTACGGTGCCGCGAACTCTTCCAACCAGAACCCCGTCGGCTGGCCTGTATCGCCAAGCCGGTCGTGGGAGGTGAGTACCATGAGGATCTTCGTCATCGTTCGACTCCCTGCGTAATGGTTCCTGCCTGCCGCGCTTCAACGGGGAGCGCGCTCCCTCTTCGCAGGATAATGCCGGAGGAGGAGTTCAGCGCGGAGGGCATCGAGAGATCGGGTGGATCAAGGCGGGAAATCGTCCGGGATGTTCAGGGCAGCCAGCCACTCCCGGCGGAGCACCGGGAGGGCGGCGCCGGCCCGGGTCTCGAGCTGCGCCAGCCAGTGGCCCGAGGGAATGGCCGGCATCAGCTCCACCACCGCGGAGAGCCCTATCCGCGAGGCCAGGTATTTCGTGAACGACTGGCTGCAGGCGTAGTACGTCGGCGCCACCTGCTCCCGCTCCGTCGTATAGAGCGCTTCCAGCCGTCCCTGCCCTCCGATCCTGGCAGCGATGGCGCCGCGCCGAGGATGGCCCGACAGGCGGACCCGGCAGGTGCTGTCGACCTTTCCCAACCCCCCGATCTCGAAGACGTCCCCCTCCCGGAAGCCCGTCGTCTGGACGACCGATTGCGCCAGGTAGTCCGGCAACCCTTCACTGAGCCAGAACGGGAAGACAGCGGCCTTCTGCTCTCCCACAAGGGTGTCCGCGTACTCGTAGGGCGAAAAGGGGGCGGGTGGGGCCAGAAGCTCGTGGGCCGCTTCGTGGAGGAAGGGGGCCCAGCCCTTCCTCACATGCACGAGGGCGATCAGGACGGTATCCTGTCCGGTCGCGTGGGAGATGAAACGCCCTGGGCTGAGGATGATGACGACGGGACGGTTCCCGATACGTTGCCAGGGCCGGGGGGTGCCGATCAGGGCTCGGAGCGCGTCGAGCCCTGCGGCGAGGGAGTCTTCGAAGCTGGGGAGCCAGCGCGGATCGAGAGAATCGCTGGGCGACCAGATGACGACATGAGGGTAGGTGCGCGGCTGCCCATGGGCCCGGACGAAGGCGATGCGGGTGGAATCCTCGCTCCACCAGTCGATCGCCGCCGCCGGCGGGTTCTGCGCCACGAGGTGGGACGCCATCGCGAGCGGGAGGAAGCAGCGGGCAACGGCGACCCTGCCCCGAAGAGTGCACGCCTCAGGCAACATCACCACGGTTGGCTCCCATGTCGGTACGCGTCTCACCATTGCCGCCCCAGGCGTATGTACATATTATTATAACGTACATACACTGGAGGTGTCGATGCCGTCCGCCGGGCGCTCGCGTGCCAAGGACCGCAAGGTTCCGAAAACATACCGGCTGAGTCCGGGCAAGGTGGCCGAGGCGCAACGTATTCTGGGCACCCCCACCGCCACCGAGACGATCGAGGCGGCGCTCGACATGGTCGTCTTCCGCGACGAGCTGATCGCGGGCACCAGGGCCATGCTCGGAGTGGAGTTGACGCCCCCCGATTCGCCCGCCGGGTGAGCCTGGCCGCCGGGCGGAAGTACGTCCTCGACACCAGCCTGTTCATCCAGGCGTTTCGTGACCCATCGGCCAACGCCGAACTACAATGGTTTCACCAGGTGTTCGCGCCATTCGAGTACCTCAGTGCCGTCGTGGCGCAGGAGCTCCGGGCCGGCGTACGTTCAGCGGCTGAGCGGCGCAGGCTCGAGCGATACGTGCTGGAGCCATACGACAGGCGCGGCCGCGTCGTCACTCCCTCTCCGCAGGCGTGGCATGAGTCCGGTAATCTCCTCGCCGAGCTGACCAGGCGCGAGGGGGTGGAGCTCGGGCGTCTTTCCAAGGCCTTCGGAAACGATGTGTTGCTCGCCCTCTCCTGCCGGGAGCAGGGGCTCGTCCTCATCACCGATAACCGGCGTGACTTCGAGCGTATCGCCCGGGTGGCACGGTTCCACTTTGTGGATCGCTGGCCCTATCCCGGAAAGTGATGTCGTGTGATCGCACGCTCCAGCGCGAATGTCATCCTGCCCGTCAGCGGGCAGGCAGGGTGCGATCCTTCCAGTTCCACCACTTGAGCAGCTCGGCCCGGGGCCGGGGGGTACGAGCGGCGTAGGCCGCACATCGGAAGGCGTAGAGCACACAGGGATCCTGCCGCTCGCCGCGCACCTTATTCAATCGTGCATACAGACGCTCCGGATTCCGCCGCTCGAGATCGGTGATCCGACGGACGCCGACCGCCCGCAGATCGTCCGCCAGGCTGGGGCCGATCGCCGGCAGCGAC
>JBDTTA010000349.1:0-2862 GCA_039930845.1 Gemmatimonadales bacterium
CCGCGGAAGACCGATTTCGGCGACCGACCGCTGCCTGGCGGAGTCGCCCGGCTCTTCCAGCCGGACAGCGCAGGACGTCTTCAGCTCGTGGGCGAGGCGTCGATGGACCACACGCCTGCCGGCGAGGATCTCAAGCTCTCGGCGGGCACGGCGTTCGACCTGACGGCCAAAAGGGTGCAGACGTCGTACGTCACCCGGCGGGACAGCAGCAAGGCGACGTGGCGTACGCTCGCCACCGCCGACTACAAGGTGACGCTCACCAACGCCGGCGACAGCGCGGTGACCGTCGAGGTGCGCGAGGAGCGGGCAGGCGAATGGTCGGTGCTCAGCAGCTCAGTGGCGGCGGAGAAGATTTCCTCGACAATTACCCGCTTCCGGGTAAAGGTCCCCGCGCGCGGCGATGCCGTCCTGACCTATCGGGTCCGGGCTGTCTGGTGAAATGACTGCGAATCCGGTCGTTATCGTCCACCTGTCCGACCTGCACTTCGGCGGGTTCGTCGATCTCCCCCAGATCGAGTCGCTCGAGGAGTTCATCCCATCCCTCGGCGCGACGGCGGCGGTGGTGTCCGGCGATCTGACGCAGCGGGCCCGCCACGGCGAGTTTCAGGCGTCGCACGCCTTCTTCAACCGGATTCGCGCCCATCTGCCGCTGCTCGTGATCCCGGGCAATCATGACATCGAGTGGTGGAAGAGCCCCTTCGGGCTGTTCGGACAGTCGGTCAAGTACCGAAAATATTCCACCTACTTTCGGCCGCTCACTCCGGTGCTCGAGACGCCCGGCGCCATCGTCGCCGGGGCGCTCAGCGCGTACGGGGTGGCATTCGGATCGCTGACCTGGAATCTCCGCGACCTCGCGGTGAAGGGCCATCTGCCGCGGTCGGAAACGACGCGCGTCAAGGCGATCTTCGATGCTGCCGAGCCCGGCTTGGCGAAGATTCTCACGCTGCACCACAACGTGCTCGCCGGCGGCATCTCCGGGCGGATGGGGCTGGCCAGCTGGCGCTCGGCGCACCGCCGCCTCCTCGCCACCGGCGCCGATGTGGTGCTCTGCGGACACGATCACCAGGAGGGAGCGGGACAGGTGCGTGGGTCGCTTGCGGTGAGCACGGCCGGCACCCATAGCTCACGGACCCGCCGCGGCCGGCCGTCGGTGTTCAACCTGGTGACCATCGACTCCCGCGCCGTTCACGTACAGCACTACCGGTGGGAGCCGGCCGGTCGTCGCTTCTTCAAGTCCGACATCAGCTCGTTTGCCCGCCGGACACCGGAGCGCGTCGCCGTTTCGGTGGCCGGCGGAGAAGGCGGTGGATGACGTGGATGACCTGCTCGCCCGGCGGCTTTCGCTCCTCGGCCTCCGCAACGTCGATCGGATCCAGACTCACACCAATCGAACCGTGATGGTCAGCCTGAATGCCCGGAGGCTGTTGCGGCTCCACCGTGGCTACGCCGCCGCTCCGGACCGCGTGCTCCGCGCCATTGTGCGCTTCCTGAACCCGCGAATCCCCCGGTTGCTGCGGCGAATGGCCGAGCGTGAATTTCTGGCGTTCCCGGTGGAGCAGCACGCGCCGCCGCCACCGACCCGGCCGCGCCGGGAGCGGCCGCAGCCGGGCGACGTGCTCCTGCTGCACCGACTGCACCAGCTTCACGGCCGTCTCAACGAAGAGCATTTCGCGGGCGCCCTCAGGCCCATGCCGATCCGGATCTCCGGGCGCATGCGCACCCGCCTGGGCGAGCTCACGGTGGACCTGAAGAGCGCCCGGCCGATCGAGATCGCGATCAGCCGGCGCCACCTCGCCCGGCATCCCTGGTCGGAGGTCGAGCACACGATGCTGCACGAGATGGTGCACCAGTGGCAGGCGGAGAACGGGCTCAGGGTGGATCACGGACCGGGGTTTCGTGAGCAGGCGCGGGAGGTCGGGGTGCTGCCGAGAGCCAAGCGCGGCGTCAGGCGAGCGGTCAGGGCCGCGGACGGATAGGTAGATTGAGGTAACGGGGAGGGTACACATGCGCTGGACACCAGGTGGTTCGAGGGCCGACGTCGAGGATCGTCGTGGCCAGGGCGGGGGAGGACTTGGCGGCGGCGGCATGCGGCTGGGCCTCGGTGGGTTCGCCGTATTGCTCGTGCTGAGCGTCGTCTTCAAGCGAGACTTCTTCTCGCTCGTCGGGGCGGGGCCCGACGGCGCTGCCCCGGCGAGCGCGGTGCCGGCCGGTCCGGTGCAGAGCACTCCCGAAGAGGATCAGCGCGTGGAGTTCGTCACCTTTGTTCTCAACGACGCGCAGGATACCTGGGCCAAACTGCTCGCCGATCGGGGCAAGCCGTACGAGCGGGCCAAGCTCGTGCTCTTCCGCGACGCGACGCAGACGGCGTGCGGTGTGGGACAAGCGGCGGCCGGCCCCTTTTATTGTCCGGGTGACAACCGGCTCTACATCGATCTTGGCTTCTACGACGAGCTGCGCGATCGCTTCGGCGCGGCGGGAGACTTTGCGCAGGCGTACGTGATCGCCCACGAGCTCGGTCACCACATTCAGCGGCTGCTCGGCACCGAGGAGCAGGTGAGGCGCGCGCAGCAGAGTCGCCCCGATCAGACCAACGATCTTTCCGTCCGCATGGAGCTCCAGGCCGACTGCTACGCGGGGGTGTGGGCCAACTCGGCGCAGCAGCGGGAAAAACTGGACCCGGGAGATGTGGAAGAGGGATTGAATGCCGCGTCGGCCGTCGGCGACGACCGCATCCAGGTGGAGAGCGGGGAAGGCATTCATCCCGAATCGTTCACCCACGGCTCAGCGGCACAGCGGTCGAGCTGGTTCAAGCGCGGCTTCGAAAGCGGCCGCCCGGAGAACTGCGACACCTTCGGCGGCTAG
>JBDTTA010000350.1:0-2859 GCA_039930845.1 Gemmatimonadales bacterium
CGGGTCTCGCTCGTGGCCGGCCTCGTTGCGTTGGCCTCGGGGACGGTGGTCCTGGGCAAGGCCTCGAACTTGAATCTGAACCTCGCGGTCAACGGCAACTACACCTACATCCCCGAATCGCAGAGCTTCCAGAGCACGCTCTCGGCCGGCGTGCAGTACGAGGATCGCAACCTCAACGCGACGTCGATCCTCGGCCGCACCCTACTCGAGGGTCAGGAGAACCCCGACCAGGCCACCAGCGTCACGGTCTTCCAGGACGTCCGGCCGGTGCGCGACCTGGGTCTGTACGGACAGGAAGAGCTGCTCCTCATGAATCGGCGGCTGCTCCTCACCGCCGGCATCCGGGCCGACCGCAGCAGCAGCAACGGCAATACCGGGAAGTACTTCTTCTACCCCAAGGCGGCTGCGTCGTATCGAATCATCAAGCCGTTCGGCGGGCTCGACGAGATCAAACTTCGCGGCGCCTTTGGGCAGACCGGAAACCTGCCGGTCTTTGGCACCAAGTTCTCGCCCGATACTAGCGGAACCATTGCCGGAATTTTCGGAGTGCTGCCGGGTCAGCGGGCCGGTGATCCGAACATTCAGCCCGAAAAACAGACGGAGTTCGAGGGCGGTTTCGATGCCACCCTGGGCGGTAGCCGCTCGGCCCTGAGCGTCACGCTCTACCAGCGGACCATCAGCAAGTTGCTTCTCGATCAAACGCTCGCGCCCAGCTTCGGCCTGGGAACGCAGGGAACTCGTATCTTCAGCTCCGACAGCAAACTCCGAAACCGCGGCATAGAGGCGGCGCTTTCCGTTACTCCGGTCCAGACTCGCGACGTCAACTGGATCGTCACCACGACTTTCTCCCGCAACATCAGCAAGGTGACGAAGCTCACGGTGCCCACCTTCCAGACCGGAGGGTTCGGAACCTCGCTCGGCACCTTCCAGATCGAGCAGGGCGCCTCGGTCACCCAGATCTTCGGGACCGACGGGAAGGTCGGCGACGCGGCTCCCGACTTCCAGATGTCGTTCGCGAACGATCTCCAGTTTCACCGAGTCAGTCTCGGCTTCCTGTGGGACTGGAAGCAACACGGCGACATCATCAACCTGACAGAGTACCTCTACGACGCAGGGCAGAACAGCAAGGACTACCTCACGGCGGGCCAGCAACGTCAGGTGGACATCGGCAACGGCCTGACCCAGACCTACGTCCAGGACGGCTCGTACCTCAAGCTCCGGGAAGTCACGCTGGCCTATAACCTCCCCGAGAACGTTACGCGGGGACTGTTTGGCTCGTCCGTGCGCTATGCGCGCCTGGCGCTGAGCGGCCGCAATCTGCTGCGCTTCACCGGCTACCGCGGACTCGATCCGGAAGTGAGCAACTTCAGCAATCAGGCGATCGTCAGGAACATCGACGTCGCGCCGTTCCCGCCAAGCCGCTCGTTCTACTTCTCCGTTGACCTGGGCTTCTGACCATGAGGACGACCATGAGACAGACACACGTGCTGCTCCTGCTCGCCGCTCTCGGCAGTGGAGCCTGCAGTTTCGACCTGAACACCAATCCCAACGCCCCCGATGCCATTGGGGATAATCCCGGCCGCGCGGAAATCTCGGCCACCGCGAACGGCATGTTGCTCGCGCTGCGCTCGGACGTCGCGGACTTCGCTCTCGACGTGGGGATTCTCGGGCGGGAAGCGCTCCGCTTCGACGGCGCCGACCCTCGCTTTACCGGCGAACTGCTCCAGGGCCCGCTCGATGCCGGGGGCACTGCGTTTGGTGGGGACCACTGGGCGGAGGAGTTCAGCAGCATTCGAACGGGCAACAACCTGCTCGCCGTTCTCCAGACGGCGCAGGCGCTCACCGCCGAGGAGCAGAGCGCCGCGTCCGGCTACGTGAAGACCCTCCAGGCGCTCGATTTCCTGTTGATCCTCGACACCCATACTCAGGATTCGATCCCGATTGACGTGGGGACCGATGTGACCGCACCCCCGGCTCCGTTCGTGACCAACGCAGCGGCCTTCGCTCACGTCAACGACCTCCTCGATCAAGGGCAGGCCGAGCTGGCGGCGGGAGGTGCCGCTTTCCCCTTCGTACTGCCGTCGGGCTTTGCCGGCTTCGACACGCCTGCCACGTTTACCCAGTTCAACCGCTCGCTTCGGGCGCGGGTTGCGGTGTATCAGAATCAGTTCGCCGACGCGCTCACGGCGCTCGCGGCGTCCTTCATCGATCCGGCGGGGCCGCTCGACCGCGGCGTCTACATGAGCTTCGGCACCGGCGCCGGCGATTTCGCCAACCCGCTCGCGATCGATCCGGAGACCGGCCCAAATCTCGCGCACCCGTCACTCCAGACCGGCGCGCAGCTCCAGACCGACGGCGTCACCCCCGACCAGCGCTTCGTCGACAAGATCATCATCCGGCAGTCGTCGGCGAGCTCAGTCGGCTTGACGTCCAACCTGGGCTGGATCCGGTACCCCACGCCGACCACGCCGATTCCCCTCATCAAGAACGAGGAACTGATTCTCCTGCGCGCCGAAGCGAACATCGGGCTCAACGACCTGGGCTCGGCGCTGACGGACATCAACACGGTCCGGACCATTTCGGGCGGGCTGCCCGCCCTCGGCGGGTTTGCTGACGCCGACGCGGCGCTGACCGAGCTGCTCTACAACAAGCTGTACTCCCTGATGTATGAGGGCGGCACCCGGTGGATCGATGCGCGGCATTACGGCCGGCTCAGCTTGCTGCCGAACGACCGCCCATCCGGAAACCCTCCGGACGTCATCTTCTCCACCTTGCCGATCCCCAACGCCGAGACCTTGCCAAGGCAGTAAGTGCCGGTAGGACAATGACAAGACGGCCCCCCTCTGGCGTTCGGGGGGG
>JBDTTA010000351.1:0-2853 GCA_039930845.1 Gemmatimonadales bacterium
CGGCAGTCCTGCCAGCGCGCTCTCGACTACATGGGACTCACCGCCGGGACGCCGCTCGCAGGACTCAAGGTCGACCGCGTCTTCCTCGGCTCCTGCACCAACGCGCGCATCGAAGACCTGCGCGAGGCGGCGAAGGTCGCACGCGGCCGCAAGGTAGCGAGCGGCGTCAGGGCGATGGTGGTGCCCGGGTCGCGCCACGTGAAGCTCGAAGCCGAGCGCGAAGGGCTCGATCGGATCTTCACCGAGGCGGGGTTCGAGTGGAGAAATCCCGGCTGCTCCATGTGCCTCGGCATGAACGAGGACATCCTCGGCCCGGGCGAGCGATGCGCGTCGACCTCGAACCGGAACTTCGAAGGACGACAGGGAAAGGGAGGGCGCACGCACCTCGTGAGCCCGGTGATGGCGGTGGCGGCGGCAGTCGAGGGGCATCTGGTGGACGTGAGGGGCTATATGCGGGACTGAATGCGGGATGAGTGGCGCGCATGATTATTTTATACACTTCATATCTAACATGACATACAGCATGTTAACCATTATGTAACAATAAGTTAGGACGATCGCTTCAAGTAAAGTATCACATTAGGTCAGCATCTCCCGCTCATAACTATTCGGGGCCGTATGCAGCCGTTCAAAGTGCACTCGGGGCGCGTCGCCGCGCTGCCGCGGGCCAACGTCGATACCGATCAGATTATCCCCAAGCAGTTCCTGAAGCGCATCGAGCGCACCGGATTCGGGCCCAGTCTTTTCTTCGATTGGCGCTACCTGCCCGACGGATCACCCGACCCGGAATTCGAGCTGAACAGACCGGAGGCGGCGGGCGCGACGATTCTCGTCGCCGGCGCCAATTTCGGTTGCGGCTCGTCACGCGAGCACGCACCCTGGGCGCTCGCCGAGTATGGATTTCGAAGCGTCATCGCGCCCTCGTTCGCCGACATATTCCATGGCAACTGTTGCCAGAACGGAATGCTGCCGGTGACGCTGCCCGAGGCCGTGGTCGCCGAGCTGCTCACGCGCGGCGCGGCGGGCGGATATGAGCTCACGGTGGATTTGGAGCGCCGGCGGGTGTACGACGACCACGGAGTCGACGAGCCGTTCGCGATCGACGACTATCGGCGCGAGATGCTGCTGCAGGGCCTCGACGAGATCGGGAAGACGCTCCTCGAGGCCGACCGCATCGACGCGTACGAGCAGAGGCGGAGGGCGTCGTGAGGCGATTCACCGTCGCGGTGCTGCCGGGGGACGGAATCGGCCCCGAGGTGACGGCCGAGGCCGTTCGCGTGCTCCGGGCGACGGCCGAGCGCTTCGGCTTCGAGATCGAGACCGCCGAGTATGCCGTCGGCGCCGCGGGCGTCGCGGAGTCCGGTGACTCCCTCCCCCAGCAGACCCGGGACGCCGTAATCGACGCAGATGCCGTTCTGCTGGGCGCGGTCGGCCACCCGTCACTGGCTGCCGCCGAGGGCAAGAGAAGGCCCGAGGCGGGGCTCCTGGCGCTTCGAAAACTCCTGAAGGCCTTCGCGAACCTCCGTCCGGTGACCGTTCACCCGGCGCTCGCTCACGCCTCGCCGCTCAAGCCCGATCGGCTGGAAGGTGTGGACATGCTGATCGTGCGGGAGTTGCTGGGGGGGCTCTACTACGGGGCGCCGAGGAGCCTCGGGCCCGCGGAGGCGTTCAACACGATGCGGTACACCGTGCCCGAGATCGAGCGCGTGGCCCGTGTCGCCTTCGGGGCCGCGAGGACCAGGCGTGGGCGGGTGACGTCGGTGGACAAGGCGAACGTCCTCGAAGTGTCGCAGCTCTGGCGCGAGACCGTCACCCGCATCGCGCTCGAATACCCCGACGTGCGTCTCGAGCACCTCTACGTGGATTTCGCGGCGATGCGTCTCGTCGCCAACCCCGCGGCGTTCGATGTGCTGCTCACCGAGAACCTCTTCGGTGATATCCTGAGCGACGAGGCCGCCGTGCTCACCGGCTCGCTCGGCATGCTGCCCTCTGGCTCCATCGGCGACGGCCCGGGGCTCTTCGAGCCGGTGCACGGCTCGGCGCCCGACATTGCGGGGAAGGGGATTGCCAATCCGCTCGGGGCGATCGCGTCGGCCGCGATGCTGCTGCGGCACGGGCTGGGGCTCGACGAGGCCGCGGCCGCCGTCGAGCAGGCGGTGTCATCGGTGCTGGCTGCCGGCGCGCGCACGCCGGACATCGCGCGCCCGGGCGAGCCGGCGGTGGGGACGCGGGAGATCGGCGAGGCCGTCGCCGCTCACCTCGACTCGACCACCGACGTTCCCCACCACCAGTACCAGAACGCGCTCCAGGCGGTGCCGAGGAGGAGTCCGCCGAGCGCGTCACTGGGGTAGTGCACTCCGATGTACACCCTCGAGCATGCGATCGCGACGGCGAGCAGCCCCGCCGCACCGACGAGCATGCGGCGGCGGCCGTTCGACGTCCACGCGGCACTCCAGAACACCGCGGCCAGCCCGAAGACGATCGGTGCGAGCGTGCTGTGGCCCGAGGGATAGGAGTACCAGCCCGCACCGTGGTAGAGATAGGAGATGACGTGCGGGCGGCCGCGGCGCACCACGACCTTTGCCAGCGCGTACACTCCCCATCCTCCCACCGCGATGATCCCGTAGGCTCGGGCGTCGGACTTCCGCCGGCGCCGCCAGAGCAGCCCGATGAAGCCGAGCGCCGCGGGGATCGCGATCGCGCCGCCGCCGATGGAGCCGATCGCCTGCACGATCGGTGAGAGCCACTCCCGCCGCTCGAGGGCAAGACGCAGCATCAGGCTCGTGTCGAGGGGAAGAGTGCGCCCCGTCGCGACGAACCCGGTGAGGACGATGTAGAGGAGAATCGACCCGA
>JBDTTA010000352.1:0-2850 GCA_039930845.1 Gemmatimonadales bacterium
AGATTCATCTTCCGCAGCAGCGCGATGAATCTGGGGTGTGAGTGAAGCGTCGTGAACAGGAAGGAGCCTCTGATCCCGTACACACTGCCTGCACGCTCGTGGAAGGCCCGCTCCAGGTAATCCATCGCGCGGTCCGGTTCACCGAGGCCGGTGTAGACGTACGCCATGTGGTACGGCGAGACGTATCGCCGCTGTGATTCCTCTTCGAGTTGTCGCCGCACCCTCCGCGCGTCGTCGAGCCTGCCGGACATGCCGTAGGCTTGTCCGAGCTGGGCCAGATACATGGTGTTGTGCGGTGAGAGCGCGACCGACTGCTCCAGCTCGATCAGGCCCTCGCTCACCATGCCATTCTGCAAATAGGCCCAACCCAGCGTGGAGCGACTCCTCGCATAGTCGGGCTCGAAATCGATCGAGCGGAGCGCCGCATCCAGCGCCTCTTCAGGCCGTCCGGCACGGAGGAGGGTCGATGCAACGTCCGACCGGTGCATCAGCGGGTCGAGCTCCTGGGCGCGCTTCACGAGTTTGACGGCCTCATCGTACCGCTGGAGCGCGGCGCAGAGCCACCCGTAGTGGTCGTAGATGTCCGCACTTCCCGGGCTGAGCTCCAGCGCCAGCTTGAACTCCGTCTCCGCACCGATCCAGTCGAAGTCATGCGCACACTTGAGCAGCGCCAGCACTGAATGCGCCTCTCCGAGCCCCTCGTCGAGGGCGAGCGCCTTCGTCACCGCTTCCCTGGCCTTGAGGTACGCTTCATCGGGCTTCAGCGCGCCCCCACCCTGGCCGGCGGCGAGCTCCGCATAGGCCAACGCCACGCCGACGTACGCCAGCGCGTAGTCCGGATCGGCGTCGATCGCCTGCCGGAAGTACTCGATTCCCTTCTGCATGTTCTCTTCGGTATAGCGGCTGTAGCAGTACCGTCCCTGGAGATACAGCTGATAGGCGTGGACATCGTTCGTGGGCTTCCGCCGGATCCGCGTTCGCTCGTCGGACGAGAGCTCCGCCCTGAGCGCGGCCGCGATCTGGAGGGCCACGTCCGTCTGGATCGCGAAGATGTCGGTGAGCTGGCGGTCGTAGGTTTCGGCCCACAAGTGCTGGTCCGTCGATGCGTCGATGAGCTGCGCGACGATGCGCACTCGATCGCCGGCCCGCCGCACACTTCCATCGAGAAGCGTTGCCACCTCAAGCCTCGCCCCGATTTCCCGAAGGCTCTGCTCACGCTTCTTGAACGGCATCACCGACGTCCGCGAGATCACCTTGAGAGATCTGATCTTCGTCAGCTGGGCGATGACGTCCTCGGTGATGCCGTCGGCGAAGAACTCGTTCTCGGGGTCCGCGCTCAGGTTGAGGAACGGAAGGACCGCGACGGAGGGAAGCCCCGACACGGCTGGGGCGGGCCTGGTAAGCGACTCGGCGAACGCCCTCGCGGATCCGAACCGGTCGGCCGGAACCTTGGCGAGTGCCTTGACGATGGCTGCCTCGACATTCGCCGGCACCGTCGGCCGAAGTCGTCGGACGGACGGCACCGGATCGGCCAGCCGCTTCGCGATCAGCGCCTGCGCCGTGAGCCCGGTGTACGGGGGCTCGCCGCCCAGCATCTCGTAGAGCACGCACGCGAGACTGTACACGTCGCTTCGAGCGTCGGGGTTCCGCTCGCCCATGGCCTGCTCCGGACTCATGTACGCGGGGGTCCCCACCGCGAGCCCAGTCCCGGTGATGCGCTCGCTTGGCGCATCCCTCGCCGACAATGCGATTCCGAAGTCGCTGACCACCGCGTGGCCGGCCTCCAGCAGGATGTTCTCCGGCTTGATGTCGCGGTGAATCACGCCGCGGCGATGGGCATATTCCAGTGCGTTCGCCACGGCGACGACGAGCTGCAGTGCCTCGTCGAACGGGAGCTGCGGTTCCCTCCGCAGCCTGTCCCGGAGCGATTCGCCCTCCACGAACGGCATCACATAGTAGAAGAACCCGTCTGCCGTCCCCGAGTCGTGCACCGGCAGGATATGCGGATGGGTGAGCTGTGCCGTGACCCTGATTTCCCGCAGAAAGCGCTCGGCGCCGAGGAGGGCGGCGAGCTCGGGCCTGAGGACCTTGATGGCGACCTGGCGATGGTGTTTGAGGTCGTGGGCGAGGTAGACCGTGGCCATTCCTCCGCGGCCCAGTTCCCGCTCAAGGCGGTAGCGGTCGGCGAGGGCGGACTGGAGCGGCACGACGGAATCCAGAAAGCGGACATCCAGGTAGGGGATACATCAAAATGAGCGGGGTCGAGATGACTGGCTAGTCACCAGATCAAGTGCGACCGAGGAACTTCCTGGCGATCGCGATCTCCTCCCGCCCGCCGTCCGCCTTGCTCATCAGACGCAGGTACTCCCGATATCGCGCTGTGGCGGCGGTCCTGTCGCCGGCGAGCTCCGCGGCGCGCGCCGCACCGAAGGTGCTTCGCGCCCGGCCCCGTTCGCGCGCCAGGGTCGCACGATACGCGTCCCGCGCCTCCCCGTAGCGACCCGCCGCGACCAGCATGTCGGCCTCGAGCTCGCGCGCCGGCAACAGCTCCGCCGGGGTGATCGGGTGCTTGTCGGTCACCGACTCGGTGTCCGCCGCGGCCGCCGACAGCGCGAGGGCCGCGGCCGTATCGCCGGCCGCGAACCGGATCCACGCGTCCGCGGCGTCCCGCTTGATGCGGACGACGCGCGCCCAGTACGGCTCCTCCCTGCCATCGAGTGCCGTCGCGATCGTATCCAGTGCCGCGACTTCCCTGCGCGCCTGCTCGACGTGCCCGCTTCGTGCCATCCCGATCGCGCGCGTAAATCGTCCGAGCGCCGCCGCGACGGGGAAGAATGAGTCGGCCGCCAC
>JBDTTA010000353.1:0-2833 GCA_039930845.1 Gemmatimonadales bacterium
ATCGAGCATCTGTCCAAGGCCATTCGGCTCGACAACGACCGCAAGGCAACCCTGTACGCCCATTATTACCTCGGCCTCGTCTACCTCGAGCGGGAGATGTTCGAGGACGCGGAGACCTTCTTCCGGAAGACGCTCAAGCTCGGCCCGAACCTGATCGAGGCATATTTCGAGTTGGGCCGCGCGCTCTGGTTTTCCGGGCAGCGCGATGAGGCGCTCCAGGTCTGGGGTGAGGGGCACAAGGCGAACAAGTTCAATCCGTGGGCGAAGCGCTGCAGGGAGATGCTGGATGTGGCCGCCGCCGGAGGTGAGGTTCCGCGAAGTCTGCTCTCGTAGTTCTTCTCGCCACAACACTGTGGCGCGCTCCTCCCGACGTGCCATCGGCGGTACAGGTAGGCCGGGTCACCGCGGTGGCCTGGCCCGCGCAGATGTCGCTGGCCGTGGCGCTCGCGCGGGAAGCCGACCGGCCTCGCGACTGGCCGGGACTCGGGCGAGTCGAACTGGGGCCCATCCGTCTCATCGTCATTCCCGACTCCCGGCGGCTCGACTCGCTCACCGGAGGCCGCGCTCCTTCATGGGGCGCGGCGATCGCCCTGCCGGACGCGCAGACCATCCTGCTCCGCGCAGATGTCGGAGACCTCTCACGCACCCTTCGTCACGAGCTCGCCCATCTGGTCCTGCACCGACAAGTGCGGGTCCGGGTGCCGCTCTGGTTTGATGAGGGCTACGCGGGCTATGCAGCGGGCGAGTGGGAGCGTCTCGGCAGCCTGGAGCTCAACCTGGCGCTGGTTCGAGGCGCGGTGCCTGATCTGAGGACGCTCGACGGCGCGCTCCGTGGGTCGTCCACCACCGCCGATGCGGCGTATGGGCTGGCGGTCACCGCGGTGAGCGAGCTGGCCCTTCGTAATCCCGATAGGACACTCGATGCGTTGATGAGCAGGCTGGTGGCCGGGGACGATTTCGACGAGGCGGTGCTCCGGACGACCGGCTTGACGCCCAGCCGGTTCGAAGAACAGTGGCAGCAGGCGGTGCGGCGGCGGTACGACCTGGGTACCTGGTTGGTGGCGGGCGGGGGCTGGCTGGTCCTCGCCATTGTGCTGATCGGACTTGTCCGCCTCAGGAGACACCGGGACCGCGGGCGCCGCGCCGCCCTCGACGAGGGGTGGGAGGTAATCCCCGAAGATGCGGAGGGGCCTGAACTTGACCGGACCCCGTAACGGTGGTAGCCTCATGCCCTATGTCCGGAACTCGCCCGCCAGCCGCACCCCGGCGCTTTCTACTCGCCCGCCGGAATCTGGTGATTCTCGCTGCAGCCGTGCTCGTGCTCGTGGCTGGCTATGCCACATTGTCGGCGGGGCATGCTACCGCCGCGGCGGTGCTGCTGGTCATCGGCTACTGCGTGCTGTTTCCTGTCGGAATCGCACTCTAGCGGCATCTCGACAGTCGCGGCACGTTCTCTGCGAAGGGCGGTGTGCCCGACTCAGGGTCACGTGAGTCCGGGGCGAATAGCTCAGCTGGTTCAGAGCGCCTGCCTTACACGCAGGATGTCGGGGGTTCGAATCCCTCTTCGCCCATCTTGCAGCCGCGCGAGCCGCGCGGATCCGAGTGGCCCCCTTGGGCCGACCCTTTGTGGAGGCTTAGGAATGTTGCTGCTACGTCCTGTTGCATGCGCGATGTTCTGCGCGGTGATGTTCACACCGGCCGCGGCCCAGGGTATCCCGCGGAATGCTCGTGTGTCCACCGCCGTGAACACGTCGCCGCGCTTCATGGTGGCCAATCCCTTCGCCTATTCGCCCGCCGACTCGGCTCCCGCCGTCAAGATCGGTACCGCCATGCGGGAGGAGATCAAGGGGTCGGTGGGCCGCGACTTCGTGGTCATCGAGCAAGTGCAGATGAACGACGCGCTCAAGCAGTACGGCTACCCGATCGACGCCATTCTCAGCCCCGCCCTCGCGACGACTCTCGCCAAGAACATCCAGGCGCGGTTCGTCGTCAATTCGACGATGGCCAAAGGCGAAGGCGGGCGGTACACGGTGACCGCCCGGCTCACCGGTGTCAACGACGATGCCGGCAATGTCGTGTCGCTCACCCAGAACGCCGGCGAGACGCTCGAGGATTTTGGCAAGCGGATCGTGGACGCGCTGGAACCGGCCGTCAAGTCGATCAATGACGCCAAGGCGTGTATCGACCAGCGTACCACCAAGCCGGACAAGGCGGTCGAGGCCGCTAACAAGGCCATCAAGACCCTTCCGAACCACGGACTGGCCGAGTACTGCCTGGCGCTCGTGGCGACGGACAAGAAGGCCCCGCGGGCGGAAGTCGTGAAGCACCTGCGGGCGTCGACCAAGGGTGATCCCTTGAGCCTGGCCGTGTGGACGGCGCTGGCCACGCAGTATCAGCAGGCCAACGATACCGTGAACACGCTTGTCGCCTTCAAGCAGATGTTGCGCGTCGCCCCCACCAACCAGAAACTCCGCGAGGAGCTCTTCAAGTACTTCCTCCAGTCGGGGCACCCGGAGACGGCGCTCGAGGTGGCCGATGAAGGGCTCAAGATCGATCCCTACAACGCCGACCTGTATGACCTGAAGAGCAACGCCTGTCTCTTCCTCAGCAACTTCAAGTGCGCCGTGGATGCCCTCGAGACGATGTACGCCACGGACAGCACGAAGGCCGATACGCTCTTCTTCACCAAGATTTCCGCGGCGGCCGCCGAAGGTGAACAACCCGACACCACGCGGCTTCTCAAGTGGTCGCAGGTCGGTGTGCGGAAGTATCCCGACAATCCCACGCTCCTCGGCTATCTGAATCGGGCGTACGCCATGACCGGACAGACCGA
>JBDTTA010000354.1:0-2828 GCA_039930845.1 Gemmatimonadales bacterium
ATGTTGGAGCCCATGAGCGCGCGGTTGGCGTCGTCGTGCTCGAGGAACGGGATCAGGGCGGCGGCGATGGAGACGAGCTGCTCCGGCGCCACGTCCATGAACTCGATCCGGTCGGGCGGCAGGAGGGGGTAGTCGTCGCCCTTCCGGCTCAGGACCAGCCCTTCGGCAAACGCGCCCTCCGGGGTGAGCGGCGCGTTGGCCTGCGCCACCGCGTAGTCCTCCTCGTCGCTGGCCGAGAGCCAGCGGATGTCGTCGGTCACCTTGCCGTTCTTGACCACCCGGTACGGCGTCTCGATGAAGCCCAGCTCGTTGATCCGCGCGTAGGTCGAGAGGCTGGTGATCAGGCCGATGTTCGGGCCTTCCGGCGTCTCGATCGGGCACATCCGGCCGTACTGGGAATAGTGGACGTCGCGGACCTCGAACCCGGCCCGCTCCCGCGTCAGACCGCCGGGACCCAGCGCCGACAGCCGGCGCTTGTTGGTCAGCTCCGCCAGCGGATTGGTCTGATCCATGAACTGCGAGAGCTGCGAGCTCCCGAAGAACGCCTGGATGACGGCGCTCACCGTGCGGGCGTTGACCAGGTCGTCGAGCGAGATCTTCTCGGGGTCCGAGTTGATGCTCATCCGCTCCTTCACCAGGCGCGCCATGCGCGAGAGGCCCACGGAGAACTGGTTGGCGATCAGCTCGCCGACGCTGCGGATGCGCCGGTTGCCGAGGTGGTCGATGTCGTCCGTGAACCCGCGCCCGTCGTGCAGGTCGATCAGGTAGCGGATGATGGCGACGAAATCGTCCTCGGTCAGCACCGTGTGATTCGCGTCGGTCCGGAGCTTGAGCCGCTGGTTGATCTTGTAGCGCCCCACCCGGCCGAGGTCGTACCGCTTGGGGTTGAAGAACAGCTTTTGCAGCTGCTGGCGCGCGGTCTCGAGGTTGGGCGCGTCGCCCGGCCGGAGCAGGGCGTAGATCTGCTCCAGGGCCTCGGCCTCGCTGTGGGTCGGGTCCTTGGCCAGCGTGTTCTTGATGAGCGGCGACTCCGAGCGTCCGGCCGGGAGCAGCACCTCGACCTTGTGGACCTCCGCCTTGATGAGCTTCTTCCGGAGCGCGTCGGTCAGCTCGCTGCCCCCTGCGGCCACCACCTCGCCGGTCTCGGGATCCGCGGCGTCGAAGGCCAGAACGTAGTTCGACCGGTCGCGGGTCGTGGTGGGCTGCTCCTCCTCCCGGACGTCGAGGGTGGTGTAGCCGGCAAACACCGTCACCGCCTTGAGCCCCTTGTGCCGCATTTCGTTCAGGCGCTCCTGGGTGAGCTCGTCGCCCACCGCGCCGAGCGGCTCGCCCTTCGGGTCCTCGGGGTTCGGCACATCCTCGGCCAGCAGCGACCCGAGCACCTCGCGCTTCTCCTGCCGGCCCTCGAGCTTCCCGGTGATGTTGAGCTGCTTCGTCGCGAAGAACAGCTTCAGGATGTCGGCGTTGTTCCCGTGGCCGAACGCGCGCAGCAGCGCCGTGGCCGGGAACTTCTTCTTCTTGTCGATGTGGACGTAGATCACGTCGTGGATGTCGATCGTGAACTCGACCCAGGAGCCCCGGAACGGAATGATCCGCGCCGAGAAGAGCCGCTGGCCGTTCGGGTGCGTGTCCTCCTCGAACACCACGCCCGGAGAGCGGTGGAGCTGGCTCACCACCACGCGCTCGGCGCCGTTGATGACGAACGTGCCGAGCGGGGTCATGATGGGCAGCTCGCCCAGATAGACCTCCTTCTCGATGGCGTTCTTCAGGCGCTTCTGCCCTTCGACTTCCTCGTAGACGTCGAGGCGGAGCTTGGCCTTGAGCGGCGCCGCGTAGGTCATGTCGCGCTCGACGCACTCCTCGACCGCGTACTTGGCCTCGCCCAGCGAATAGCCCAGGAACTCCAGCTTGTACTTCTCGTTGACGTCCGTGATCGGGAACAGATCCCGGAAGACGCGCTCCAGCGAGACGTCCTGGCGGTCGCCTTCGACGTCGTCGGGCACCAGCAGCGTCTGGAACGCCGCCGTCTGGATGTCGAGCAGGTGCGGCATCGGCATGCCGCCCTCGCGCTTGCTGAACGTGATAACGGGTCGGGTTTCAGGCATCAGTGGCTCACTCCCACGCAGCACAAATGGCCCCAACGCGGATTCCCCGCCGGAGAGCGGGGTGACCTACGGGGCTCGGCAAATTCGGAAACTTCTCGAAAGCTTCGAGCGTGCATTCGTCTCACTGAAATAGGTTGAAGTCGCCGACCCCTCAGCCGCTCGGGCCCGGCGGGCCCGGCGACGGCTGAGGGAAGCGCTTCGCGCTACTTCAGCTCGACGTCCGCACCCTGGTCCTCCAGCTTCTTCTTGATCTCCTCGGCCTCCGCCTTCGAGATCCCTTCCTTGAGGACGCTGGGGGTGTTGTCCACCGCGTCCTTCGCTTCCTTCAGGCCCAGGCTGGTGATCTCTCGGACCACCTTGATGACCTGGATTTTCTTGGCGCCGCCGCCCTTGAGGACGACGGAGAACTCCGTCTTCTCCTCGGCCGCGGGGGCCGCCGCACCGCCGCCCGCGCCGCCGCCCGCCGCGGCCGCCGCGATGGTGACGTTGAACTTCGTCTTGAAGGCGTCGATGAGATCCGCCAGCTCGAGCACGGTCTTGTTGCCGATCGCGTCGAGAATCTCTTCGTTGCTCAGCGTGGTCGTTGCCATGTCACTGTCTCCGTACGGTTAAGAAGCGGTACTGCGCTGCTCGCGGAGGGCCTCGAGGGCGCCGACAAAGGTGTACAACACGCCGTTCATCGCCCCGGCGATCTGGGACAGGAGCACCTCGCGCGACGGGATC
>JBDTTA010000355.1:0-2816 GCA_039930845.1 Gemmatimonadales bacterium
TCCCCCGCCGCCGCAATCGCATTGTCCACGTCGCGCGAGAGTGCCTTGGCCTGTTGAGTGGCCTGGGTCAGATCGCCCAGCACCGCGGCGACCCCCGCCGATCGCAGGCGCAGCAGGTCGAACCGCATGTTCTGCATCGCCAGCACGCAGGACTCGAGGTGGCTGGCCACCTGGGTCCGCCGGCTCTGCAAATCGATCATGGTCTGCCGCTGGCGCTCGAGCAGATTGAGCCGCCGCGCGCGCTCGGGATCGTCGGGCTCACGGCCCAGCGCGGTGATGCGCTCGTCGATCTGCGACATTCCCTTCATATCGAAATTACTGTCCATCGCCTGCAGCGTACGGGCCAGATCGGTGGCGCGGTTGTAGAGCGAGTCGGCAGTCGGCTGGATCTCCGGCAGCATCTTTCGCTCGGAGGGGTCCAGCCGCTCCATCAACTTGAGGATGGCCTGCCGGTCTCCATGGACCTGCTGGATCGCCGGAAGATGTGCCCCGTACTCCTCGAGCCGCGGCGGGCCGAGCTGCCGCCCCCCTTTGACACTCCGGGCCATCGTCGTCTCGACCGCGTCAGCCGCGGCCGGCCGGCTCAACACGTCCCGCCAGCTGTATCCCGACTGCCAGAGCTGGGCGTAATTCCGCAGCAGCCCGATGCCCATGCCGAAGAGCGGGAAGAGAAACCACGGGTGATCGATGCCGGTGGCGACATTGATGCCCATGCAGCCGAGTGATACGGCCGCCCAGCTCGCAAATTGTCCCCGGACCTTCTGGACGATTCTCGGCTCTCCCGTGTCGGGTAGGGCCAGATCGCCGTCGCCACTCTGGGCTCCGGGCGGCCGGCGGCCGCGGATCTCACCGGGATTGCGAGGGGCGGGAAGCGGCCGCTGGCCGGCCAGCGATCGCTGCTCGGATGGCCTGCGCGCGCGGCCGGTAGGGGCGGCGCTCGCGGTACGGGCGCGCCCGGCAGCGGGGCCCGCAGGCTCTGGCCTGCCGGCCTTCCACCCCGTACCCGTTGGACGGTAGCTGCCGACGGTGCGGCTCTCCAGCGCTCGGCGCAACGCGTCGGCGCTCGGCCAGCGGTTTTCGGGATCCTTTTCCAGGCAGCGGGAGACGGCGAGCGCGAGGTCCTCGGGGGTATCGGTCCGCTTCGTGCCCACGTCCGGGGCCACCTCGGTGATCTGCTTCATCAGGATCCCGGCCACCGTGGGCGCATTGAACGGCAGCTCACCGGTCAGCATCTGGAAGGCGACGATCCCAAGGCTGTACAAGTCCGAGCGCCCGTCGATTTCACGTTCCCCCGCGGCCTGCTCGGGGCTCATGAACGCCGGTGTGCCGATGGCCACTCCCGCGCCGGTGAGCGTCGCCGCCGATGTGGACGACAGCGCCTTGGCGATTCCGAAGTCGGTGACCATCACCCGGCCACGGGTGCCTTCGAGCAGGATATTGTCGGGCTTGATGTCGCGGTGGATGATCGAGAGGGCATGCGCGGCGCTGAGCGCGTCGGCCGTCTCCTTCATGATCCGGCGCGCCTCATCCACCGGCAGCTTGCCCCGGCGGCGGATCTTCGCGGCCACCGACTCGCCGTCCACGTACCCCATGACGAAGTACACCAGCCCCTCTCCCTCGCCGACCGAGTGGATGGGGACGATGTGTGGATGAGAGAGCCGGGCCGCCGTCTGGGCTTCGCGGGTGAATCGCTCGCGGATGTCCTGCTGAAACGCCAGCTCGGGTGGGAGCACCTTGATGGCCACCCGACGCTGCAGGCGCTCATCGCGCGCGCGATAGACCACTCCCATTCCGCCGCGCCCGACCTCTCCCTCGATCGTATACGCGTCACCGAGAGCGACGGCGAGGCGGGCGGCGAGCGGCTTGTCGCGGGAGTCGGTCATGGACTGGGAGGCCGATCGGGCATGGCAACCAATCTGTACGCGCGGGAGTCGCGCGGCAACCGAAGGCCTTCGCTGCGGCCAATTTGGCAGCGAACGCCCCGGTCTCCGACATTCGCGCGCGACTGATGTGCCGCCTGCGTCATGGCGGGAACCGCGCGATCTCGTAAGTTGTTGAAAGACAATCGCGGACAAGCGGGCGTGACGGCACAGGGAGTGCAAAGCACCCGGCGATCCGAAGTAAACCTGTCATTCCTCCCCTGCACATGGGGATCTGGAAGGAGTAGTACCGAATGGCTGAACGACTGACACTGCCCGTGCTGCCTTTGCGGGAGGTCGTCCTGTTTCCTGGCGTAACGGCGCCAATCGGGGCCGGCCGGCCAGCCACGCTGCGAGCCATCGAGGCCGCTCTGGCCACTCCTGAGCGGCTCGTCTTCGCGGTCTCTCAACGTCAGAACGTGGAAAATGTCGCCCCCGACGTCCTGTACACCATCGGCACCATCGCGCGGATCGGCCAGCTTCAGCGAGGGCTGTCCGGCATGCAGTTGCTGCTGAACGGTGAGCGGCGGGGCATCGCTATCCACTATAGCGACAAGGAGGGCTACCTCCAGGCGATCGTGCGGGAAGCCGAGGAGATGCTGCCGCTCGATGCTGACGAGCCGGCGTTCGTGGCGCTTCACCGTGAAGCGCGGGTCCGGGCGGCCGAGCTGGGCCAGAAATCCGGCCTTCCCGACGAAGTGGTCCAGCAGGTGCTGGCGGGCGTCAACGAGCCCGGCAAGTTCGCCGATCTCGTCGCCGGATATATCGACATCGCTCCAGCGCAGCGGCAGATCCTGCTCGAGACGCTGAGCGTCGAGGAGCGGCTGCGGCGTGTGCTGGTACATGTCCAGCGGCAAATCGGCGTGCTGGACGCGCAGGAAGACATCAAGTCGCAGG
>JBDTTA010000356.1:0-2816 GCA_039930845.1 Gemmatimonadales bacterium
GTCGCGGAAGCCGCTCGGAACTGTTGTGAAGATCCAGGTCAGACAGGAGAGTGCCCAGCCGGCAGTCGAGGGCGTCCTGACCCGACAGGTGAAGGAATGGAAGCTCTCGGGCAGCACGCGGGATGCCGGCGGGATGGCCACGCTCGAGTATCACGTCCGGTTGCGGAAGAGTATCCCGGCCGACGCCGTTGCCCGGGAGCTCCGCTCCCTCGGTCCCCAGATCGCGAATGTCGAAGCGGAATAAGCCCGGCGCGGCGTGATCGATCTCCTCTCTGAACTTCAGCGCTCCCTCCGCGACAGGTATTCGGTCGAGCGCGAGCTCGGCAGAGGCGGCATGGCGCAGGTGTTCCTCGCCCGCGACCGGAAGTACGGCCGGCATGTCGCGATCAAGATTCTCGACCCCGACATCGGCACCGCCGTCGGCGCGGAGCGGTTCCTCCGCGAAATCCAGATCACCGCCCAGCTCCAGCATACGAACATCGTCCCCCTCCTCGACTCGGGCGAGGCGGGCGGCCTGCTCTACTCGGTGATGCCGTACATCGAAGGGGAGTCGCTCCGCGACCGGCTCATGTGCTGCGGACGGCCTCCGGTCGGTGAGGCGGTGTCGATCGCGTGCGAAGTGGCCGACGCGCTGGAGTATGCCCACCATCGCGGCGTGATTCACCGGGACATCAAGCCGGAGAACATTCTCCTCTCGAACGGGCACGCGGTCCTCGCCGACTTCGGCATCGCGCGGGCCGTCGAGCTGGCCGGTGGCGCGACCCTGACCGGTGTCGGCCTCCCGATCGGGACGGTGGCCTACATGAGCCCGGAGCAGGCGACGTCCGCGGTGGCCGTCGACGGCCGGAGCGACATCTACAGTCTCGGCTGCGTGCTCTACGAGATGCTCGCGGGACGGATGGCGTTCAGCGGACCGACGCTCAAGAGCGTGCTGACCCAGCAGCTCACGAGCGATCCTCCCTTCGAAACACTCGACGACCCCGACATTCCCGCGGGATTGATCCCGGTGGTCCGGCGGTGCCTGGCCAAGGCCCCGGAGGATCGCTTCCAGACGGCCGGGGCACTGGCGGTCTCGCTTCGGGAAATCCTCGGCGTGCTTCCCCGGCTCTCCACGCCGGCGCCTGCGGCCGCAGCAGCGCTGATGCCCGCGGAGACGCCGGGCTGGACCGCCGGGGCGGGTCGGTGGCTGGTGCCTGCCGCGCTCCTGGCCACGGCCGCGCTCGCCGTCACCCTCTGGCTTCCGACTCGTCACGCACCCTCGTCAGTCACGCCCTACGCGGCCTCGGTTGCCGTGCTCCCGTTCGACAATCTGAGCGGCGAGCCGGACAACGAATACTTCAGCGAGGGCATCACCGACGAAGTCATCGGACAGCTCGCACAGGTCGAGAGCCTGAAGGTCATTTCGCGGACGTCGGTCATGGCGCTGAAAGGCAGCACACTCACGCTGCCGCAGATCGCCGAGACGCTCGGCGTGCGACACGTCGTCGAGGGGGCAGTGCGCCGGCAGGGGAATCGGGTGCGGGTCTCGGTCGAGCTGATCGAAGCGAAAAACGAGGCGCACATCTGGGGAGGATCGTTCGATGGCGATCTGTCGGATCGATTCCGGGTGCAGGAGACGATCGCCCGGAAAATCACCGGCGAGCTCGCCAGCGGGCTGCGCGGCGTTCCCGCCATGGCCGCCGGCGCCATGCCCTCCCGGAGCGCCGCGTTCGACGCCGTCCTCAAGGGCCGATATCTCATGCAGCGCCGGGACCCGCAATCCATCGCCGCGGCCATCGGCGCGTTCGAGGAAGCGATCCGCCTGGACAGCGCGTACGCGATGGCGTACGCCGGGCTGAGCACGGCCAACTCGACCTGGGTGTTCTTCGGCTATCCCGGCAGTGAGGATCGCTACGTCATGGCCTCCAGCGCGCTGAAGCTCGGCAAGCGTGCGATCGCGCTCGATCCCAATCTCGCCGAGGCGCAACACGCACTGGCCGATGCCCTCGCGCTCACCGCCGCACCGGTCGAGTCGACGATGGTCGAGGTTCGCCGCGCGCGACAGCTCAAGCCCAGCGACGCCGCGATTCAGATGTCGGCCGCGTTCGCGCTGGCGAGCGGCCATCGCTACGCGGAGGCCGTGCCGCGCGCCCAGGCTGCGCTTGGGCTCGATCCGCTGTCGCCTGGGCTCCGTTACAGTCTCACCGTGCTGGCGCTCGGTGGCCGCCGATACGATCTGGCGCTGGAGGAATCGCGCCGGGCCAGCGCGTTCTCGCCCGGCGATCCGGTTTCGGCGGTCCTCCAGGCCTACGCGCTTTTGCTCGGGGGCGATCCGGGTCGGTGTCTCGGCCTCCAGACCGGCCCCTGGCTCGCGGCCCGCGCGATGTGCCTCAGCGCCAGCGGCCGCTCAGCGGAGGCGGCGGTGCTGAGTGACTCGCTCGCGGCAAGCCTGACGGCCGGGCAGTACTCGAATGCGTATCAGTACTCCGACATGGCCGCCTACTATGCCTGGACCGGCGACGTGTCCAGGTCGCTCGAGTGGCTGCAGCGCGCGGCGCGTGTCACGCCGGTGATCGTTTCCTGGCAGCTCGACTCGGGTCTCTTCGATCGTGTCCGTGACGACCCCCGATTTCAGCGCGGCTTTACCGGCGTGGTGGAGTCCATCAGGTCGCGGGTTTCGAGCGCGGCCCAGGGCCGCGCGCCGTGACGCTGCCGCCGGCACGGGAGCTCAAGTGGGACGTGCCGACGCTCGATCTCCTCCGCGAGCTCGCCGCGAGCCGCCTGCCGCTCAGACTTCCCTCGACGCCCGTCGTTCGATCCTTTCACCGCGATCTCTA
>JBDTTA010000357.1:0-2813 GCA_039930845.1 Gemmatimonadales bacterium
TACCGCCCTCCCGCCATCGCAATCCCGGCCCGGAGCTGGCCCGGCCGCCAGATGATCCCGCCGCGCATCACGAGCTCCACGGCGTCGAGATTCTTGATGTCCTGCAGCGGGTCTTTCGAGAGCAGTACCAGGTCGGCGTAGTTGCCCGGCGCGATGGTCCCGATCCGCTGCCCCGGCACCCCGCCGATCGCGAGCGCCGCATCCCGCGTCGCCGCCAGGAGCGCAGCCGCCGGCGTCAGGTGGAGCGAATCCACATAGAGCTGCAGCTCGCCGAAGAGCGTCGCCCGGTCGCGCGCGGGGCCGTAGGCAACGTGATCGCTGCCGGCGCTGATCCTGACGCCGCGCTTGAGCGCCTCGCGCGTCACTTCCATCCCGAACTTCTGCGCCGCCCGCACGTACGCCTCCTGCATGCTCTGCACCCGCCGCGACCGCGCATCATACGCGGCGACGCTCCGTCGCGTGGCGTCGAGCGTCGGCTCGAACATCGTGCCCAGCCGCGCCATCGTGTCGAGCGCGGCGGTGACCCGCGGGTCGTGCGCCGACTCCGCCGTCGCGGCGAGCGCGGTGGCCACCTGGAGGTCGCCGTCGTTCACCAGCGTGTCGCGCTCCTCCGCGGTGTACAGCTCTCCCGCCAGACCGGCCGCATGGACCACGCCGTCCTGCCGCGCCGTCGCCTGCTCGCGCACGCTGGCCGGCTGCACCCAGGCATGGCCCCACACCGTGAGCCCCGCCCGATGGGCGGCGGAGACGAGCCGCCGGACCGACACGCTGTCCAGCTCGGCGTAGAGCTTGAGCCCCATCGCCCCCACCGACTGGGCCACGCGCACCACTGAATCGGGATCGGCGTCGCGATTGAACATGATCGGCGTCCACCCCATGTACTGCATCGTCATCGCCGGTGGCTGATGAAACTGCACACCCTGCGCGGTGCGCACGGCGCGGAATCCGTTCATCCCGCCGAAGAAGAACTTGGGGCCGGCCACGAGCTGCATAGCATACACCCGCGGCGCCGCCGGCATCGCCCTTACTCGCGGCAGCAGCTCGGCGGGATTGGTGCCCATGTCGCGCACCGTGGTGATGCCCTGCGCGAGGAGGTCGCGGAGGTCGGTGCCCAGCTCGGGGCTCGCGCTGCCGTTCACGATGAAGAGGAGATGGACGTGGCTGTCGATCAGCCCCGGGATCAGGAACTGTCCCTGCGCGTCGACCACGCGGGCGTTCTTCGGCACGAGGCACTCGCCGGCCGACCCGGCGCAGACGATCCGGTCGCCGCGGATGAGCGTGACGGTGTTGGCCACCGGCGCGCGGCCGGTGCCGTCCCAGAGACGGGCGCCTACGATGGCGATGTCGGGGCTGATCGGAACGGGAGGGCGGATCGGGGCGCTCGGCGAGCCGCAGGCCGCCGCGAAGATCGCGAGCAGCGACGTCCTGAGAGGACCGAACCTCATGCGGAACGCCCCGTCATGGCTCAATCTGCCGCCCCTCCCGGCCGGCTGTCCGTGATGCCCGGCCGAATGGGCCGGTGATGCAGGGGCCTGCTATGTCATGATAAACAGGATGGGAAAGCAACACCCGTGCCCAGCCCATCCCGCCTTCCTTATATTGCCACCGTGACCCTCCCCCCATTCCCCCGTCCACGCCGCCGCCGCCGCACCGCGGCCATCCGGCGTCTCGTTCGGGAACACCGCCTGGCGGCCGCCGACCTGATCCAGCCCATCTTCGTGGTTCACGGGGCGGGCGTCGAGCGCGAAATCTCCACCATGCCCGGTGTCTACCACCTGTCGGTCGACGAGCGGCTCGACCGCGAGGCGGAGCAGGTCGTTTCCCTCGGCCTCTCGGGCGTGATCCTCTTCGGCATCCCCGCATCCAAGGGGCCGGTCGGCAGCGAGAACTTCGCCGACGACGGCATCGTGCAGCAGGCGCTGCGCCGGCTGCGCCAGAAGTTTCCCGAGCTGCTGCTCATCACCGACGTCTGCTGCTGCGAGTACACCGATCACGGTCACTGCGGCATCATCAAGGACGGCGTGGTGGACAACGACGCCACACTCGAGATACTCGGCCGCGTCGCGGTGAGTCACGTGAAGGCGGGGGCCGACATCGTGGCGCCGAGCGGGATGATGGACGGCATGGTCGCGGCCATCCGCGCGGCGCTGGATGAGGCGGGGTTCATCGATCGCGCCATCCTGAGCTACGCCGTCAAGTATGCCAGCGCGTTCTATGGCCCCTTCCGCGAGGCGGCGGAGAACACCCCCGCCTTCGGCGACCGGCGCCAGTACCAGATGGACCCCGCCAACGTCCGCGAGGCGCTCATCGAGGCGGCGCTCGACGAGGAGGAGGGCGCCGACATGCTGATGGTCAAGCCGGCGCTCGCCTATCTCGATGTGGTGCGCGCCGTGCGCGAGCGCACCGAGCTGCCCCTCCTCGCCTACAACGTGAGCGGCGAGTACTCCATGGTGAAGGCGGGTGCCAGACTCGGCTGGCTCGACGAGCGGCGCACCGTACTCGAGGCGCTTACGGGCATGCGGCGCGCCGGCGCCGACGCCATCATCTCCTATCATGCCAAGGACGCGGCGCGGTGGCTCGCCCAAGGAAACGGCGAGTGACCGGCGTGCGCACCGCGCGGCCCACCGCCGCGTCGGAGCGTCTCTTCGCCGAGGCGCTCAAGGTGCTGCCCGGCGGCGTCAACAGCCCGGTGCGCGCCTTCCGCGGCGTGGGCGGCACGCCGCGATTCATTGCCAGCGGAAAGGGCGCCTGGCTCACCGACGCCGACGGCAACCGCTATGTGGATCTCGTCCTCTCGTGGGGGCCGCTCATCC
>JBDTTA010000358.1:0-2805 GCA_039930845.1 Gemmatimonadales bacterium
GCGAGCACGAACAGCACGCCGGCGGCGATCATCGTCTCCGTCATCTGGCGGTCGATGCCCACACCGAGCACCGAGACATCGGCGGGCAGCCACCAGACGCGCGAGATGAACACAGCAGTCGAAATGACGGTGATCACCGCTATGACAACGGCGAACAGTTTCCCCACGATGCGTTACCTCAGTACGGGAGCGCCTTGAACACGAAATTCGCCGTGGCCGCCTTGCCCTCGGCCACGGTCACCTCCTGGCTTTGAGTGCCGAAGCGCTCATGCCATGCCGTCACGGTGTACTTGCCGGGCGGGAGGTCCTTGAGGTTGAACGTCCCGTCGCCGCCCGTCGTGGCGTAGTGCGAGGTGTTGAGGACGGCGAAATAGCCATGCATCCAGGGATGGACGTTGCACTTCACGGGGATGAACTCGGCCTTGGCATATGTCGACTTGAGGGGCGGCGCGCCGGGCGGCTGGGACTTGTTCCACTCGGGATTCAGCTTCGCCAACGGATGGATGTTGTGCGAGGTCTGGTCGTCGTTGTACACCTCCAGCGGCTGGCCCACCTGAAAAACGGCAACGTGGGGGATGTATTCACAGCCCTTCTGGTCGTAGCGGGCCGGCGCGGTGGGCGGTGTCGACGGCTGATCGCCAGTCGAGACGTACACCACCACCCACTCGACGGTGTTGCCGGCGCCGGTCACGACGCTCTCGTTCATTATGGGAGTCGCGTGCTGCTTGGCGCAGGATGGCTCCTTGGCCATGTCGATCGGCCGCATCTTCGGCGGCGTGCCGGTAAAGGTGACGGTGCCACTGACGGTGCCGTTGGCGGCGCCGGGCGGATGGGCCGGCGTCCCGGTGACGGACGTCGTCATCAACACCAGCCCGAGCGAGGAGAAGTATTTGATAGGCATTGGAGCGACCGTTTCTCGAAGTTGGGGTCGGCTGATTATGGCTCGCCCTGGTCCTGGCCGATCGGCTTGAGCTCCGCCGCGTGCTGGGCGAGCCATGCCTGCCAGACCGTGGCTTCGGGCGACGGGGGCGGTTGGAGCGTCCGGAGAAAATGCACGAGATCCCAGGCATCCTGCGGCTGGATGTTGTCGGAGAAGGACGGCATCGGAGTGCCATCCACACCAGTCATGAAGATGCGGTAGAGATCCGCGTTGGTCGTGCCGCACTTGAAGCGCGAGCCGGTGGCAAAGTTGTACGGGCGGATCGGATTGTCCTTGCTGTCGGTGAGCGTGGAGGCCGAGGGGCCGTCACCATGACCCGCAGGGCCGTGGCACTTCCAGCATTCCAGCTTCTGGAACAGCTCCCGCCCGTGCAGCGCGCTTTCCGCCGTCGCCGGCGTTTCCGGTGGAACGGCGATCGGAGTGCCCGACCCCTGCGCCTTCCACCGCGGCGAGAAGGTTTTGACGTACGCCACGAGGTCTACCCGGGTCTGCTGTGTGAGCGGCAGCCAGGACGGCATGTTGGACGTCACGAACCCGCGCGAGACCGAGTGGTAGAGGTCTGCGTCGGTCGGGAGGGTCCCTGTGGGCGTCGACCGGCACTTGAACACCGCCGCGGTGAAATCCCGGGGCTTGGGCTCGATCCACTGCGCATTCTCCCCATTCCCGTCACCGGCGGGGCCGTGACAGCCGATGCAGTAGCGGCGGTAGTCCTGCTTGCCCGCCGCGGCGTTGCCATGCAGCGAGCCAACCTGGGTCTCCTGCGCGGCGAGACGCGCCGCCCCGGAGGTGGCCAGCTGCAGCACCAGGCTCGAGGCGAGTACTGTCGATAACGTTCTCATCCTCACGGAGGGCTCCTCTCAGAAGTCGAAGTCGAGTGCCAGGAGCACGCTGGTGCTGTGGACCGGAGTGTCGGGGGAGAGGGGATCGAGTCCCACGCCATCCCCGCTCAGGGGTACGGTGCCGATCGTCTTGGTGAACGACAGCTCTCCGAGCATGGCGAGCCCGGCCCGGCTGAACATGATCGGATACCAGCGATAGCCGAAGGTGAACGCATCGATATTGCCGAGCGTCTTGGGGGTATCCGGCAGCGCCTGGCGGGACATCCGGATGATCTCGTCGCGCTGAGTAAGGATGAGTTGAGGACTGACGTAGTAGTGCGTCTCGAGGAGCGCGCTGTTCCACGTGGCGTTCCGGGTCCCACCGGCAAGGTCCTTGTCGTCGGATCCGTGCATGACCAGCGGCAGAAATTCGAGTTTGCCGAGAAAAAAGTCGCCCACCGCACCGATCCGGTAGAACGACTTGTTGTTCGTTCCGGTACCGGGAATCGGCTCGCCCCCGCTCGTCTCGAAGACGGTGGGGCGCCGGCCCGCGTAGCCGTAGAGACCGATCCGCTCCACCCCAAGCCTACCGGCATCGAAGGCCTGGCTCAGGGTAAAGGTTCCGTCGTAGCTCTTGCCCGAGGGGAGGCCCGGCACGCCATCGCTTCCGGCCAGGACGGCAACGCTCACGCGTGTGTAGCTGTTGACCGAATGCCCCAGCCACTCCGCGCCGATCTGGTTATCGCCCAACCCGAAATCGGTCGCGTCTCCCACGGGGACAAAGTGATACGTCTGGTAGAAGGTGCCGTTACTGGAGAGCATGACCGAGCGCTTCTCGGAGAGCATGTTATCCAGCTCGAACTTGCCGAACTTCAGATTGACCCACGGTGATTTGGCCAGATTGTCGAAACGGACGAACGCGGCCTCGATCCCGACGCCTTCCCCATCCGCGACGGTGGGCACGAATCCGAACGTGATGTCCTTGTAGAGCGTTCCCAGCATCAGGAGGTCGGCGCCGGAGATGTCGAAGCCCGACTGCGTGATGGT
>JBDTTA010000359.1:0-2794 GCA_039930845.1 Gemmatimonadales bacterium
CCTGGTTCGCGCTCACCTACCTGCTGGGCTTCGACAACGTTCGCAACTACGACGGGTCGTGGACCGAGTGGGGCAACGCGGTGCGGCTGCCGGTGGAGAAGCCGTGAGGTAAGGCCTCCCGCCTTCACCGCACCTTTCCGATCAGCCCCGGATAGTCCGTCACGATGCCCGCCACCCCCCGAGCCCACAGCGCTCTGGCGATAGCGGCGTCGTTGATGGTCCAGACATGCACCGGACAGCCGAGCCGGCGGGCCGCGGAAATGAAGCGGACGGTCGGCACCGGGAGCATGCGGTGCCTGGCCGGCACGGAGAGCAGGCGGTACGTCGCGCGGGGAAGCGGCAGCCAGAGGAGCGACGAGCGATAGAGCGCCGTGATCTCGTCCCCCGACGCGGCACGCGCGACCGGCGATTCACGAACGAGATCGAGCGCCTCTCCCCGCTCCGACGCCACCACGCATCGCTCCGTCGCGCTTTCCGTCACCAGCACCCGCAGCACCGCGGCCTGCACCTCCGGCTCCTTGATCTCGATGAGCATCGGCATCCGCGGGAAGGTCCAGAGCACCTCACCGAGCGTGGGGACGCGGACGCCCTTTGCGCGGAAGGGGAACGTGCGGCCGCGATCGGGAGTGAAACGATACCCCGCGTCCGCCGAGCGAAGATCCGCCAGCGCCTGCGCGCGCACGGGGCCCGACCGGTCGGTGGTGCGATCGAGCGTCGCGTCGTGCATCACCACCGGCGCTCCATCGCGGCTGAGCCGCACGTCCAGCTCGAAGGCACCGGCGCCCTCGCGTACGGCACGCTCGAACGCCTCGAGGGTATTCTCGGGCGCGAGCCCCGACGCGCCCCGATGGGCGATGATCGTCCTCGCGTCGGGATCGAGGAGCGGGTTCATGCGCCGCTCAGCCGGTCCCGCAGCGCGTCGCGCAGCGCCGACTTGAGGAACTTCCCAGTGGAGGTCCGCGGGATGGCGCGCACGAATACGACGTCATCCGGGAGCCACCAGCGCGGAAATCGCACGGCGAGATACTCGCGAAGCTCGGCGGGGGTCGTCACGTGTCCCTCGCGCAGGACGACGGCAGCCGCCGGCCGCTCGAGCCACTTCGGGTGCGGCACCGCCACGACCGCTGCTTCCGCGACCGCCGGGTGGCTCATGAGCGCTCCCTCGAGGGCGACGGAGCTGATCCACTCGCCTCCCGACTTGATCAGGTCCTTGCCGCGGTCGCGGATGTCGAGGTAGCCCATCGCGTCGATCGAGGCGATGTCGCCGGTGCGGAACCATCCGTCGTCGGTGAAGCAGCGGTCCCCATCGTCGGGCCGGTAGTATGCGGACGAGACGTAGGCGCCGCGCACCTCCAGCTCGCCCATCGTTGCCCCATCCCACGGCACCAGCCCCGATTCGGTTCGCACCCGCAGCTCCAGCAGCGCCCCCGGCAGCCCCGCCTTCATTCTCAGGGAATGCCGCTCCTCCGGCGGCAGCGCCATCGCCTCGGTCGTCAGTCGGCCGGTGGTGCCCACCGGCGCGATCTCCGTCATTCCCCATGACGTGATCGGCCGGAGGCCGTGGCGTTCCTCGAGACCACGCACCAGCGCCTCGGGCGCGGCGGCGCCGCCGATCACGAGCGTCCTCAGCCGTGTAAGGTCCCACGTCGCGGGCGCGGCATCGAGTGCGGCGAGCACACCGAGCCAGAGCGTCGGAACTCCCGCGCTGCAGGTAACCCCCTCGGAATGGCAGAGGTCGAGCAGCGCACGTGCATCGGGGTGCTCCCCGGGAAACACCAGCGCCGCGCCGGTGAGCGCCGCCGTGTACGGCAGTCCCCATGCGTTGGCGTGGAACATCGGCACCGCAGCGAGGACGACGTCGTCTTCGCCGAGCGCGAGGCTTCCGGGCAGCGCGGTGGCCATCGAGTGCAGGACGAGCGCGCGGTGAGAGTAGACGACCGCCTTCGCCCGGCCTGTTGTGCCGGAGGTGTAGCACATCGAGGCGGCGTCGCGCTCGTTCGGCTCCGTGAAGTCCGTCGATGTGTCCGCCTCGGCGGCAAGGAGCGACTCGTAGTCGTGCGTGCCCTCGGGCGTCGCGCCATCGTCGGAGATGACGATGACGTGGTCAATGGCGGTGCGCGACCGGAAACTCTCGAGCAACGGCAGGAGCGATCGGTCCACGATGACGGCGCGATCGTCCGCGTGCGAGGCGATGTACCCAAGCTCGTCGGGGTGAAGCCGCAGATTGAGGGTGTGCAGCACGGCACCGGGCATCGGAACACCGAAGTACGCCTCGAAATGTCGGTGGTGGTTCCAGCAGAGAGTGGCCACCCGATCGCCCGGGCGGATTCCGAGGCGGCGCAGCGCCGAGGCGAGCCGGCCGGCGCGGTGCAGGCTTTCGCCCAGCGTGGTGCGATGGAGCGTGTCGTCGGCGTTCCTGCTCACCACGGAGCGCCTCGGCCAGAGCGTCTCGGCGCGATGTCGGATCGCGTCGAGCGTGAGCTGGAAATCCATCGTGAGCCCTGGCAGCACCGGCTCGTTCACGGCTTCGGATGCCGCGAGAAGAACGACCAGATTGTCGTCGTGGCCTGAATGTCTCGCGTCACCCGTCCCACCGACGGGCCCGCCGCCGGTCCGCCCGGCCAGGTGTGTCCGCCTCCCTCTATCGTATAGAGTTCGACGTCGAGCCCGGGTTTGCAGCCGGTGTACGCGGTACGCTTCACGCGCATGCCGTCGGAGGGCGCGCGGTCGGGCTCCATGGTCACCGTGGGATCACCGGTGCAGCCATCGGTCTCCGCCCACATCCCGGCGCTGG
>JBDTTA010000360.1:0-2776 GCA_039930845.1 Gemmatimonadales bacterium
GCGTTCGAGAACCAGGAGTTCGGCGCGTCCATTGCCGATCCGGGTGAGGGAGCGGGCGCAGCGGTCGAGGGCTTCTACCGCTACGGCCATGGGCCGTACGACTTCAGCTTGCGGGCCGGCCTCGAGGACTTCAATGGTCCCGGCACCGGACTTCTCCTTGGCGGAGATTTCCGCACCCAGGTGCTCCACTACAGTGACAGCTTTCCGCTCGACGGCGCACTCACGCTGGGTCTCGGTGGTGTCTTCGGCAGTGACATTGACGACTTTGTGCTGCTCCCAATCGGCATCTCGCTCGGCCGGACATTCACTCTCGAGAACTCCAACACCCTCTTCGTGCCGTACGTGCAGCCGGTCATCGCACCGGTGTTCGGGGCCGCGGGCAACGACGACGTCCTCTTTTCCCTGGGTCTCGGTGTGGACATCAAGTTCAGCGATCACTGGGCGGTTCGCGCGAGTGGCGGACTCGGCGACATCGAAGGCGTGGGCGTCAGTATCGCCTACCTGCAGTAGCCCACGATCGCCCGACGCCCGGCCACGGAACTCGCGGCCGGGCGTTTCGTATGTTCCTCACATCGGTTGACTTATCTCGAAGCGCCGGGGTAGCTTCTGGCGCTTTCGCTCTTGCGGGCTTCAGTCGTATCGGAGGGATGATGAGCATCAGCGCGCGCGCGGCGGGCGTTGTGATGGCGGCCATGTTTGGT
This sequence comes from Gemmatimonadales bacterium, assembly GCA_039930845.1. Taxonomy (GTDB): domain Bacteria; phylum Gemmatimonadota; class Gemmatimonadetes; order Gemmatimonadales; family GWC2-71-9; genus CAVVWJ01. The sequence goes on from JBDTTA010000360.1 coordinate 702, forward strand.
GCGATTCCCGCGGCGGCCCAGGTTCCCGGCCTTCCCGTCTACAACCAGGGTGTGCCCCGCGGCATCGGCCTGTACGGCGATATCGGCTTCCCCGATGACAACGCGGGGGGGGGCACCGCGTACGGCGTCACCGGCCGGGCCGGCTTCGGCGTTCTCGGCGTGACGGCGATTCTCTCGACCTACAATCCCGATGGCCCCGGCGACGGCAAGGTCTCGGTGGGCGCCACCGGCAACCTCAGAGTGTTCGGCGGCCCGCTGGTTCCGCTCAGCGTGACCCTGCAGGGCGGCGTAGGGTACGCCAAGCCCGACAACTCGTTCCTGCCCGGCGGGGCGAGCATCAAGCAGTGGCGCTTCCCGGTTGGAGTCGGATTCGCACTCACCATTCCGAACCCGGCGCTGGCCATCAAGCCGTGGCTGGCGCCGCGTCTCGACATTGTGCGCACGTCCCTCAGCAACATCCCGGGCGCTCCCGACGGCTCCGACACGCAGACCCACTTCGCGCTCAGCGGCGGCATCGAGCTCAACCTGCTCAACGGCTTCGGAGTGCACGCGGCGTACGATCGTACGTTCGGAAACGGCACCGATCCATCGGTGTTCGCCGTCGGTGCGCACTACGCGATCAGCGTGCCGGGCCTGTGAGGGGGAGAAGCACGGTACTCGCGCTCTTCCTGGTATTCACGCTGGCCGCCTGCGCGCAGACGTTCGACGCGACGACACTCGGCGTGCCTGCAACGCTCGCCTCTCCGGCGGGGCAGCCTCCGGCAGGGAATCGTTTCAGAGTGTCGGGGAAGGCGGTGTTCGGCCTGTGGGGAGTCGTTCGCCTCAAGGAGCCGTCACTGCGCAAGGCGCTGGCCGCGCAGCTCGGTGGGGGCAGTGGCGTGTCCGACGTGAAGATCAGGGTGAGGAGCCGGTGGAGCGACCTCCTCGTCACGCTGCTCACCGCCGGCCTGATCGTGCCGCGGTCGGTTACCTTCGAGGGGGTCGTGACGAAATAAGCTCGTCCAGCAGCTCGGCCGAGCGCCGCGCTGCTCCCAGACCCCGCTCCACCACCTCCCGCGCCTTCCGTTTTGCCACCGACCACCCACCCTCATCGTCGATCCACCCAATCCAGGTCCTGGCCAGGGATTCGCTGCTCTCCACCGCGACCGCGGCTCCGGACTCGAGCAGCAGCTGCGCGTCCCTGCTCTGTTGCCAGTGCGGGCCGAAAGTCACCGGGATTCCCCACGCCGCAGGCTCGAGCACGGAGTGCAGCCCCGAACGCCCGAAGCCTCCTCCGACGTATGCGAGCGTAGCCGCTCCGTAGACCGTTGCCAGCACGCCCACCCGGTCTACCACGAGCAGGGGAGCGGGCCCGGCTGCCTGGCTCAGGAGGACGGGTGCAGGGAGCCGGAGTCGTGCCGCGGCAACGGCCAGCGCGTCGATGTGTCGGGACGTGGGCTCGTGGGGGACGACGATCAGCCGCGCCTCCGGATGCTGCGCGCGAACGGCGACGAATGCGGAGAGCAGTACCTGCTCGTCGGCTGGCCACGTCGAGCCGGCGACGAGCGTCGGCGCCCCGCGCCCCAGCCGAAGAAGCCGATCATCCGGCGCGGTGGAGCGGACGCGCCGCTCGACGCTATCGAAGCGCGGGTCGCCGAGCACTCGGACCGCGGTGCGCGGCACGCCCAGGGTGACGAGCCGCGCCGCATCGGCCTCCGAAATCGCCCCCGCAGCGGCGACGCTCCTGTAGCCGGGAGCAAGCAGTCCGCGGGCCGGCCATCGCAACCGGCCGCTTTCTGCCGAGACCGTCCCCGCCACGATGGCGACGGTCGTTCCGCTGGCAGCGGCGCGCGTAGCGAGCTCGGGCCAGAGATCGAGCTTGGAGAAGACGAGGAGATCGGGGCGGAGCGCTTCAAGGAGCCGGTCAGCGGCCGCCGGCAAATCGTACGGGAGGAAATCCGCAGCGTCGGCGGCGATGCGGCGGGACAGCGGCTCCGCGGAGGGGCTGAAATGGGTGTAGACGAATTGGGAGTCCGGGCGGAGCTGGCGGAGTTCTTCGAGCACGCTCTCGGCCTGGAGCCCCTCGCCCACCGACG
>JBDTTA010000361.1:0-2765 GCA_039930845.1 Gemmatimonadales bacterium
GGTCGCCGTGTTCGGCGGCCTCCAGGACCCGCTCGGCGATCTCCATACCCAGGCGGGGCTCCTCGTTCTCGACATACGCGCGAGCGAGCATGCCGTCGAGCCGGACGACGGCACGATCCGGGAACAGGTCCGCGAATTCTGCGGAAGCCGGCACCAGCAGCTTGAGCGCCGCCTCCATCTGTTGACCGAACATCAGCGCCGTTCCCAGGGAGGCCGTGGCCCGGGCGGTTGCAACGCGATCGCTTCGTTCTCGGTGGAGAGCCAGCGCACGTCGCAGGAAGACCTCGGCCCGCCCGTAGCGGGCTCCCACGGCGGCAGACTCGCCGGCACGCTCGAGGAGATCAGCCTCATCGGTGGGATCGGTGGTCACGGTCAGCGCCTGCTCGAGGAAGGCGATGGCCTGGTCGTGGGCCCCCAGGGAGGCCGCGCGTTCGGCCGCGCCCTTCAGCGCAATCCGCGCCTGTACGGCCAGGGCTTCGGCCTCCGGTCCTTGCTGTGCGTTGGCATACGCCGCCAGGTAGTGGCCGGCCAGGGCGCCCGCAAGCTCGTCCGATCCGAGCTGCTCGAAGAAGCGGGCCGCGGCGAGGTGGCGAAGCTTCCGATCTTTCTTGGCGAACGTGTTGTAGGCCACCTCTCGGATGAGCGCCTGGACGAAGGTGTACTGGCCGCGCTCAGGTGAGCGCGGATCGACCTCTGCGGTCAGTAGCTCGCGCCGCACCAGCCCCCGCAGACGAGGCTCGAGCTCGACGACGTCCGTGCCGCTGACGGCGGACAGCGCCTCGAGGGTGAAACTCTGTCCCAGGACGGCGGCATCCTGGACCAGCGTCCGGTCGGCCGGATCGAGGCTGTCGAGCCTCGAGGCGATGAGCGCGGTCAACGATTCGGGCACCGCCAGCGCAGTCAGATCGCCGACGGGGAGGTACACGCCCCCTTCTTCCTTCAGCCGGCCGTCCGTGACGAGCATCCGAATCGTTTCGACCGCGTAGAGCGGCATTCCGTCGGCGCGCGCAACAATCGCCCGGCTCGCCGCTTCGGGGAGGCCGGGAACGAGGCCGCGCAAGAGCTCGCGCATGGCAGCTTCCGGAAGGGGCTCGAGGTAGATCGAGGCGAAGTTGCGCTTGCCCGCTCCCCAGTCCGGGCGCTTCTCGATCAGCTCGGGCCGCGCCAGGGTGACGAGGTAGATGGGGTGACCCTTGCTCCATTCGAGGAGGTGGTCGATGAAATCGAGGGTTCCGCTATCGGCCCAATGCAGGTCCTCAAAGGCAAGCACGACGGGGCCAGAGGCACCAAGTCGTTCGAAGAAGGTGCGCCAGGCGGCGAAGAGTTGCTCGGAGCCGCTACCCGATCCAATGCCAAGCAGGGCCAGCAGTGCCGGCTCTATCCAGCTCCGCTCTGCCGGGTCAAGGACGTGTTCAGCCAAGACTGTTCCCACCTTGGCTCTTGTCGCCACCTCGTCGTCCGCCTCCGCGAGCCCGCAACGTCCCCGCACCATCTCCCCCAGGGCCCAGAACGTGATCCCCTCGCCGTAGGCGGGGCTCCGGCCGTGATGCCACCAGACGTTTTCGACGAGCCCATCTAGGTACTTGAGAAATTCCCAGGCCAAGCGGCTCTTCCCGATCCCCGCTGGACCGATGATCGAGACCAGTCGGGCCCGCTGCTCACGACCAGTCGTATGGAACAGGCCCTTGAGCAGCCGGAATTCCTCGTCGCGGCCGACAAAGGGCGCCTCGAGCGCCTCGCTGCGGTTGCGGCCCCCTCGCTCCGAGACCACGCGCAGAGCCCGCCACGCGGGAACCGGGCTGGCTTTGCCCTTCAGGGTCTGCTCGCCGGCTTCTTCGAACGCGATCGCCTGGCTCGCGGCCCGGTGGGTTGCCTCGCCCACCAGGACCGTGCCCGGCGGCGCCACCGACTGCAGACGCGCGGCGGTGTTGACGAGATCGCCGGCAACCAGGCCCTGGTTCGTGGCGCCGAGGGTGATGGCTGCCTCGCCGGTCAGAACGCCTGCGCGTGCCTGGATCGAAGGTCCCAGGCCGCGAACCGCCTCTACCAGCTCCAGCCCGGCGCGCACTGCGCGCTCGGCATCGTCTTCGTGGGCGGTGGGTGCTCCCCACACCGCCATCACCGCATCGCCGATGAACTTCTCAACGGTGCCGCCGTAGCGCGTGATGACATCGGTCGCGAGGTCGAAGTAGCGCGTTAGCGTCTCGCGCACGTCCTCGGCGTCACGCTCCTCGGCAAATGGCGTGAAGCCGACCAGGTCGGCGAACAGGACGCTGACGAGGCGCCGCTCGGCGACTTGCGCGGCGACCAGCCCAGCGGATACGGCCGAGACGGGGCCAACCAGTGGCGCGGCGCACTCGCCGCAGAACTTCGCGTCTGGGGCGTTGGCTGCTCCGCACGTCGGGCAGGAGACCGCCAAGCCACTGGCGCATTCTTTGCAGAACTTGCGCCCGGCCTCGTTCTCGGTTCCGCAGTTCGAGCAGATCACCAAAGGCCGCTCCCACACCACGCTAGAAGCATGAGGGTACCCGACTAAGGGCCATCCGCGAGAAGGGAACTTTCGAGCTCGCCGTCTAGCTTGAGCGTTGTGGCATCAGGTCGGGTCATCAGCGGCGCGGCTCGAGTCGCCCACCCGCGTCAGTTATCGTGTCGCCCCACGATCAGAAGTGAGGGTTGGAGCGGGAGACGAGGTTCGAACTCGCGACATTCAGCTTGGAAGGCTGACGCTCTGCCAACTGAGCTACTCCCGCCCGATCAAATGGCTC
>JBDTTA010000362.1:0-2760 GCA_039930845.1 Gemmatimonadales bacterium
TATGGAAGCACTCTCGCTAGCGACCAGGGCCGTTCCCGCCCATCTTGAAGGCGACCCTCGAGACCAGAGATTTTCCAATGACGTTACCCCGCCGTGCTGCCATGCCGCTCTCGCTCGCGTCCCTGATCGGCGCCCTGCTCTGGGTCGCGCCGTCGGTTTCCGTCGCCCAGACGCCGACGCTGCCGAGCGAGACGCCCGATACCCTCCACCCGGCGACCACCGGCTTCGATTACGAGCGGCGCGAGGTGATGATCCCGATGCGCGACGGGGTGAAGCTCCACACCGTGATCCTCGTGCCCGGCGGCGCGAGTCACGCACCGATTCTCCTCACCCGCACGCCGTACGACGCCGACCAGCTCACCACCAACACCCACAGCTCCCACCTGGGACCGAGCCTCTACGGTTACGACAATGCGACCGACGTGATCGTCGAAGGCGGCTACATTCGCGTGGTCCAGGACGTCCGGGGCAAGTACCACTCCGAGGGCGACTACGTGATGAACCGGCCGCTGCACGGGCCGCAGAATCCGACGGCGGTGGACCACTCGACCGACACGTACGACACGATCGACTGGCTGGTGAAGAACATCCACGAGAGCAACGGGAAGGTCGGGATCCTCGGCATCAGTTACGACGGCTTCCTGCCGCTCATGGCGCTCGTCAATCCGCACCCGGCGCTCAAGGTGGCCGTCCCCATGAATCCGATGGTGGACGGCTGGATGGGCGACGACTGGTTTCACAACGGCGCCTTCCGCCAGCAGAACATGCCCTACATCTACGAGCAGGAGGCCACCCGCGACAACTCGGCGAAGTGGTACACCAGCAACTTCGACGACTACGACATGTACATGGAAGCGGGCTCCGCGGGGGAGCTCGGAAAGCGGCGCGGACTCGAGCAGGTTGGATTCTGGCGGAAGATCCTGGAGCACCCGAGCTACGACGCATTCTGGCGCGACCAGGCGGTGGACAAGATCCTGGCGAGACTTCCGCTCACGGTGCCCGTCATGCTGGTGCACAGCCTCTGGGATCAGGAGGACATCTACGGCGCGACCGCCGTGTATCGCGCGCTCGAGCCGAAGGACTCGGCCAACGACAAGGTGTTCCTCGTGCTCGGCCCCTGGTACCATGGCCAGGAAATCGAGGACGGCAGCACGCTCGGCGCGCTCCGGTTCGAGAGCAACACGGCGCTCTGGTTCCGGCAGCGCGTGCTCCGGCCGTTTCTCGATCACTACCTCAAGGACGGGGCGCCGAAGTTGAACGTCGCGCCGGTTACCGCGTACCAGACCGGCGCCAATGTCTGGACGTGGCTCGATGCCTGGCCCTCGGGCTGCGGCAAGGGGTGCAGCGTCAAGCCGACACCGCTCAACCTGCTCGCCGGCTCGCGGCTCGGCTGGACCGCTCCTTCAAGAGGCGACTCGGCGTTCGACGAGTACGTCTCCGATCCGGCGAAGCCGGTGCCATTCCGGAAACGCCCGATCCAGGCCGTGGGCTACGGCGCGCCGTTCACCTGGGAGCACTGGCTGGTGGACGACCAGCGCGAGCAGTCGGGCCGAACCGACGTCGCGACCTTCACGACCGGCGTGCTCACGGCGCCGGTCAGGATCAGCGGCCAGCCGGTGGCGAACCTCGTCGCCTCGACGAGCGGTACCGACGCCGACTGGGTGGTGAAGCTGATCGACGTCTACCCCGACGAAGTGGCCGGCCAGCCGGAGATGGGCGGCTACCAGCTCATGGTCTCGGCGGACATCGTCCGCGGGCGATACTGGAAGAGCCGGGAGAAAGCGGAGGCGATTCCGGCGAACAAGGCGCTCACATACAGGTTTGCCCTGCCTACGGCGAACCACGTGTTCCTGCCGGGGCACCGGATCATGGTGCAGGTGCAGTCGAGCTGGTTCCCGCTCTACGACCGGAATCCGCAGACCTTCGTGCCGAACATCTTCTGGGCCAAGCCGGGCGATTACAGGAAGGCGACGCAGCGGATTTATCATGCGCCCGGTCAGGCGAGCTTCGTCGAGATGCCGGTGGCGACGTCGCCATAGCCGGGTATGTCCTCCTACGAGCTCCGAAGTCCGGGGACGCCGGCTCCGCCGCCACAGCCGAAGAAGCTGGCCGTCTTCGTCACGCACGGGATGGGTCAGCAGGTCCCCTTCGCCACGCTCAGCGATCTGCTCACCCAGCTCCGCAAGGTCACGCCCTTCGGCGAGGAGACGCCGAGACCGGAGGCGGTGCTCCTTGGAGAACGACAGCTTCAGCGCATCGTGCTGCCGGTCCCCCGGCTCGGGGGGGAAATCCACTTCTACGAGGGCTACTGGGCGCCGCTCACCGAGGGAGCGGTAACGCTCCGCGACGTGATCCGCTTTCTCGTCGGCGCCGGGCTCAACGGCATACGAAACAGCGGGGCCAGGTTCCAGCGTTACGCCTTCGGCGGGATGCGGAGTTACGAGATGCCGGTCCGCACGTGGGTGTACCTCATCGTCGCCCTCCTGACGGTCGTCGCACTCGTCAGCATGAACACGGTGATCGGGCTGGTGGCGGCCGCCCGGGCCGTACTGGGTCAGAGGCCGGGCTGGCTGAGCGACGAGCTGCTGTTCGATCTGACCAGCACGATGAATCTCTTCCTGCTGGTAGCGATGTGCTTCGGTCTCATCCTCACGGTGGCCAAGCTGCTCAGGCGCGGGCCGCGATGGCTCCGCGGCGCACTGGGCTATCTCAGCATCGCGGGACTCTATCTCACTCTCACCACCGCGATCGCGGGCGGCA
>JBDTTA010000363.1:0-2742 GCA_039930845.1 Gemmatimonadales bacterium
CCGACGGGAATGAGCGCGGTGTCCTTCCAGACGAGGTTCCTGGTGGGGACGCCGTCTCGGGAAATTACCAGCATGCGCTGGCCGTGCAGGTGAATCGGATGCTGCATCGGATGGAAGGAGCGAGGATCGTTGAAGAGCCTGAGCTTGATCACCGAGCCTCGCTTGACGCGCCAGTCGACGGCCTCGTTCTCCCGGCCAGCCTCGTCGCGGAGCACCCAGCGCACCTGCTTCGACGTGGAAAGCCAGTTCATGTCCGGCATCCCGTCCACCCATTCCACCGGCGCATAGTAGGCGGTGTCGATCGTCATGAACTGCACCGTGGCGAGCGGGAGCCCCGAGGTGCGCACCGTCAGCGTGAGCCGCTTGTCCGGCGCCTTGTCGAACCAGGGACGGAAGCGCTCGACGTCGCGGGAGACGGCGGCGTTTTCCCGGAGACGGTCGAACGCGGCACCGTGATCGGGCTTTGCCGGCACCGAGTCTACCGTCACCACGCCCAGCGTATCGACCTCGGCCTGGAACTCTCCGCGGTAGTGATTGATCGCCTGCACCTTGTTGAGAAGCGCGTAGCGCCCCGGGCGATCGAATCTGACCTCCACGATGTAGCGCTCGGCCGGAGCGAGCACGACGCTCGGCACCCGCGCCTCGCGCTCGAACCGGCTGACGTCGGATGCAAGCACCTTGATGGGCGCGCCGCCGAACGAAAGGTTATATGTGCGTGAGCTCGCGGCGTTGGTGAGATAGAACCGCACCACCTCTCCCCGGTGCGCGTGCAGCGCATAGTCAGGCTCACCGTTGACCAGCAGCACGTTGCCCACCCGCCCCATCAGCGCAAAGTCAGGTCCTTCCCCGCCGTACGGAATCAGCGTGTCCGCCTGCATCAGCAGATCGCCGAGCATCAGCACCTGTTCCTGGTTGGCCGGCGAGTAGTAGTCCGGGTCGGGCGAGTCCACCACCATGTTGCCGAAGAGCCCCATCGACTGTTCGACGTCCTCCCGCACGTGCGGGTGGTACCAGTAGATGCCCGCGTCGGGAAAGGTGACCGTGTACACGAAGTCGCCGCCGGGCGCCACCGCCTTTTGCGTCACCCCGACCGCGCCGTCGAACCGGTTGTCCAGCCGGACGCCATGCCAGTGCACGCTGCTCGGCAGATCGATCCGGTTGTGAAAGCGGACGGTGATCGTCGCGCGCTCGGGGACGCGGATCAGCGGCCCAGGCACCTGGCCGTTGAACCCGTACATCGTAAAGGCATGCCCGTGGATCGTGCGCCGGAGGAGCGCCGCCGTCAGGTCGAGGGTGTCGCCGTTCTTGAGCGGGGTGAGCGTAGCGGGGCCGGCCGCGGGAAGCTTCGATGGATCCTGGCCGTGGCCCGGAAGAAACGATGAGACGTCTGGCGTGAGACCAACCAGGCCCGGCATCATGGCCATGCCGGCCGGCATCGGGACCGGCATGCCCTTCATGTCCTTCATGTCGTGCGCAGGCTGCTGCGCCGCGAGCGGCGTGGCGGCCACGAGAAATGCAACGAGCGCATGCACCACGCGTGTCATTGCGCGATGCCGCGGAAGAGTGGATGGGTGAGGAACGACTGCAGCCAGCCGCTGGGCGAAGTGCCGTGCAGAATCGTGGGCCCCGTGTGCATCGCCGCCGCCGAATCGGGCTCCGCCGTGATCACGAGCAGGAACTTGTTCAGCTCCACCGGCCCCACGGTGGTCGTCCCGTTGCCGATGGCGCCGAGGCGGACCCACTGCGTCAGATCAGTGGTGGTGGCCCACGCGACGTAGGCGGAAAAACGGCCCAGGCTCTCGGGTGGCGGGAGCCGTTTGGCGGAAATGCGGACGTCGTAGCTCGCCCGGCCATCTTCGGTGACGCCGATACCGAACGGCGAGCCGTTCGGTACCAACTGCGCCTGGCCCTCCGCACCGGGAGCCCTGGGCGTCGGGAAGAGCGCGATGTCGTACGGCCCGGCGGGCGAGCCCAGCAGGAACAGTCCTGCGGCCAGCGCGGCGAGCCGCGACCGGCCCGAGGTCACCGGGTGCCTTTGCTCCCCGCGGCCGCGGCGGCGGCGGGCCCGCGATCGTAGTCCTGCACGCTCGAGATGTTGGGCATCCCGTAGTCGTGGCCGTTCCATCCCTTGAAGCCATCGAGCTTGAAGAGCCAGAGCCCGCTCCGCATGTCGGACATCACGATGAGGCCATCGCTATTGCGAATGTCGATGCCGAAGGCGCCCTGCTCCACGCTGTTCGTCCCCTGCCAGCCGTTGTCGGGGTTGCCGCCGAAGCCGCGGCCGTGCGGGCACTCGCAGGTGTAGTACCAGCCGTCGGTCTTCGGGGCCTTCGGGTCCTTGAGATCGAACACCTGGAAGCCGTCCTCATACGCGGCCACGAACACGTAGGGCCAGCGCACCTCGTGGTTGTGCGAGAGGTCGCGCCAGTCGGCGGTCCAGGCGCTGATGGCGAGGTCGAGGTTCTGCGTCGAGTCGCTCTGCCCGGGCTTGAGGTCCCAGATCCTGAGCGGCGTGTATTCGTATTCGGTCTCGGTCACCGCGTACCGACCATCGGGCGAGGGCGTGAAGGTGTGCGCGATATCGAAGCCCAGACCGGTGAGCGTGAACATCTGCGCCGGCGTCTCGGGATGGGTCACGTCCCACACCGAGTATCCACCGAGCCCGGCGCCGTAGAACTTGTCCTGATGGGTGGCGGCGTCGTAGCCGACATAGAAATCGTGGTAGCCGCCCGCGCCGATCTG
>JBDTTA010000364.1:0-2742 GCA_039930845.1 Gemmatimonadales bacterium
TGGACGCCACCGGCACGCACTCGCCGAAGCTGCGCAGCACGATGGTCATCCGGTCTACCGGAACGCCGTGGTCCGCCAGGAACTTCTTCATCGACAGAGCGCGGTTCATGGCGAGCCTGGAATTGTGCCCGACAGATCCGTCGGCGTCGGCGTGACCGTCGATGATAAGCCGGATGTCCGGGTGCGCGATGAGCACCTTGGCCACTTCACCGAGCTGCGTCTGATCGTCGGTCCGGTAGATTTTCGTCTGATCGATCTCGAAGTACACCGAGTCTCGAATCACGATCGCAAACCGCTGAACGTCCACCGTCGCGGTCGCCGTCACCGGGGTGCCGCCGGCTCCGTTGCCGCAGGTCACCACCACCGTCTTGCCGCCTTCGCTGCTCCAGCTGACCGAGTTCCCCGACACGCTGCCGCCCGGCGCCGAGAGGACGGCGTTGGGAAGCAGGGCCGTAGTGCCGTCGCTGAAGTAGAGGGTGGCGGTGTACGACACGGGCTGGTCGATGCGCGGCGCTGCCGTGCCCGGGTTGAGCTCGCAACGGGTCAGCATCCGCGGTCCCATCGGCGTCGGATTGTCCGACGGCGGCGGAGGTGCGGCCACGGTGACCGTTGCGGCTGAGCAAAGCTTGTTGTGCTCACCACACGCGGTGACGGTGGCGTTCCCTGCCGCGCCCGCGGTGTAACGACCGTCCGAGGAGATGGTTCCCGGACCGGCAACGGTATACTTGACTTCGTCAGGCTTGCCGCAGTTCGTGGAGGTGCTGGAGAAAGTCACCGTTCCGCCGGGCTGCGTGCTCGTCGACGTCGGAGTGATTGTGGTGCCGTCACTCATCTTGTCGCACCGAGTACCCCGCATGATCGAGAGGCCGAACTCGGCGCCCAGATTTGTGTTGTGCTTTGGAACCGCCACGTTGATGCCCTGGAACTGGGTGACGACTGCCGTTTTGCCACTGTTCGGAGACGGGATGTAGTCGGCGGTGCCGTCGACGCGCAGCGCCAGCCAGTTGTTCAGCCTGAACCGAAGACCGGTCATGCCGCTGATGGCCCAATCGTGCCCCTTGAAACTGGGCAACGCGGAGCTTGAGGACAGATAGCGATTGTAGGCCGGGCCGGCGCCGAGGATCCAGCTGAAGCGACTACCCAGTTGCTTGTTCCAGTTGAGCCGGAGATGGACCGGCACATACCGGATAGCAGGAGCCGCGTTCCCGGAGAATCCCTTGAAGAATGTCTCCGCGTCGTTCTCACTGTACGAGGCGCCCAGCTCCAGCTCCCAGGTATGGCTGAAGAAAACGCCGAGCCTCCCGCCGACGCCTTCGAATACGTCTCGATTGCGGAGCGTTCCGTAGCTCTTGTCGAAGTGGGTGTATTTGTTAAAGGCGCCGATTTCGACTTGGCCGAGTAGCGGACCAGCGGTCATCGTCATCAACGCCATCATGATTACATATTTGCGCATACTCTGGGCTCCTGACGGTTCGTTTGCATCGCTCCCGACGGCACTAGCCGGCGTACACAGTGTGCATTGTTATGGGAGCTTGATGCGTAAGAAAGCACTAACATGCATTATTAGCAAGGATTTAGCTGCATTGGACGGTATTCGCCACCCTGCCGATTGAACGGACTTCATGTTCACTCCCCGTGTCACCGGTCTGTTGCTCGCGGCGGCTCTCGCCGCCGACGTGGCGCCCCCGCTCCGTGTCATCCGTGCGCTTCCGGAGGGCAATGCGGATCCCGGAGCGCTCATTTCGGTCACCTTCGACCGGCCGGTGGCGGGGTCTCTGGACCGATCGGTAGACCCCAAGACGGTTCTGATTCTGGATCCTGTAATGATGGGGATCTTTGAGTGGCGGGATCCAGTCACCCTCCGCTTCCGGCCGGCCACTCCCATGGCGCCGGGCCTTCGGGTCAAGGCCACGGTTCGGCCCGGATTTGCGGCCATGGATGGCAGCACCCTCGCGGAGCCATACCAGTTCGAGTTTCGTGTGGGTGGACCGCGGGTTCTGACGGGTATCCCGGCCAATCCGAACCAGACCGCCCGGTTCCTGCCCGGCAACGCCCGCTTCCAGATCGTGCTCAGCGGCTCAGCGGATCCCGCGCTGCTCTCGCGATTGGTCTATGTGGAGATGAATCGCGCCTGCGCTACGCCCGGGGTGATCCAGCTCAAGGCCGGCACCGAGGCGCCGATCCCAGACGACGCTCCCTGGCAATTCAAGGAGGCCGGGGGGTACCAACGGGAGCGCTCGGCCGATGCGCTGCGCCGGGTGGTGACGCTCACGCCGGAGCGGCCGCTGCCGTACGGCTGTTCCGGCGACCTGGTGATGCCCGAGGCGATCGACGCCGAACAACCCGGCAAGCTGGTGCGATGGAGCATCGAGACCTACGGCAAGCTGGAGCTGACCGAGACGGTGTGCCGAGGCGAAACCTTCTGCCCCAATGGACCATTCGTCGTCACCTTTTCCACGCCGGTGAAGGGCGCCGAGCTGCTCAAGCACCTCACGGTGCTTCCGAAGGTGGACATCTCCATCGCCGATACCGCCGATGTGAGCGAACGATGGATCGTGTCGGCGCCGCTCAAGCCGCGTACCGGTTATCTGGTGCGGGTCGACTCGACGCTGCGGGACAGCTTCGGGCAGTCCATCACCGGTTACCCGGTCAAGACCGTCGTGACCACCGGGTATCGGCCCGACGTGTCCTACCCGCAGGGCAAGATGATGGTCGAGCGGGTGGGTCGGCGGACCTTCGGCA
>JBDTTA010000365.1:0-2728 GCA_039930845.1 Gemmatimonadales bacterium
CGTTGCCTACGAGGACGCAAGCGCATACGCGGCTTGGGTGTCCAAGCGACTCCCCACCGAGGCAGAGTGGGAGTACGCGGCCCGGGGCAAGCTCGATGGCGCGGTGTACACATGGGGCGATCAGGCGGAATCTCCGGGAGAGCGGCTTGCAAACTATTGGCACGGCGAGTTCCCGTGGAGGTCAGAGCCGGGATATGGCGCGACGACGCCGGTCGGCTCCTTCCCCCCCAACGGACACGGACTGTTCGACATGGCCGGCAACGTGTGGGAGTGGACCGCGGACTGGTACGGAGGCTCCCGGCAGGCAAGCCTCGACGCCGCACAGCCCCAGTTCAAGGTCCCGCGGAAGGTGGTCAAGGGGGGTTCGTTCCTGTGCGCCGACAGCTATTGCCTGCGCTACCGCCCTGCCGCTCGTCGCCCGCAGATGATCGACACCGGCATGAGCCACGTCGGGTTCCGCTGCGTCAGCTGAACGCCTGCAGACTTGGGTTGCATCAATCCGCAGCTGAGCCGCGCGGACTGACTCGCGATCATCCCGTCCGTATGAGCGCGACGATCGGATGTTCATGCGAAGCAGCGCCGAGACCTCGTCACGGCAGCCTATGGAGGCCACCGACCCCGTGGTCTGAGCCCCTCGCGAGCGCTACACGGGCGGTGCGCGATGCCATCCGTTGGGCACCGCTGGGAACTGCGACTACCGGGTTGCTTCGGCGCTTTGATTTCCCGGAGCAGGCCCCGCCCCAGAAATCAACGGTTAGTACCACTTCAAGGAGATGGAGCTAGGCGGATTCGAACCGCCGACCTCCTGGATGCGATGCGGGGAGGCGCTACGGGTCGTGAGTCCCAAATTCTGGCTCGCCGGGAAAGTTCCGCTTTGCATGCCGGCCATGCCCTTCGCGTTCTGATCAGCGCAGGGCCGACCAGAAGAAAGTGCATGATTCTGGACGACGCGCGATCGCTCAATCCGACTGAGGTCGGACGGGTGGTTACGGCCGACGGCGAGCGACCTGGATCGACAGCGCTCAGAACTGGATGAACGTACTTCCCTCGGTCACTTCGGGCGGATCGACCGATGCGCTCACGTTCTCCTTGATCCACGCGGCGGCACGATCCGAAGACTCGTCGGTACCGGCCTTTTCTTGGCATGCGGTCACGGTCACGGTGCCATCATCGCCGCGAAAGGCGGCGTAGCTGACAAAACCTGATACCCCGCTGATCAGTTCCCTCACGTTTTCCTCGCGCTGCTCCATGGCATCGAATAGTTCCGACGCACCTTGGCCGGAATAGGTCCGAACAACTACGTACACGTTGCCTCCTCCTGTAGCAGTACCGTCGGGAGCGATCGTATCGCCTGCGATCGGGCGGCGCCGTTGATGAACTTCGCTACCCGGGATCCCGCTCGGCCACGCCACGCTCGGGGGTACTCAGACGGAGACGGCGGTGCGGAGGGAATCGGCCGCGAGGAACTTTGGTGCACCGTCCTCGTAGAAAGTATCGAGTTCTATGATCTCAAACCCTGCGCTCGTCAGCAGGTCTGGGATAGCCCGGGTGAGGTGGCAGCCACCGAAGATCCGCTTCTGCATCGGTTCGAGCCTCCGCTGCCAGCGGCGCACTGATTTCTCAGGGGCCAGGCCGTGCTCGACGAAATGCAAGGTCCCTCCTGGTTTGAGCACCCGCCGAATCTCCCCCAGTGCGGCATCGATGTCGGGGATGGTGCACATCGTCCAACTCGACAGGGCGCGATCGAAGCTGTTGTCGGCGAAGGGCAGCGCCTGGCCGTCAAAGCCCGAGCGCTCCACCGGAGCGCTCGCCTCCTCGAGGCGCTTCCGCGCAAGCTTCCAGCTGACGTCGGTTGGCTCGACCGCCGCCACCCGCGATACTTCTGCCGCTGGAGAGCGGCCATCGGACATCGATCATTCCTGATCCGGCACTGCGATGGCCCGCGGCGGTCGACTGGTCCCTCCGTCGGAATCCTGATGGAGCTAGGCGGATTCGAACCGCCGACCTCCTGGGTGCGATGCGGGGAGGCGTCGGGGCCGCGGAGCCGAGGGATCTGGCTCTGGCAAACGATGTGTGGGCCAATGGCTCGGCTGGCGCTCCGGCGCGGATAGCCGTGGATTACCGGCGATTACCCCCGATTTGGGCACCAGAATGGCGCTGGTGCCCAATGCGACTGACGCACGCCGCCTGCCACGGATTCCAACAACACGCGATGGTCACAAGCACCAGTCGCTGGATGGCGGATCTGTCATAAGGAAGTCCCGCAATGCCCCAACGTCGCCGCCGAAGGCTGGCCTATCGCGCGCCCGGACCGAAAACCGGGTAGTAAGGTCGGTCTAGAAGTCGGAGGGTCCGAGAACGCGAACGGGGGGCGACAGGGATGAGCAGCATCGGCAGAAGAGGATTTGCCTTTCTGGCCACGAGCATGCTCGTGGCCACCAGGCGAACAACCCCCCGATGAGCCCGTCATCGCCGATAGTGCCCAGCCGCCTCCTTGCCGGCCTGAGCACCTCGATCGCAGCGCTGTTGGTGTTTGCAGTTCCTGCAACCGCCACAACGACGACGACGGTCAACTCGCTGGGGGACGGAAATCCCTCGTGCGCGGCGTTTCCGTCGGATTGCACCCTGCGCGGAGCCATCAATGCCGCCCAGTCGTCGGCGGGCGACGACGTGATCAACTACGGCGTGACCGGCACGATCGATCTCCAGAGTGCGCGGCCGGACCTAC
>JBDTTA010000366.1:0-2727 GCA_039930845.1 Gemmatimonadales bacterium
GGCGGATGAGGGATGCGGCGATGATCCGGCGAACCGAGATCGCCCTCGTCTATGGGGCGGGGCTGGTCCAGGGCCTGGCGCTGGTCGTGTTCCCGGCTGCCAGCGGCGTGTTCACGAGCCCCTCGTTCCACGGCCTGTCGAGCAGCCAGTACGGCAGCCTCTTCCTGCCCCTGGTCGCGGCGGCGATCGTCGCCTCCACGGTGGGCGGACCGCTGGCCCGCCGGCAAGGACTGAAGCGCGTGCTGCTGGCGGGCCTCGGGTTCGACCTGCTGGCGATGGGAATGCTGGCGGCGAGCCAGCTCGCGGTCGGTACCCCGAGGCTGGCGTACGGATCGCTGCTGTTCGCCACGAGCGCCCTGGGGCTCGGATTCGGCGCGGCGCTGACGGCGCTGAACGCGCTCGCCGCCGGATATTTCCCCGAGCGGTCCGAGCGGGCGGTCACGGCGCTCCACGCGCTGCTCGGAACCGGGACTGCCCTGGCGCCGCTTCTGGTCGCCCTCGTGACCGGACTGGGGGCGTGGTGGGCCCTCCCGGTGGCCGTGGCCGCGGTGCTCGCTGTCCTCGTGGCCCTGGGGACGCGCCTCTCGCTCAACCCTTCCGCGGGAGCGAAGTCCGAAGGCGGCCGGCAGCACGCGGGTCTTCTCGCCGCAGCCCGGCTTCTGGGTCTCTTCGCGGCCGCCGGAATCGTTTACGGGATGATCGAAACGATCTACGCGAACTGGGCCGTGATCTACCTGCGGGAGGACGCGGGCGTCTCGGCGCGGGACGCGGGGTACGCCCTCACCGCGTTCTGGGCCATGGTTACCGTCGGGCGACTGGCGGTCGCGGCGGTCGGCGGGCGGCTCTCCCCGGCGCGGATCTACCCCCTGCTTCCCGGCCTCATGGTCGTCGCGTTCCTCTGGATCGCTCTGGTGGATGGGGCAGCCGCCGGGATCGGCGCGTTCGCCCTCGCCGGCCTCGCGTGCTCGGCGTTCCTGCCGCTGACGATCGGCTTTGCCACGGCGTGCCACCGGGACCGCGCTGAGATCGTCTCGGGCGCGATGGTCGCCGCCTACATGCTGGGGTTCGGGATCGGCTCGTTCGGCCTCGGTCCGCTGCGGGATGCGGCCCGCATCCCGCTGTCGGTCCTGTACGGCTCGTCCTCGGTGCTGGCGATGGCGCTCGGCGGCATGGCGCTCGTCCTGGCGAGCCGCCGGCAGGCCGTTCTTGCCGCATCCTGACTCGAGCGAAAAGCGTACTCATGTCCGAACGTTACGACGTCATTGTCATCGGAACGGGGGCGGGCGGGGGCACGCTGGCCCATCGCCTGGCCTCCACCGGCAAGCGCATCCTGCTGCTCGAGCGGGGGGACTTCCTTCCCCGCGAGAAGGCGAACTGGGACCCGGGCGAAGTGTTCGCCGAAAGCCGCTACAAAGCCCACGAGTCCTGGCTCGACGGCGACGGCAAGGCGTTTCATCCCGGCACCCACTACTACGTCGGGGGCAATACGAAGGTCTACGGCGCGGCGCTCTTCCGGATGCGGGAGGCGGACTTCGGCGAGGTGCGGCACCACGGCGGGATCTCGCCCGCCTGGCCGATCTCCTACGCCGATCTGGCTCCCTACTACGACGAGGCGGAGCGGCTCTACCACGTGCACGGCCAGCGGGGAGCCGACCCCACCGAGCCCCCGTCGGATACACCGTATCCCTGGCCGGCGGTGCGCCATGAGCCCCGGATCCAGGAGCTGTACAACGACCTCGAAGCCCTGGGCCGCCGTCCGTTTCCGCTTCCCCTGGGGCTGATCCTCGACGAGGACGACCCGCCCCGCAGCCGGTGCATCAAGTGCGACACGTGCGACGGGTTCCCCTGTCTGGTCGACGCCAAGGCGGACGCGCACGTGGTGTGCGTGATGCCCGCCCTGGAGCACGACAACGTGGAGCTCCGGACCGGTCGCCGGGTCGAGCGGCTGGAGACCAGCCGGTCCGGCCGTGAGGTCACCGCGGTCCACGCCGTCCACGAGGCCAGGCCCGAAGTGTACCGCGGCGACATCGTCGTCGTCTCATGCGGCGCGGTCAACTCCGCAGCGCTGCTGCTCCGCTCGGCCTGCGATGCCCATCCCCGCGGGCTGGCGAATCGCTCGGACGTCGTGGGCCGCCACTACATGGCGCACTACAACTCGGCGCTCGTTGCCCTCTCGACGCGTCCCAACCCCACCCGCTTCCAGAAGACGCTGGGACTCAACGACTTCTACTTCGGCAGCGAGGACTGGGAGTACCCGCTGGGCCATATCCAGATGCTGGGGAAGTCCCACGGCGCGATGTTCCGGGACGACGCGCCCCGGCTCACGCCGGACATTGTGCTCGACCAGATGGCGAAGCACGCGCTCGACTTCTGGCTCACGTCGGAGGACCTACCGGACCCCGAGAATCGCGTCACGCTGGAACGCGACGGCACGATCCGCCTGACCTACCGCGCGAACAACACCGAGGGGCACGAGCGGCTCGTCGCTAAGCTCAAGCAGATGCTGGGTGGCATTGGCTGTTACAACCGGCTGATCCCGTGCTCGGCGTATCTCGGCAAGAAGATCCCGATCGCCGGCGTCGCGCACCAGAATGGCACCATCCGGTTCGGCACCGACCCCGAGACCTCGGCGCTGGACGTCCACTGCCGGGCGCACGAGGTCGACAACCTGTACGTCGTCGACGCGAGCTTCTTCGTCTCGAGCAGCGCGGTGAACCCGGGCCTGAC
>JBDTTA010000367.1:0-2709 GCA_039930845.1 Gemmatimonadales bacterium
AGCTGATCGTCTACGGAGGCGGCGGCAAGGCGGCGCGGAACTGGGCCTGCTACGAACGGATCGTGGCCACCCTCCGCCGCCTCGAAAACGACGAAACCCTCCTGGTACAGAGCGGCAAACCGGTGGGCGTGTTCCGTACGCACGAGGAGGCGCCCCGGGTCCTCATCGCCAACGCGCATCTGGTGCCGCGCTGGGCCACCTGGGACGAGTTTCGCCGCCTCGACGCGCTCGGCCTCACCATGTACGGGCAGATGACGGCCGGGTCGTGGATCTACATCGGGACCCAAGGCATCCTGCAGGGAACCTACGAGACTTTCGCCGAATGTGCGCGCCAGCACTTTGGCGGCACGCTCGAGGGGCGACTCGTGGTGACCGGCGGACTCGGCGGGATGGGTGGCGCGCAGCCCCTCGCGGCCACGATGAATGGCGCGGCCTTTCTCGGGGTGGACGTGGACGAGTCGCGGATCCTCCGGCGGGTGGAGACGCGGTACTGCGACCGCATCGCGCACGACCTCGACACCGCGCTCGCCATGGTCGAGGACGCTCGGGTTCGCCGGGAGGCGCTCTCCGTCGGGCTGGTCGGCAATATCGCTGAGGTGTTGTCCGAGCTGGTGCGGCGCGGGGTGGTGCCCGACATGCTCACCGATCAGACCTCGGCCCATGACCTCCGCGTCGGCTATATCCCGGTCGGCATGACCCTCGGCGAGGCGTCGGAGCTGCGTGCGAGCGACCCCACCGCGTACGAGGCGAGGGTGCTCGACTCGATGGTGGTGCACGTGCGCGCGATGCTCGACCTGCAGCGGAAAGGCGCGATCACCTTCGACTACGGAAACAATCTTCGCGGGCAGGTGGCCGACCACCGCGGCATGCCCGAGGCGTTCGAGATCCCCGGCTTCGTCCCGGCATTCATCCGGCCGCTCTTCTGCAAGGGCGCCGGCCCATTCCGGTGGGCTGCCCTCTCCGGCGACCCCGCCGACATCGCGGAGACCGATCGAGCGGTGCTGGAGACCTTTCCACGGAACGCCGCGCTGGCGCGCTGGATCAAACAGGCGCAGGAGCGGGTGCAGTTCCAGGGACTGCCGGCACGCATCTGCTGGCTGGAGTATGGCGAGCGGGCGGAAATGGGGCTGCGGTTCAACTGGCTGGTCAAGCACGGCCGGGTGCGTGCACCGATCGTGATCGGTCGCGACCATCTCGACACCGGCTCGGTGGCGTCGCCCAACCGCGAGACCGAGGGGATGAAGGACGGGTCCGACGCGATCGCCGACTGGCCGCTGCTCAACGCGTTGCTCAACACCGCCTGCGGGGCGAGCTGGGTGTCGCTGCATCACGGCGGCGGCGTGGGGATCGGCTATTCGATTCACGCCGGTATGGTGGCCGTCGCGGACGGGACGGCCAGCGCGGACCGGCGACTCGAGCGGGTGCTCACGGCCGATCCCGGCACCGGCGTGATGCGGCATGCGGATGCCGGATACGACCTGGCAATCGACACGGCGCGCGAGCGCGGGGTCGATCTGCCGATGGTGCAGGGAAAGGGGAACGGGAAACGGTGAAGGGGGAAGGGGAACTAGAGCCCCCCATGTCCATGCGACTCCTCACCAACATCTCGCAGCTCGCCACCTGCCGCGCCGAGGGAGGGCAGGGCGACGTCCACGCGATCGCCGATGCGGCGCTGGTGTGGGAGGGCGAGACGATCCGGTGGGTCGGGAAGCGGGCGGAGCTGCCGGCGGCATATCGCGGCGCCGAGCCGATGGACGCGGCGGGCGGGACGGTCATACCGGGCCTGGTCGACTGCCACACCCACCTCGCCTTTGCCGGGTGGCGCGCCGAGGAATTCGAACAACGCATCAGGGGCATGACCTATCTCGACATCGCCCGCCAGGGAGGGGGCATCGCGCGGACGGTCCGGCTCACGCGAGAGGCGAGCGAAGAGGCGCTGGCCGGGCGCGCCGCGGGCTTTCTGGGCGAGATGCTCTCACTCGGTGTCACCACGGTCGAGTGCAAGAGCGGTTACGGGCTCGACCGCGAGAATGAGCTCAAGCTGCTTCGCGTCTACCAGACGCTGGCAGGCACCCAGCCGGTCCGCCTGGTGCCCACCTTTCTCGGCGCGCACACCGTCCCGCCGGAATTCCGCGAGCGCCGCGAGCGCTACATCGCCCTCCTGATCGACGAGCTGATCCCTCAAGTCGGGACCGAGGGGCTGGCCCGCTTCTGCGACGTGTTCGTCGAATCGTCCGCCTTCACGATCGACGAGGCGCGGCGGATCCTCGAGGCCGGCAAGGCCGCGGGCCTCCGGCCGAAGCTGCACGCCGATCAGTTGACGTCAGGCGGCGGCGCCGAGCTGGCGGCGGAGGTGGGTGCCGCTTCCGCCGATCATCTGGAGTGTGCGTCCGATGCCGGCATCGCGGCGATGGCACGGGCCGGCGTGGTGGCGGTGAGTCTGCCCTTTGCCTCGCTCTACCTCGGCCAGCCGCCGATGCCCGCCAGAAAGTTCATCGATGCCGGCGTGGCGGTGGCGGTGGCCACCGATTTCAACCCCGGCTCGGCGCCGAGCTATCATCTGCCTGTGGCGATGACGCTCGCGTGCACGTTACAACAGATGACACCGATGGAAGCGCTCAAGGGCGCCACCCTCTACGGCGCGAAGGCAGTGGGCCTCGACTCGCGTACCGGTTCCCTCGAGGCGGGCAAGGCCGCCGACTTCGTGCT
>JBDTTA010000368.1:0-2696 GCA_039930845.1 Gemmatimonadales bacterium
CTCGCTGCTCTCGCGTCTCGACTCGCTGGTTTCCGGCCGGGGGCCGCTCGCGCGCCGGTACCAGGCATTTCGCGATCGCCTGCTGATCCCCGCCGGACGGGTGGACACTGTCTTCCGCACCGCCATCGCGGCCTGCCGGGTGCGCACGCTTGCGCATCTGTCGCTTCCGCCGGGAGAGCGCTTCGACCTCGAGTACGTAAAGGGCACATCGTGGAACGCCTACAATTGGTACAAGGGCGGATACCGGAGCCTCATCCAGGTGAATCTCGACTTCCCGATACCGGTCGATCGCGCGGTCGACCTCGCCTGCCACGAGGGATATCCCGGCCATCACGTCTACAATGCCCGGCTGGAGGAGTCGCTGGTCAAGGGACGGGGCTGGCTCGAGTTCTCGGTGTACCCGCTGTTCAGCGCGCAGTCGCTCATCGCGGAAGGGAGCGCCAACTATGGCATCGAGATGGCCTTCCCGTCGGCCGAGCGGACGGCGTTCGAGCGCGATGTGCTCTTTCCGCTGGCGGGACTCGACACCGCTCTCGCCGGACGCAATGCCGCGGTTCGCGACGTCGTCGAACGCCTCAACTACGCCCGCAACGAGGTCGCGCGGCGCTTTCTCGACGGGCAGATCGATTCCGCGGGTGCGAGGACCGCGATGCAGCGATACTGGCTCATCACGCCGGACGCCGCGGCCAAGACGCTGCGCTTCATCACCACGTACCGGAGCTACGTCATCAACTACAACCTGGGACGCGATCTCGTGGCGGACTGGGTGGCCAGGCAGGGCGATTCCGAGGATGCCCGGTGGCTCGCCTTCGGCGAGTTGTTGAGCTCTCCCCGGCTGCCGCACGATCTGAAGTAGGCGCTATCGCGAGGACTCGCCGCGGAGGCTGACGTCACCGACGAGTTGCTGAGGGCGGAGGTCGAGCACCAGCCTGCCCTGGCCCGAGGCGATCACGCGAAGGAGGAGCGCATCCGGAGCGGCGCGGACCGTGAGACCTCGGCCTGAAGTGACGGTGGCCCGGAGGTGCACGCCGTCCGCGAGATCGCGGTTGAGGCTCTCCTGCAGCAGTCTGCGTCCGTCCGCGATGACTTCTCCCAACTTGATCCGCACTTTGGTGCGGAGATATTCCTCCACTGTGCCGTTCGCCAGCCAGCTCAGGGCGCCCGTCAAGAGATTTCGGGTCGCCACGTCGTACGTGAGGTCGGGCATGTAGAGCTCGGCGGTCGCGGTATCGTACGCGGGGTGGCCAACCACATAGAGTACGCCGTTCACCGCACCGCTCACCGCCAGCCCCACCGCCGCGCGGCCGTCTCCCACCCCGAGGACGTGCAGACTGTCCACGATGAACGTCTGATTCGCGACATGGATGGTGTCGCCGCGCAGCTCGCGGCTCAGGATCGTGCTCGCGACGTCATAGGGAAGCCGTCCCTCGGTGAGCAGGTGGAGCACCGGCGGGCGAGATGTGGAGTCCTGGGGCTGCGGCAGCCGGCGGGTGGCGGCAGGAGGGCGCGGTCCGCCCACGACCCTGGGGTGCGCCGACAGGCCGAGCGACGTGACCAGCGTGTCGCCGTGCATCGAGAGCAACCCGATTCGCACCGCCGAAGGATCGATCACCAGCCACAGGCTGTCGGTGAGCTTCTGCGGCGACTGGAGAATCTTCCACAGCCGGCGCGATTCGCTCGGAAGGTCGAAGGCCGCGATTCGGGCGTCCAACTCGCCGACCTTCTCCTGCAAGGCTTCCTGCGCCGCGTCCATGATCTTCCTGGTCACGTCAACCGAGAGCACCGACACCTTGCACTTGTCGCGCTCGGTGCGTGTGATCGGCTCGGCGCTGGCCACCGTGTGCGGACGCAGCGCCCAGGCGTCGGTGAGCTCGACATCGCTCCGGATGGTGAGCCGCGCGCGGGGACGATCGCCATCCGTGCCGCACGACGCGCTGATGGGCGGAAGCACCGGCAGATCGTACCAGGCCTTTGCCTCGTAGGTCACGTCGGCCTGGAGCACGGCACGCCGCCCGGTCACGCTGAGACGAAAGGGAGAGCGCTTCGCGGCGTAGGCGTATTTCAACCGCTCCCTGTCGCGCACCGGGCGGCGTTCATCGATGTCGCCGAATTCAGTCGGGATCTCGGCCTCGAGCCACCGGAGCGCCCGCGCGAGATCATACCGCACCGGTACATCGATGTAGGACAATGGCACCGGCGGCAAGGTATCGACCCAACGGCCGGTCGCCCGCGGGACCGGGGGAGCCACCTTCTCACGCTCACGTCCGCATCCGAGCGCCGCGACTGCACACAGGGACGCAGCGCCGGCAACGGCGAATCCCGTGCGCCGAAGATTTCGCAGGAAGGACGGCATCGAGAGCCTGGTTGAAGGCCTGCCAAGATGCGCGTTCGATTGCGATGAGTCCATGACCTGCATCACGGTCAGCGCCGTGCCGGTCTCACTTAACGCCATGTCCCGCATGCGTTAGGTTGGCCCATGGATCTCAGATCCGATCTTCCCTTCTGGACCGTCCGCAGTGGCCTGCTGCGCGTCTATCCTCCACTTGGCGCCGATCTCCGGTGCGAGGCGGTGGTGATCGGTGCGGGCATCACCGGTGCGCTCACGGCGCATGCACTCGCCGAGGCGGGAGTCGATACGGTCGCTGGGCGTCGAGGCGATCGCCCGTGTCGGTGAGCTCAGCGGAGATGCGTGTGGT
>JBDTTA010000369.1:0-2678 GCA_039930845.1 Gemmatimonadales bacterium
ACGAAGGCGATCGCCAAACAGACGCACATGCTGGCGCTCAACGCCTCCATCGAGGCGGCCCGCGCGGGCGAGGAGGGCAAGGGCTTCAGCGTGGTGGCGGAAGAGGTGCGCAAGCTCGCCGCCCAGGCCGCCCGCGCGGCCACCTCGACGAGCGAGACGGTTCAGACCATCGTGGTCCGGGTGCAGACCGCGCGTGATCGGCTCATCCGGCTGGGCCAGAGCGGCATGGCGGCGCAAGACGTCGCCCACGCCGCGGCCGAGGGGCTGCTCAACGTGGCCGCGGACGCGGAGGCCAACGACGAGTGGACCCGCCGTATCTCCGGCTCGGCGAGCGAAGTGCGCGGCCTCATCGAGGGAATCGCCGGCCGCATGCGCGAGGTGTCCGCCGGCACGGAAGACTACGCGGCGGCCGCCGAGGAAATCGCCGCGGCCGCCGAGGAGCTCAACGCGTCCACCGAGGAAATTTCCTCCTCCGCCGGCCACCTCGCCGAAGCCGCCGAGCGGCTGACCGCCGCCGTGGGCGGCTTCAAGCTGAGCTGAGCCTGCCGCCTCCCCCGATGATCGAGCTGCTCCTCAACGCCGAGCTCTACGATCCCGAGCCGCAGGGCCGCCGCCACCTCGTGATCGCGGGGGAGAGGCTGGTGTGGGCGGGCAGGAACGTGCCGGCGCTCGACAAATCGCTCGGCATCTCGGAAATCGATCTGGCCGGCCGTCGCGTGATTCCGGGGTTCATCGACGGCCACGTGCACCTGACCGGCGGCGGGGGGGAGGCCGGGCCGCACACGCGAGTGCCTCCCGTTTCCCTCAGCGGGCTCACCCTTGGCGGCGTCACGACCGCCGTCGGCGTGCTGGGCACCGATGACATCATCCGGACCACGGCGGAGCTCGTCACCGTCGCCAGGGGACTGATCGCGGAAGGCCTCAGCGCGTACTGCCTCACCGGCGGCTATCACGTTCCTCCCGTCACCGCCACCGGCAGCGTTCGCAGCGACCTCGTGCTCATCGATCTCATCCTCGGTGTCGGAGAAGTGGCGGTGAGCGATCACCGTTCGAGCCAGCCGACGCTCGACGAGCTGCTCCGCATCGCGGCCGACACGCACGTGGGCGGGCTGATGAGCGGCAAGGCCGGTTTCGTCCACATCCACATGGGCGACGGCCCGCGCGGGCTTGCGCCGGTGCGCGAGGCGCTCGATCGGAGCGAGATACCCGCCGGCGTCTTCAACCCCACGCACGTGAACCGGCGAAAGGCCCTGTTCGACGAGGCGCTTACGCTGAGCGAGCGAGGCTGCACCGTGGACATCACCGCGTTCCCCGTCGGCAGAGGCGAGGATGCGTGGACGGCGGGCGAGGCGCTGGTCCGTTATCTCGATGCGGGGCTCGCGCCGAGGCGTGTCACCGTCAGCTCCGACGGCGGCGGCTGCCTCCCGGTGTTCGACGGCGAGGGCCGCGTGGCCTCGCTCGACGTGGGCCGGCCGTCGGCGATGGCGACGACACTGCGCGGCCTGCTCGACGACGGCCAGGCGCTCGAGCGCGTGCTGCCGGCGTTCACTTCCAACCCCGCGCGGTTTCTCCGGCTGGGACAGAAGGGGAGGCTTATCACGGGGTCCGACGCCGATCTCGTGGTGCTCGACGAGCGGGGCGGCGTGGCCGACGTGATGGCACGCGGGAAGTGGCACGTACGCGACGGAAAGGCCGAGACCCGGGGCACCTTCGAAGCGGCCGGGACGCGATGAGCCCGCCGCACTCGGCCGACGGACGTGGCTACATCATCCCGGTCGGAGGCGCCGAGGAGAAGATCGGGAGCGTCGCCATCCTGCGAAGGTTCGTGACCCTGTGCGGGGAGGCGGGAGGGCGCATCGCGATCATCCCGACGGCATCGGAGATGAGCGATACCGGCGCCCGGTACGAAAAGCTCTTCCTGGAGCTTGGCGCGCGCGAAGCCAGCGCGATCCCCATCGCGACCCGCTCCGACGGAGAGCGGCAGGAATACCTCGACGCGCTCGGTGAGGTGCAGGGGATCTTCCTCACCGGCGGCAACCAGCTCAGGCTCAGCACGATGATCGGCGGCACCTCCGTGGCCAAGGCGATCCGGCTGCGCAATGCCGCTGGGGCCCACGTGGCGGGCACGTCGGCGGGGGCGGCGTTTCTGTGCGAGCACATGATCGCGTTCGGCAGGGAAGGCGGCTCGCCGCGCGCCAAGGCGGTGACGCTTGCCCCCGGCCTCGGCCTCACCAACCGGATCATCATCGACCAGCATTTCCGCCAGCGCGACCGCCTTGGCCGGCTGCTTACCGCCCTCGCCTACAATCCCTTTGCCATCGGCATCGGTCTCGACGAGAACACCGCGGCCTTCATCGGGCCCGATGAGACGCTCGAGGTGGTGGGCGGCGGCGCGCTCACGATCGTGGATCCGTCGGAGATCGAGTTTTCCTCCATGGCCAGGGTCAGGAAGAACGACCCGGTCTGCCTGATCGGCCTGCGCTTGCACATCCTCGATAATGGATCGACGTTCAATCTCCACACGCGGCTCGCCCACGCGGCGCCGGAAATAGCTCAGCGCGTATAGACGGAGTCTGCATGAAGATCCTGGATCAGTCGGTCTACGTCGGTCCCAGCCTCTACGCGCATTTCCCCGTCATCCGTCTCGGGGTGGACCTCGGCCCGCTCGAAGCATGGCC
>JBDTTA010000370.1:0-2631 GCA_039930845.1 Gemmatimonadales bacterium
CTGGCCTTCATCGCTCTGCACGAGCGAGATGAATGCCTGTCCCGCCTCCCGGCTCTTGCCCCCCTTCACCACCGCGATCGGATAGCTGGCGAGCACGTTGTATTCATCGTGAATGTCGAGCGTGCGCACGTATCGTCTGACCGCGGGCGTCACGTCCGAGCGGTAGACGATCCCCGCGTCGGCTTCCCCGAGCTGCACCTTCGAGACGACCGCTTTCACGTTGTCCTCCTGCGACACCACGTTCCGGAGCACGCGCGTGTCGTAGTCCGCCGGAAAGCCGGGAGCACCGGCGAGGTTGCTGAGCGCCTCGCGGCTGTACTTGCCCACAGGCACGGCGGCCGCCGCCAGTACGATCTTGGTCCCTCGCCTCGTCAAGTCCGGCAGGCCGCCGATGCGTGCCGGGTTCGTCTTCGGTACGATGACGACGAGACGATTCCGCGCGAAGACCTGGGGGTCGCCCTCGATCAGATCGTGTTCCCGCGCGTAGTACATCCACCGCTGGTCGGCGGAGGCGTACACATCGGCGACGGCCCCCTGCTCGAGCTGGAGGACGAGCTGCTGGGAGCCGGCGAAATTGAAGTGCACGGTGAGCCCCGGGGACTGCTGCTCCAGCCGGCGGCCCAATTCTCCGAACGCGTCGGTCAGCGAGGCGGCGGCGAACACGGTGAGTGTAGCCGGCGCGCGCTGCGAGGCGGCAGGCATCGCGCCGCCGACCGCGAGGAGCGCCGTCATGCCGATGACGCGGGCACCAGAGTACTGCCAGTGGCGGGGTCGATTGCGGGTCATCGGTGAGCTCCGCTGAAGAATACTCGTGGCGATGTTATATATCTCTATGATACTTGACGTATCTGCAATAGCAACTAAAGTTGCCTACAACGACCCAATATCACCCACCGAATCCTCCGACGGAACACGCATGCACTCCCCTCGCAGTCTCGCCGGCGCCGCATTTCTCTCGACCCTTTTCAACTCCCCGATGTGGGGCCAGGATCCTGCGCCGGCCAAACCGCCCGAGGCGGCGGCGCCAGCCACCCCCGCCGTCCGTCTCGGAGGCTATCTGCAGGGTCGGGAAACCTACCGGGATGGGGTAGGACTGACCGGCTCCATCAACCGGGCGCGGCTCACCGCGTCCGGCGGCGGCGCCAAAAACCTCACGTGGCGAATCCAGGGAGAGTTTCGCACCGGCTCCGTCGGCAACGGCAAGGCGAGCGTCTCGCTCACCGACGCGTACATCCGATGGAAGCCGAGCGCCTTCGGGCTGCAGGTTGGCCAGTTCAAGACCCCGTTCACCCGGGAGTATCTCACGTCGCTGGCCGACATCGAAACGGCGGACCGGGCCACGGTCGTCGATTCCATCGCGCCCAAGCGCGACATCGGCCTCATGGCCGATTACGCGGTGTCCACCGTCGCCACGTTCGCCCTCGGCGTCTTCAACGGGGAGAACATCAACGTCACCGCCAACGCCGACTCATCCCTCCTCTGGGTTGGGCGCGCCACCGTGAGGCCGCTGGCCTACCTGACGCTGGGCGGAAATGTCGCCAGCTACGCCGGCGACAGCACGCGGTACGGTGTGGACCTCGCGCTCGAGTACATGGGTGCGTCGCTGGAGGGGGAGTACATCGGCCAGCACCGGAAGGGTGCAACGGGGGCCGACGATCGGGGATGGTACGCGCAGGCCAGCTATCGCGTGCTGCCCTGGGTCCAGCTCGTGGCCAAGCAGGAGGACTTCCGGCGCTCCGCCATCTCAGACGACGTAAGAAACCGCGCGACGACGGGCGGTGTCAACGTCGAATTCGGGGGAGGGAAGGTCCGGCTGCTGGCCGACTACGTGAGCCGGAAGATCGGCACGCCGGGCAAGCGCACCGGCATCCTCATCACCCAGCTCCAGGTGAAATACTGACCAGCCCCACGGTTCCGCTTTCAGGGCAGCCCTGGCTCGCCTAACTTGGTGTCGAAGGTGGACGGGGTGTGGCGCAGTCCGGTAGCGCGCCTGCTTTGGGAGCCCATCCAGGGAGGGTATATTTCGTGCTCTGGCCGCAATTCCCTCGGAGAATACGCAGCGGGCGCGAAGGCCAGACATGGCTTTCGCGCCCGTTCTGCGTCCAAACGTGCACACCAACGTGCACACAGCCTGCCTCCGGTATCGCCATCATGCACTCTGGTCACCATCCCGACCTTGCCCAAGAGCTTTCCCGGTGCCGCTATCGACGACCAGTATCCAATCCTTCCTGAGCGTCAGCACTTCGAGCCATTTCTTCTGCGTCCCCCTCGCGAGTTCTCGAAGAACCCGCCTGAAGGGTCCGGGGGCGCTCCATGCGGGGGTGGGCTATCTTACTGATTGCCTGGGAAGAGCCGCTCCATTCCCTGTGTTAGGCGACGCGGCCATCCCAACAACTCCTCGTCCGAAGCGATCGACAATGCGCGTCACGCCGGAGAGGCGAAAATGCATCCACCTCGCACCCGACCAGGATTCAGGCTTGATGACGTTACGGGCTCTTCCCCGCGCCTCTCCCCGTCCCGTGCTGGCTCAGCGAACATCGGTTCGTGGCTGGGGAAATGACGCAAGTGTCCGCGGCCGCGACTGAGGCGGCGCGCCAATTCTGGGCCCACGATGGGCTCGACGCCGGGACG
>JBDTTA010000371.1:0-2630 GCA_039930845.1 Gemmatimonadales bacterium
CGCCGTACCGGGGGTGATGGTCTCCATCGAAGGTGTCGTCGTGAACATGCAGACGGGGCCCGACGGTTCGTTCAGGTTTTCGGGTCTGCGCCCCGGCAAGTCCAGGATTCTGGTCCGGAAGCTCGGGTTTGCCCCGACCGAGGAGCGGGTGACTATCGTCGCGGGAACGGAGACCTGGGTGATGTTGGTGCTCCGCCCCCGGGCGACTCAGCTCGCCGAGCTGAGCGTGATCGGTACCAGGGGAGATCTCGACGAGCGGCGCGACCGGCTCGCCGAGGTTCCCGGCGCCGTGGCGCTCGTGGAATCGGAGGACATCGAGCGGAGCCGGCAGGCAAATCTGAAGGACGCGCTCGGGCTGATCCCCGGCGTGTACGTCCAGCCCCGCTTCGGTGCGGCCGATGAGAGCCAGATCTCCATTCGAGGGTCGGGTCTCCGCAGCAACTTCCACGCACGGGGCACCAACCTGCTGGTGAACGGCATGCCGTACCGCAACGCGGATGGCTTCACCGATTTCGAGTCCCTCGATCTGCTGACCACCGAGGCGATCGAGGTCTACAAGGGCGGCAACGCCCTTCGCTACGGCGGCTCCACGCTGGGCGGCGCGATCAATCTGGAGACGAAGACCGGATACACCGCGCGCCCCCTCGCCATCGTGAGCGAGGGCGGCAGCCACGGACTCTTCAAGGGCCAGCTTTCCTCGGGAATGACGCGGGGGGGCTTCGACTACTACGCGAGCTACTCGCGGACGTCGCTCGATGGTTTCCGCGACTGGTCCAACCACGCTCGCGACCGCGTCAACGCGCATGTGGGCGTGGTGCTCTCGCCTTCGACCGATCTGCGCACGTTCTACTTCTACGCCGACGCAAAGGAGCGCCTGCCCGGTTCGTTGACGCGGGGCGAGCTCTATTCCAGCCCCGAGACCGCCGATCCCGGGAATGCGTCGCAGCACTGGGGTCGCCAGTACGACCTGCACCATCTCGGTGTGCAGCTCCGGAGCCGCCTCGACGAGCGGAGCAGCATCGAGATCAGCCCCTACGTGCAGTACCGGGACATCGACCACCCGATCTTCCAGGTCATCGCCCAGATCAGCCGGGCTTACGGCCTCGACGCGCGATACGAAACGACGGTCCCCATCGCGGGGCGGCGCAATCGGTTCACCCTCGGCGTTCAGCCGGCGTGGCTCAACATGGCGAACCGGCAATATCTGAACGTGGCCGGCAAGCATGGCGCCCTGGCCAAGGACCAGGACGATCGGGCGGTTTCGCTTGCCGTGTATGCCGAGAATGTTCTATCGGTGACTCCTCGCTTCACCGCCGTCGTCGGGGCCAGACTCGACCACTCGATCCGCAGGAGCGCAGACTTTTTCCTTTCCAACGGCGATCAGTCGGATCACCGCGAGTACAATCCGCTGCTGCCGAAAGTGGGCTTCCTCTACTCGGTGCCGAGCGCCGATGGCCAGGTGTACGGCAACGCCAGCCGCAGTTACGAGCCACCGCTCCTCCTCGAGCTGAACAGCCTGTCGGTGCCGGGCTTCATCGATCTGCAGGGACAGAGCGGCTGGCAATTCGAGCTCGGCATGCGAGGAGCGCGGGGCGGGCTTGCGTGGGATGTGGCCGCATACGACATCGAGCTGGAAAACGAAATCCTGAATCTCAACATCCAGCCGTTCGCCGGCGCGCCATTCACCGTTCCGACGTACCGCAATGCTCCTCGCACGCGTCACTACGGCGTCGAGGCAGGGGTGGGCTATCGCGTGGCAGGGAATATCCTCACCCGCGCCGGCGAGGGCGACCGGCTTCGGCTGCGCCTGGCGTACACGTTTGCGCGCTATCGCTTCGTCGAGGACTCCTCGTTCGCCGGCAACGAGATTCCTGGCGCGCCACGCCACCATGTCGTTGCGCAGGCGAGCTATACGCATCCCTCGGGGCTCTCGCTCACGCCATCCCTGGAGTGGGTGCCCGCATCGTACTTCGTGAACTCGGCGAACGCCGACAGGAACCTCGGCTGGGCGACCGTCGGGCTTCGAGCCGAATGGGAATGGCCGAACGCGGGACTCACGATGTTTGCCGCCGCCCAGAATCTGACCGACCACCTCTATTCCGGCTCGGTGCAGGTGGACAACGCCACCGGCAGGTACTACGAGCCGGCCGACCGCCGGTCGGTCTACGCCGGTTTCCGGTACGAGCCATGAGGCATTCTGTGTCGTGCCTCGGGCTCATCATCCTGCTGGCGGGCTGCCGCAAGCAGCCCATCGGCCTGGCCGCCGTGTCGGTTCCCGCCCTCGATTCGCAGGCGACCTCGTCCGACGCCGGCCTCACCCTGGACTCCAGCGGCGGAGTGTTGTTGAGCTGGATCGGCGGCGACACCAACGATCTCGCGCTCTACGTCGCGCGGTCGGCGGACCACGGCGTCACCTGGTCGGCCGCGACTCGTGTCGCGGGCGGCGCCGCGGCCCCGGGGGAGGTGCATCCGCACGGCGAATCCTCTCCGAGAGTGGTCGCCGGGCCCGGAGAGAACGTCGCGATCACCTGGGCCAACTCGGTCCCGGCGCCGTCGCGCAAGTGGCCGGCGGCGATGATGCGCTTCTCCCGATCCGGAGACGGCGGGAAGAGCTGGTCGGCGCCGGTGAC
>JBDTTA010000372.1:0-2614 GCA_039930845.1 Gemmatimonadales bacterium
GCGCTCTGGTGGCCGCCCTGGCGCTAGGCTACCGGATCATTCCCTGGGCGCGCTTGCTGACAGCCGCTGCGGGGCGGCGGTACGAATCGTTCGTTCGGATGCTCGCCATCCCGGGCCAGGCCGGCCTGAGTACCGCCGTGGTGCTGACCACACTGAGCTGGCTGGCCCAGTGGATCACCTATCATTGGACCATGCAGGGCACGCACACTCCGATCACTCCCGCCACATCGCTGGCAACACTGGTCGTGGCGAATTTTGCGGGCATCCTGCGGCTCACTCCCGGCAACATCGGGGTGCTCCAGGGGTCGCTCATCCTGGTCATGCGCGAGTTTCATGTTCCGGTCGCCAATGCGCTCGCGGCGGGGTTGACGCTCCAGGCGGTGCAGACGATCCCGATCCTCGCGATAGGCATCGCCATCGTCGGGGCCCGGGGGCTTCGTGGACTGGCCACGTCGCCCGCGTCGTAGTCGCTGTCCACCGGCTTCGCCGAGCGGCGGCGGCGCTTGTTCAATGCCATGCGCGGGGCGAAGTTACTCTCGTCACGGGCCCTTAGCTCAGGTGGTTAGAGCAGCGGACTCATAAGGGCCTGCGGTCGTTTCCGCGTCAATCCCTCGCCGTCCCGCTGCGTCCGGCTCCATCCTGCAGAACGGCGTTCTCCGCCGGATCACTTTCCTCGCCAGTCCGGCTCAGTCGCCCCTGTCCCGTCCTGGCTGCACCCAAAAGTGCACCCAATGATCGCTCGACCGTCTCGGGCCGCCGGTCTGCCGCGCGGCGCCGTTCCGCCTCCCTCGCCGGTTCCGCTGCTCAAGCCCGGCAAGGTGATGCCCGCTGGCGCGCGCTCACTATGGCGCGGCTCCGGCACGGGCATGGCTGGACGCTCAGGCATATAGGGAAGACCCAGCTCAGCCGTCTGTCCCACGGCGTACACATTGACGACGTTGGGATGGGAGAGCGCCGCGACCGCGCGTGCCTCCCTTTCGAAACGAGCGAACGCGGTTGCGTCAGCGACGCGGGCTGGGTCACGGGGAGAAGCTCTCCCGGCACCTCGCGAGCCGGCAGGAGGTCGGCCGCATCATCCGCGAGTCCGGCGTTCAGACCATCGAGTTTCGGGCGTCGATCGTGATCGGCTCCGGCAGCCTCTCCTTCGAGCTGGTGCGCGCGCTGGTCGAGAAGCTCCCGGCTATGGTGACGCCGTGCTGGGTGGATACGGCAACCCAGCCGATCGGCATCGAGGACGTGGTGGCGTACCTGGTCGCGGCACTCGATCTACCGGCCGGTGAGAGCGTCGTCTACGAGATCGGAGGCCCGGACCGCGTCACCTACGGCGACCTCATGCGCCAGTATGCCCGGCTCCGCGGGCTCAAGCGGGTGATGGTGCCGGTTCCGGTGCTCTCGCCTCGGCTTTCGGGCCTCGGGCTCGGGCTCGTGACACCGGTGTACTCGCAGGTCGGGTGCGAGCTAATCGACGGAGTGCGAAACCCGACGGTCGTCGAGGATGATCGCGCGCTGCGCGACTTCGACGTGCGCCCTCGCGGCGTCCGCGAGGCGCTCGCCCGCGCCCTCGTCAACTAGGACCTCGGTTTCGCCGCGACACGCTGGTCAGACGCGCTCTCGTCGCAACGGGCGCCGCGGAGCTGGGGAGGGGTCACCTTCGGCTCGCGCCGGATGGATTCGAGGGCGGCGTGGGTGCACTGCGCGCCGGAACAGGCCTTCAGGCCCATCGCCCAGATCGGCGGCAAGGCCGGCTGGTACTACGGCAACGGGCTGTGGCGACTGCGAGGGTTGCTCGATCTCGTGTTCGGCGGTCCCGGCCTGCGGCGCGGACGGCAGGATCCGGAGTCGCTCAAGGTCGGAGAAGCGCTGGACTTCTGGCGGGTCGAGGCGATCGAGTCCGGACATCTGCTCCGGCTCGCGGCGGAGATGCGGCTACCAGGCCGTCGCGTGGCTCCAGTTCGAAGTGACTCCGGAAAACGGTGGCCGCCTCATCCGCCAGACGGCGCTGTTCGATCCGGTCGGCCTGGGCGGACTGCTCTACTGGTATGGTCTCTGGGGATTTCACCAGCTGATCTTCGCGGGGAGGTTGCGCCGGATCGCGCGTGCGGCGACGGGACCTCAGGGTGCGACGCCATCGCCCGCGCTGGAGTTGTGACTGCAGCAGCGCGGCACCCTCGAGCGCGAGCTCGGCCGCGGCGGCAAGGCAACGGTCTATCCGGCGAGCCACAGCACCGGGATGATGATCTGGATGATCGTGTCGAGCATGGTCTCGCAATCTGCAGGGAGAGGCCCGCGGCTGTAAGCCGGGTGAAGGGTGGCCGGACGGTGCACTCATCGCCAGATTGGGCGAGACACTCAACGCCACGCATCCGGAGATCCCATGCCCGACCCCGATGCCACCACCACCGCCGTCCTCCCCGACCGCAAGCCCCGCGAGGACGAGATCGACCTCCACGGCGTGACCCACCCCGGCAAGGTCCGCCAGGACAACCAGGACCACTTCGTCCTCTGCTCCCTCCGGAAGCAGCTCGTCCTCCGATTCTCGAGCATCCCCGACGCCGCCGACCTCATGGCCGAGAGCGAGCGGCTCGCGTCGCTCATCATGGTAGCCGACGGCGTG
>JBDTTA010000373.1:0-2611 GCA_039930845.1 Gemmatimonadales bacterium
CGGAGATACTGCGGGTTCATCTCGCGGATGGCCGCGACGGTCGTGTCCGCCAGGCGGGCGACGACGTCGAGACCGGTCATGCCGGGGACGACGAGTGAATCGTACGCCGACGGCTCCGCCGCCACGACGGGATCGAACCCGTAGCGCCCCGGCTCCTTCGCGATGAGCGCCGCCGCGATCAGCTTGGGGACGTAGTCCTTGGTTTCCCGGCGCAGCAGCTTGGTGTCGTAGAGACGAAAGAAGGTGGCGTCGGTGTTGACCGAGTCGGTCTCGTCGTCCGGCAGCCGGCCCAGCCCGCGCGACACCTTGCCGGCGCCGGCGTTGTACGCCGCCGCGGCCAGGTAGAGCGAGCCGAAACGCTTGGTGAGGTCGCGAAGGTGACGGGCGGCCGCGTCGGTGGCGCGGTACGGGTCGCGGCGCTCGTCCACCCACGAATCGACTCGCAAGCCGTAGAGCTTTGCCGTCCCCTTCATGAACTGCCACATCCCCACGGCGCGCGCGCGGCTGGTGGCGGTGTTGGACATGCCGCTCTCGATCAGCGCGAGGTACACGAGATCGCCCGGCATCCCCTCCTTCTGGAACCGATCGCGGATCATCGCCTCGTAGCGCGGCAGCCGCGTGAGCCAGATGCCGAACCGCTCGCGGCCGGGCCCGCGGAAGAAGTCGAGGTAGAACTTGACGCGATCGTGGCTCGTGAAGGTGGTGACGTCGATGTCCCACGTTGCCGCCCTGGCCGCGTCCACATCGGTGGCCACCGCTTCGGCGTCGTCCACCGCCGGCGCGGCCGCGGCGAGGGCCTCGAGCACCGCCTGGTCGGCCGCGGAGTCGCTGGCCATCTCGAGTTCGGCGAGAAGCTCCTCGGGCGGGACGGTGCTGTCGAGCTCGGGCGCCGGCGGCAGCTCGGCCAGGTCCGGCTTCGCGCGGGTCTCGTGGGTCTTCTGTGCTGGAGGATTCTTTTGAGGAGCGGGGGCGGCGTTCGGGGTTGGTTGGCCGCCCCCGCAGCCGATCGCGAAGGCGAGCACCACCGAGGCGAGGAGCGCGCGCCGCGCCATCAGGGCGTCAGCCTTCGGTCGGTATTCGGGCGGCGATGCGCGGATTGGCCCGGGCAGGCGTGCCGGGTGGCAAACCGCCGGGGCAGATGCGAACTGAGGCAGGCTGGGCCGCCCGCGTCAGCGCATGAAAAGACGATTGCCAAGGATGCGATTGGTCGCATTGAGTACCGCGAGTGCCGCTCCGCGTGCGGAGTCGTTCTCGGTCAGATATGAGCCCACCACCCGATGGCCGGCTTCGGGGCCGTCTTCGTCGCCCTGCGTGGCCATCGACACGATGATGACCGTCGCATCGAACGCCCGGACCGCCTTGACGCCCAGCAGCTCGAAACCGACGCTCCCCTGCACCGCCTCGCTCAGCGCGTTGACGCAGGCCTGGGCCGCGCAGCGGAGCTCGCCCGCCTGCGACGCGAGGCCTTCGCTCTCGCCGGAAAACTGTTCCGATTCCTTCCACGTCAAACCGACGCGGGCCCGGCAGCGCCCGTTCGGTAGCCGGTCCAGGACGAACTCGGCGAAGCGCAGCCGCTCATTCAGCGGATTCGGCGATGCCATGACTGTCCTTTTAGGAAGGCTGATTCAAGGGGATTCGAGGACGTGTGGAGGGGCAAGCCGCATGCCACACGGCCTGTTATGCGGTACGTGCTCAGCTTCGGACGAGCTTCTGGAACCGGTTCCGGATGTCGCGGGTCACCGGGCCCGAGCCGCCCTGGCCGATGATCCGGCCGTCCACCTGGCGGATCCCCACGACCTCGGCGGCGGTGCCGGTAAAGAACGCCTCGTCGGCGGTGTAGACGTCATACCGGTTGAGCATGGTCTCCCGCACCTCGTGCCCCGCTTCGCGCAGCAGATCGATGACCACGTCGCGCGTCACGCCCTTGAGGATGCCGGCATAGACCGCGGGCGTGCTGACGACGCCGTGCTTGACCACGAAGATGTTCTGCCCCGACCCCTCGGCGACGCTCCCGGCGCTGTCGAGCATGAGGACTTCATCGGCGCCGGCCTGGACGCCCTCGATCTTGGCGAGGATGTGCGCCAGGTAGTTGAGCGACTTGACCCTGGGAGAGAGGGCCTCGCGCTGCGGGATGGGCGTGCCGGCGGTGACCACCGTGAGCCCCGCCTCGTACACCTCTTCGGGCCAGAGCTTGATGGTGTCCACGATGATGATGACCGTCGGGTTGGCACACTTGCGGGGGTCGAGGCCGAGGTCACCCACACCGCGGGTGACGATGGGCCGGATGTAGCCTTCGGTGATGCCCGACCGCTTGACCGTCTCTTCGGTGGCGGTGGCCATCTCGTCGAGCGACATCGGCACGGTGAGCCAGATGGCCTTGGCGGAATCGTAGAGCCGCTCGAGGTGGTCCCGCAGGCGGAAAATCTTCCCGCCGTAGATCCGGATGCCCTCGAAGACCCCGTCGCCGTAGAGGAGACCGTGATCGTACACCGAGACGGTGGCGGCATCGCGATCGTACAGCTTGCCGTCGAGCCAGATGGTAGGCACGCCGACTCCCGGCGCGGGGGTTTGCCTTGAAGGCTTGATTGAGGTGGCCATTTTCAGAATGTAG
>JBDTTA010000374.1:0-2610 GCA_039930845.1 Gemmatimonadales bacterium
GTCGAGCAGCGGTTCCGGTTCCAGCTCGGTCGATCGGCGCAGATCGCCACGCATGCGGGGTGAGGGCGCCTCTCTCCCACGCACAACCCGACTGGCATCACCTGCCGCCGCGCGCTATTCTCCGGTGCCTTTAGCGCCTTTACCAACCTCCCATACCCATACCAAAGGCCGCCGTGGCCGACGTACGCGCACAGCTCGGCGATGCGTTGACGGGCCGTTACGCCTTCCTGCGCGAGCTCGGACGCGGCGGGATGGCCACCGTATTTCTCGCCACCGACCTCAAGCACGACCGGCCCGTCGCATTCAAGGTGCTCCACCCTGACCTCGCGCAGTCCCTCGGCGCCGAGCGGTTCCAGCGCGAGATCCGCATGGCCGCCCGGCTGCAGCATCCGCACGTCCTCACCGTGCACGATTCCGGCGAGAGCGCGGGCTATCTCTGGTTCACCATGCCCTTCGTCGAGGGCGAGACCCTGCGTGCCCGCCTCACCCGCGAGCGCCAGCTCTCGCTCGACGACGCGCTCCGCATCGGCCGCCAGGCCGCCCAGGCGCTGCAGTACGCCCACGATCACGGCGTGATTCATCGCGACATCAAGCCCGAGAACCTGCTGCTCACGAAGGACGGCAATACCCTCGTCGCCGACTTCGGCATCGCCCGCGCGCTCGGCGTCGGCGAGGAAGGCGCCGGCGAGCAACTCACGCAAACCGGGATGAGCGTCGGCACGCCGGCCTACATGAGTCCGGAGCAGGCGGCCGGTGACCGCGCCCTCGACGCCCGAACCGACGTCTACTCCCTTGGCTCCGTGATCTTCGAGATGCTGTCGGGGGAGCAGCCGTACACCGGCCCGACGATGCAGGCGGTGTTGATGAAGCGCCTGACCGAGCCGGTGCCGAGCATCCGCCGCGTGCGGCCCACCGTGCCGGAGGCGGTGGATCAGGCGGTGATGAAGTCGCTGGCCTCGGTGCCGGCCGACCGGTTCGCCACTGCCGCCGGCCTCGCCGCCGCGCTCGATCAGGCGCTGCTCGCCGCCGCCAGCGGCGCCACCGTGGCGGTCGCGCCGGAACACTCGGCCGCGCTCCGGACCGGGGTGCCGAAGTCCCGCCGCCGGCTCGCGATCGCGCTCGGGAGTGCGGCCGTCGTTGTGGCCGCGGCGCTGGCGGCATGGCGGGTCGTTCACCGGCCGGCGTCGGTGCCGCTCGTGCGCGACCACCTGGCCGTGATGCCGTTCGCCGTGCACGGCGGCAAGAGCCTCGAGTTCCTGGCCCAGGGTCTGGTGGATCTGCTGAGCCGGAACCTCGACGGCGCCGGTGGCATTCGCAGCGTGAACGGTGCGACGGTGCTCGTGGCCGCCCGGTCGGAGGACGGCGGCGTGGCCGACCTCGAGCAGGGACGCCGCCTGGCCCGGCGCGTCGGCGCGCAGCTGTTCGTGCTCGGCAACGTGAGCGCCATCGGCAACCAGATCAGGATCGACGCTTCCCTCTACGACGGCGCGCCGGCGCAGCCCGCCCTGCTGTCGCAGGCGAGCGCGAGCGGCGACACGACTCAGCTCTTCGACCTGGTGGATCGTCTGGCCGGCGATCTCATGGTGCGCCAGTTGCGCGGCGCCAGCTCCCGGTTGCTGCAGACGGCGTCGGTCACCACCCGCTCACTGCCGGCGCTCAAGGCCTATCTCGACGCCGAGCGGCAGCTCAGGCACGGGAACTTCGACTCGGCCTTCGTGGGGTTTCAGGGTGCGGTGCAGCTCGACAGTACCTTCGCGCTGGCCTATTACCGGCTGGCGGTGGCGTCGGCCTGGGCCAACCGCGGGGGTCTCATCCGGCGCAATACCCTCCGTGCGGTCGCGCTGGGCGACCGTCTCGGCGAGCGCGACCGCCGCCTGCTGGCGTCGTTCGCCGCGCTCGCGGCCGGGAAGCCCGACGAGGCCGAGCGGGAGTACCGGGAGATTCTCCAGGACTATCCCGACGACTTCGAGGCCCAGTGGCAGCTCGCTACCCTGCTCGACACCTACAATCCCTTCCGCGGCCGGCCGATCGCCGAGGCGGGTCCGGCATTCGAGAACATCGTCAAGCTCGACCCGGAGTTCCTCTGCCTCACCTGCGCCATGATGCACCTCGCGGTCTATCAGGGCGACGTACCGAAGGCAGAGTCGCTGGTGGTACGGGTGGGGAGAGACTACGCGGACAGCGTCATGTTCGCCGTGGCGGCGGGCGACAAGGCGGCCGTGGCGCGGCTGCTCGCCGAGGCGAACGGCGATGCCGGTCCCGGCGAAGTGATCAGTGCCGTCTGGCAGGTGCAGCAATGGCTCTATCGTCCCGCGGACGCCGAGCCGTTCGCACGGGCGTTGGCCGCGCGGCCGAGCGTGGCGGTGCGGGGAAACCTCCTCCTGGCCGAGAATCTGGTGGCCCAGGGCCGGTGGACCGCCGCCGACAGCGCGCTCGTCGCGGCGGAACGTGACCCGACCGGCGGGTTTTCCCGGGTCGCGCGCGGGCTGATGGCGGCACTGCCGTTCCTCGCGGTCCCGCGTGCCGAGCTCGAGCGCGTCCGCGCGGACGTCGCTGCGTGGGACCCCGCGAAGGACTCGGACCTCCAGGGACCGGCCGGCGCGCTCGTGC
>JBDTTA010000375.1:0-2584 GCA_039930845.1 Gemmatimonadales bacterium
CACGCCGTAAAGGCGAAGAGCCGTACTTCTGTAAGTTCCATCCGGTCATGCTGGGGAAACTCATCATTCAGTGAATCGGTGGTGGCGCCGGCTGGCCGCGTAATCGCGTCGGCGAGAGCTTGAGCGCCGTTCCCATCCGGGCTGAATTCACGTTTCTTTGCTGGTGATGACCGCCGATAAGCCGGTAGCCGCTGGCTCCCCGGGATACATCCGCCGGCTCGGTCTGTTCGACGCGGCGATGGTCGTCATGGGCGGGATCATCGGCGGCGGAATCTTCCTCAATCCGAGCGTCGTCGCCCAGCGTGCCGGCACCGAGACCGGCGTGCTGATCACCTGGCTCGTCGGCGGTGTCATCGCGCTCGCCGGCGCGCTCTGTTTTGCGGAGCTCGGGGGCCGGCGTCCCGAGGCCGGTGGAGGGTACGTCTATCTCGCCGAGGCTTTCGGCCCGCTTCCGGGCTTCCTCTACGGCTGGACCTTTCTCTTCGTCATCAACGCCGGCGGGATCGCGGCCATCGCGGTCACGTTCGCCCGCTACTCGACCGACCTCGCGCATCTCCCGGCTGCCGCGGTCACGCCGACGGCACTGATCGCGATCATCCTGCTGACCGCGGTGAACTACGTCGGCGTGCAGGCGGGTGCGGCCGTGCAGAACGTCCTGACGATCCTGAAACTCGCCGCGCTCGCGCTCCTCATCATCGCTGGAATCGCCGGGCCGCTGCACGCCACAGGCTCGACTTCGTCGGACGCCGCCGAAACTGTGGCGTCGAGCGGCGCCGGGCTGTCGCTCCGGTCGCTGGGCGTGGCGCTGCCTCCGGTGCTCTTCGCCTACGGCGGCTGGGCTCACGCGAACAACGTGGGCGGCGAGTTGAGAGATGGTTCTCGTACCCTGCCGCGGGCAATCATCGTCGGCGTCGCCGGCGTCATCCTGGTGTACGTGCTTGCGAATGTGGCCTACCTTCGCGCCCTCGGCGTCACGCGACTCGCGGCGAGCGCTGCACCGGCGTCCGATGTGCTTCGGCAGGTCGCCGGTCCCACGGGAGCGACCCTCATCGCGCTTGGCATCGTGGTGTCGACCGCCGGCTTCGTCAACGTGTGCATTCTCTCCGCGCCCAGAATCCTCCAGTCGATGGCGGCCGACGGTCTCATCCTGCCTGGGGCGGCGAAGCTGCACCCCCGGTTTCACACGCCCCATGTGGCACTCATCGTTCAGTCCGCGTGGGCGGCGCTGCTCACGCTCTCGGGAACCTACGCCCAGCTCCTGGACTACGTGATCTTCGGGGACTGGCTTTTCTTCGGTCTCATCGCGGCGACACTCTTCCGGTATCGAGCACGGGACGCCCGAGCCGAGCCGGCACCGCCCGCGAGCTACCGGGTTCCGGGGTACCCCGTCCTCCCTGGGATATTCGTTCTGACCGCCGCCTACGTCGTTGGCAGCAGCGCGATCTCGAATCCACTCAACGCCCTGATCGGGGCGATGATCATCGCCCTCGGCGTGCCGGTCTTCCTGTGGCAGCGGGGGCGGACTCGCCGCCCCCCTCCGCTCCACTCGGTGTGACGTTCACGACGCCTTCCCGTTTACGGCTGTCGCCGCATCGCCAGCAGCATGGCCTCCGGCGCGCGGCTGATCCGCTGCAGGATTGCGGCACGGTCGGACTGGCCGAGGAGCGGGGAGTCGGCCAGCATCTCGGCGCGATGGCCCAACTCCCAGACCTGGCGCGGGTTCTTCTGCTCCTGTGCGATCCACGCCGCGTCGAGGTAGGCGAGCGCAGCCGCCCGCAGGTCTCCCCGCGCGAGGGCCTGGCTGGCGGCATGGGCCTTGTCGGCCCGGGCACCCGAGCGGTCGTTGCTCGCGTACGCAAGCTCGGCGGCCTCCGTCAGACACCGGAACCCGAGCGGATCGTCGGCACTCCGAAGCTCCGCCGAGCGACGATGCAGACGGGCAGCGTCGCCCCAGCGGTGCGTCGTGCCCGCGAGCGTGACTGCCGCCTCGTGCAGGCTGTCGGCCTTGACCGAGCTGACAAGGCTCGGCAGTTGGTACTGCGCGCGGGCGGCGGCGGGCAGACCGAGAGTCGCGAACAGCACGCCGGCTATGGAGAGGCGGCTGGTGAATGTCGGCTTCATCGTGTACCCCCTGGGTGGAGCGGGTCGGCTCCTCGTGGCGTTGCGTCCGGGATCACCTGTGAAGGTGTCTGGCGCGGCCAAGCGACGCAGGGGACGTTCGTCCCATGATTTCACCCAGCAAGGAGGAGTACGCTGAATCGCGGAAACTTCACCCCTGGCTGCCAGCGTAGTGGATCTGGACCCGAGGAACTTCTACCATGGACCTGAGCGCACTCGTTCGAGCAGTTGAAGTCCTGATGTCCCCTCTCGAATGGGGCAGCCGGGACGCGTGGCTCGATGAGAGTCTGCGACGGGCCCGTCACGTGTGCGGGACCGCGAGCGGGGCGGTGCCGGCTGATGCACGGCGCGAGCTCGAAGTGTTGCTGCACCTCCCCAACGACGAGCCGGGTTGGCTGGATGCGGCACTCGATGACCCGGGCGTGGGGCGCCGGGGCAGCTCGTTGCCGGGGGTCGCGGACGCTCC
>JBDTTA010000376.1:0-2580 GCA_039930845.1 Gemmatimonadales bacterium
CGAGGACCTGACCGCCGCGGTGGACGAGTTCGACGCGTCAGTTGACGCGACGAACGACGGGTTGCTGGACCATGTGAGTGCGCGGGCGGAGCTCAAGGCGGCGAGCGACGAGGTGGTACGCCTCGTGGGGATGCTGGACGGGCTCAACCGCTACCGGTTCGACCGCGAGCCGCAGCTGCTGGCGGCGTGGGAGAGTGCGCGGCACGTGGTGGCGGGGACGGTGGCTGACGTGCCTGTTGAGGGGCTGGCACCGGGGGAGGTGAAGCCGGCGGCGTAGGGCGGTGGCTCGATATCGAGGGTCACCGAGTAAGCGAAGGGCCATGCGCCGGTACATGGCCCTTTTCGCGTGCGCTAGTTTGTAGCGCTCCCGAGGGAGCCCGACGTACCGGTTTACCTACGTTCGGAAGCAGGCGCGGATCGCGCTCGAGGGGGCGACACGGCTGGGGCGGTTCGGGGCTGCGGCGGCTCTGCCGATTGACCGGGGGTGGCTGGAAGCGTAGGTTTTATTGACATGACCATGGTCAGTTCGATCTGACCATAACGCTGGAGGGCGCCATGGCGAAGTCCGCGGATGAAGTAGGCATGGCCGAGTTCAAGGCCAAGGCGACGAAGCTCCTCCCCCGTGTCGCCCGGACGGGCCGGGTGCTCCGGGTCCTGAAACGGGGAAAGGTGCTGGTGGAAGTGCACCCTCCGCGTGCCGCCAAGGCGGAGCCGTTCGTGGGGCGGGCACGGGGAGCGGTCACCACCATGGGAGACGTCCTGCGTCCGATCGACGAGGCGTGGGAGGCGAATGCCGACTAGGGCGGCGCGGCGTGGGCAGCTGGTGGTCGACACCCACGTCTGGATCTGGGCCGTCGAAGGCACGACCGCGAAGCTTCGCCATGCGGCGCTCACCGCCATCGAAAGCGCCGCCAGGGTCTCGGCCCTGG
Organism: Gemmatimonadales bacterium; assembly: GCA_039930845.1. GTDB lineage: Bacteria > Gemmatimonadota > Gemmatimonadetes > Gemmatimonadales > GWC2-71-9 > CAVVWJ01. Next base: position 930 of record JBDTTA010000376.1, read on the forward strand.
CCGTTTCCGCCATTTCGGTTTGGGAGCTGGCGATGCTGGTCAAACGGCGACGGGTAACCCTGGCGACATCGGTCGACGCCTGGATCGCCGCAAGCCTGCGCCCCCCGGGGGTACGGATCATTCCGGTCGGCACCGCCATCGCGCTCGACAGCACCCAGCTTCCCGATTTCGAGCACCACAAGGATCCCGCCGATCGCATCATCATCGCCACTGCGCGGCGACATGGAACTCTGCTGACCTGTGACGAGGCGCTGCTCGACTGGGCCCTGACACACAAGCACGTTCGGGTGCTCGACGGGCGGCCGTAGCGCGGGCCCGCAGGAATTGGCCGCGGCTTCGGCCGAGGATCTCCTCAACCGCCGAGACCCCAGAGGGCCCACCTCAACTCGAAGCCATCCCGATGGCGTGGGTGTGTGCCCGGACGTATACTCTCGACGTGCAACGCAGCTCATTGTTGGACTTCACCACTATGCGCGCCGGTTTCCCCGGACTGACGCTGCGAGCGGCGCTTTCAGCCGTCGTGCTGGTGGCGGCCTGCGGTCATCGCGATACCGGCACGGGCTGGCAATTCAAGGTCGACACGACCAGGTCCGAGACCGACGGCAGCGTACGCGAGACCGCATGGCTCAGAGTCGTCGGCAAGGAGCGTCCAGCAGGCGCGGCGGAAACGAAGGCAGTCATGCTCAGCTTCGATTGCCTCCCAGACCACGCAATCAGCACCATCATGACCGACCAGTCGCTCCGGCAGGGCAGTGCGGAGGCGCGGCTGACGGTGGACGCGGATTCACCTCGCCGCATTCCCGGCTTCGCCGGAACGACCCCCTCGGGTGGGCAGCTGGTTCTGACGATTCCCCAGGTTTCGATACTCGCGCTTCTGAGCGGTCACCAACGCGCAGTCATCGAGTATGTCGACGGGGCGGGATCCTCCAGGACGATCGCCGAGTTTTCCATCGCCGGCCTCGAGAAGTACCGTGAACCCTTCCTGAAGGTGTGTACCAAAACCGGAGCGCGATGAGTGGACCAACGTGTCAGACCGGCCCGAACAGCTCCTCGAGGCTCAAGCGGAAGGGCTCGCGGGCACCGGCCGGATGCCACGTCAACAGCGAGCGTTCGATGGCTGGAAAGTCGTCCGGCGGCGTCCACACCTCCACCGACCTGTCATCGCCATCGACGACCCAATACAGCGGCACGCCGGCCTCGCGATATCGGACCCGTTTGAGGAACCGGTCGGCGCGGGTGCTCGAGGGACTCAACACTTCGGCGACGAGCAGGAGCGACCGCATCCGCCCCCAGTCGAGCGTGCGCGCCTCGGCGGGATTGACCACGAACACGTCCGGCTGGACGAGCACGTCCGGACCCCAGGAGATGTCGGCGGGGGAGCAGAGTACGGCGCCGACCGACTCCCTCGCGAGGTAGTTGCCGAGCGCGAGACTCAGCCGCTGCACAATGAACTGGTGCCAGGCTCGCGGCGCCGGCGTCACCAGAAGCTCGCCGTAGACGACCTCGTACCTGTTGCCGTCGTCCGGCATGGCACGGACCATCTCTGCGGTGAAGTACGCGGGGGCAGCCATGCCCATAGGTTCGCCTCGGCGGCCGAATGTGCGCAAGGGGAAGCCACGCGGCCAGGCTAATGCACGGCTGCATGCTCATC
>JBDTTA010000377.1:0-2578 GCA_039930845.1 Gemmatimonadales bacterium
TGTTCACCCACCTCCACGTCCACACGCACTTCTCCTTCGGGATCGGCGCCTCAAGCCCCGAGACGCTCGCGGAGGCCGCCGCAAAGCGGGGGTACGGCGCACTCGCCTGCACCGACACCAACGGTGTCTACGGCGTCATCGAGTTCCAGCGTGCCTGTGAGGCCGCCGGCGTGCGCCCCATCCTCGGCGCCCACCTCGTCACCGATGATGAGGAGACCGTCGCCCTGGCAACCGACGAGCGCGGATGGGCCGCGCTGTGCCGGGCGATCACGGGGGTGCATTGGCAGTATGGCGGTAAGGCGGTCGGGCGGTCGGATACCGCCTTACTGCCTTACCGCCTTACCGCCCTTCTCTCCCACGACCGCGACGGCCTCATCCTTCTCTCCCCGGATCCCGCCTTTCTCGAGCGTGTCCTCCACCGGAGCGGCCCGCGCGACCTCTACGCCGAGCTTCGCCCCGGCAAGGAGCGTCATGCCGTGCTCGCGGCGTCGCGCCGGCTCGGCGTCCCCGCCGTCGTCACCGCCGCCGTCGTCATGGCGCACCCGGAGGACTGGTCGCGCCACCGGCTCCTCCGCGCCATCCATCTCAACACCACGTTGTCAGCGCTCGACACCCGCTCTCCCGCCTTACCACCCTCCCGCCTCTCCCCCCGCGACGCCTGGCTTCGTCCGGCCGCCGATGTCGCGCGCGCCTTTCCCGACTGCCCCGAGGCGATCCATGCGGCCGCGGCGATCGCGGAGCGGTGCGAGTACCGGATCCCGATCGGCAGAGTCGTGGCGCCCCGCTTTGCCGATGCCGGCGACGCCTTCGAGCGGCTTCGCGCACTCGCCTACGCCGGCGCCGAGCGGCGGTACGGCATGGTGGCGCCGATCACGGGCGAGCGCCTGGAACTCGAGCTCGGGATCATCCGGGCCAAGGGCTTCGCCGACTATTTCCTGGTGGTGCATGACATCGTCGGCCACGCGCCCACACATTGCGGTCGCGGCTCCGTGGCCAACTCGATGGTGAGCTACTGTCTCGGCATCACGCACGTCGAGCCGCTCGGCGCCGGGCTCCTCTTCGAGCGCTTTCTCAATCCCGAGCGCAGGGACCCGCCCGATATCGACCTCGATTTTCCGTGGGACGAGCGCGACGCAGTGCTGGCCTACGTCTTCGGCCACTATCGCCACCCCCAGTCGGCGATGGTCGCCAACCACAACACCTTTCGCCTGCGCGGCGCGCTGCGAGAGGTGGCCAAGGTGCACGGCCGCCCCGACGGCGAGATCCGCGAAGTGACCCGCCGCATCCCCTGGTACGACGAGGAGCCGCTCGACCAGCTCCTCGCCTCGCATCCCAACTTTCGCGAGCTCGAGCTTCCCGCCGGCTGGCAGGAGCTGGCCCGGGAGGCGCAGCCGCTCGTCGGCATTCCGCGGCATCTCTCGGTGCATCCGGGCGGCGTCGTCATCGTTCCCACCGCGCTTACCGACTACGTCCCCACCGAGCCGGCGGTCAAGACACTCGAGGGCCATCCCGGTCTCACCGTGCCGGTGATCCAGTTCGAGAAGGACGGCGCGGAAGACGCGGGGCTGGTCAAGATCGATCTTCTCGGCAATCGCTCCCTCGCCGTGATCCGCGATGCCATCGCGGCGGTGCATGCGCACACCGGCCGGCGGATCGACTACACCACGAGCGACCCGGGAGACGATGAGGCGACCAGGGCGCTCTTCCGTACCGGTCGGACCATGGGCGTGTTTTACACCGAGTCCCCCGCCTCCCGGATGCTCTGTGCCAAGAGCCGGGCCGACACTTTCGAGCTGCTCGTCCTCAACACCAGCATCATCAGGCCCGCCTCCAATCGCTTCATCCGTACCTATCTCGAGCGGCTTCACGGCGCGCCGTACGAGCCGCTTCACCCCGTCCTGCGCGACATCCTCGCCGACACCTTCGGCGTGATGGTCTACCAGGAAGACGTGGTCAACGTCTGCGCGACGTTCGCCGGGATGCCGCTGGCCACCGCCGACGGGCTCCGCAAGTCGCTCTCGAAGAAGCGTCCCGCCAGGCAGCTCGCCGGCTACGCCGAGGAGTTCTTCACCGGCGCCCTCGAGCGTGGCCGCGACATCGAGACGGTCAAGCGGGTGTGGGACATGATCATGTCGTTCGCGGGCTACAGCTTCTGCAAGGGCCACTCGGCGTCGTACATCCAGGTGGCGCAGCACTCCTGCTATCTCCGCGCGCATTACCCGGCGGAGTTCATGGCGGCGGTCCTGGCCAACGGCGGCGGGTTCTACCATGCCTTCGCCTACGTGGCGGAGGCGATGCGCATGGGCCTCACGGTGCTGCCGCCCGATGTGAACGCGAGCGACTTCCGCTGCGCCGGTCGCGACGGCGCCGTGCGCATCGGCCTGCAGTTCGTGAAGGGGCTCTCGGCGGAAGGGACGGAAGGGGTGCTGGGGGCAAGGGGTCGCCCTTACGCCTCCCTCTTCGACCTGCGCGCCCGCACCAACCTCGTGCCGTCGGACCTGCGCGTGCTCATCAAGGTCGGCGCGCTCGACTCCATCGCCGGCGACTGGACCCGGCCGATGATGCTCTGGCTGGTGGA
>JBDTTA010000378.1:0-2550 GCA_039930845.1 Gemmatimonadales bacterium
GATTGATGGTGAAGACGAGCGTCTTGTTGTCGTTGCCCGAGGAGTTGGTGGCGGTGATGGTGCTGCTGAAGGTGCCCGGCGCGGTCGGTGTCCCCGAGATGAAGCCGGAAGCGTTGACGGAAAGGCCGGCCGGCAGCCCGCTGGCGCCGAAGCTCGTCGGGCTGTTGGTGGCAGTCATCTGGTAGCCGGCGAAGGCGATCCCCACGGTGCCGCTTGCCGTGAGCGAGCTGGTGATGACAGGCGGCGGCGCGACACCGGTCCCGGTTACGGTGAATGCACGCTCGGTGATGCAGCCGCCACATACCGGCGGGTCGACCGGGACGTGGACGACCGCGCTCTTGGCACCCACCGTGGTCGGGTTGAAGGCTACGGTGATGGTGCATTGCGTTCCGCCGTGAACCGGTCCGCTGGTGTCGGAGCAGGTGCCTCCGGTGAGGGAGAACTGAGATGCATCCGCGCCGGTGATGTTGATCACGCCCAGGTCCGCCATCGAACCCGCGGGACCGGTTACCGCGGCCACGTACGCGGTCATGGAGGCGCTGGTGGTGCCCGTGACCTGATTGGCGAAGGCCATGGTGAAGGTGCCCGTGCCGCCGCCGTGATGGTTCGTATTCGCTTCGGCGGGGGTGAGTCCGATGGAGATGCACTGGATCGAGCCGCCGCATTCGGCATGGGCGGCGGTCGCGCCGAGCAGCGCCAGGAAAAGGGTGAAAAGCGCCAGAAGCCGTTTCGGCGTCCTCATCGCTACCCCCTGCGGTTATCGTGGGACTCTCGGAAGTCCGAGCTTTCGCGGCCAAGATAACAGAACGCCTGCACGCAAGACGCCGGAATATTCGTCGCCCCGGGCGCTGCTGATGCAGCGATGGACCGGGGCCAATGCCTCGACTTCGCGGAGCCGGGGTTCAGCGAGGAGAAGATCTGGCGGAGGGCTTTCGCTTGAGCCACCCCGAGAACGCTTCCATGAAGAGCTCCATCTCCGCGATCGCTGCCTCCGCGTCCTTGTTGCCGAGGATGCCCTTGTAGTTGTTGTTCCTGAGGTCCATCAGCGCCTCGAGACGGTCGTGCTGCCCCTGGGAGAGGCCCAATTCCGCGCAGCAGGCTTCCAGCGGGTCACGATGATGACCCTGGGCCGACATGATCTGGTAGCCGAGCCGCCCCACGACGACGTTCGTCACCGCCCGGACGGCGTTGTAGGCATTGTCCGCTCGCGCGGAAAGCCCGTGGCCATCGTCGAGAGCGATCCTGCGAAAATCATCGGCCAGAGCGACGAGGTTTCGCTGTCGCTCTTCGTCGAGCGGGCGGCTTAGGAACGCCTCCGACCCCCGTCTGATGAGCTGCTCGACGGATCTCATCCGGAACCTCCCCGTGTAGCACGATGACAGGGTTGTTGAAGACCTCGTGCCAGAACGCAGAGCCGGCGTCGAGGGCGCGCACGATATCCTCCGCCGACGCCGTCGTCACCTGGATTTCGCGCTTGATACGGCGGGAAATCGGCTTGAATTCCGCGGCCATGGAAATGCCGGACTCCTGATTGATGACCAGCACGTCGATGTCGCTATCGGGCCGGTCCTCCCCGCGAGCACGGGACCCGAACATCAGCGTGACGCCTGGTAGCCTGGAGGCCACCGCCATCAGGCCGCTTGAAACTTCACCCGTCTGGCTGAACATCTCGACCAGGGACTGGAAAATCGGATTGTCGCGCCGCGCGGCGTACTTCACGTAGATGCGGTCTTCCGATCGCGTGCATAGGCCCGCTTCGACAAGCCGTCCCAGCAGGCGGGCGGCATTGCTCGGATCGACCTTCGTCTCCTGCGCAAGGCCCCGGAGGTGAAAGCTTTCCGTCGGGTGCGAGAACAGGAACGCCAGCACCCGATAGCGTTCTTCACTCCCGCAAATCCCCCGCAACGACCGTTCGTAGGCGTTCATGAGGTCAAATTTACCACATGCATGGTCATTTTGACAACTGGCGAGGTTCGCGTTCGACGCGAGGCTTTTCCGTGCCCGACCAGGTGAAGCTCCAACTATCGCCGCGACGCACGTTGCCCACCACCGCGGGCCGGAAACAGGCAAGGTTCCTGCTCCGGCTGCGACGCACACTCGGATAGACCACGCCAATCGAACCGCCCTCCAGCAGCCTGGCCGCGAGCCGCTGCGACGCCACGTAGCTGCGCGGATCGAGGCACCGCACGAAGCGGGCGTCGCCCCTCAGGTCGTGAAACTCGCCGCTGAAGTCCGCGAGCAGCGCCTGGTAGGTGACGCTGTCATCGAATCTCCCGATCTCCTGGTACTCCACCGTCTTGTGAAAAGCGACTTCGGCCAGCGCGGTTTCGATTTCGAACGAGCAGTACCAGGCGCCTCGATCCGGCCCGTTGAAGCGGCTGCCCTCGGGGCGCGCATTGGCAAAGGCGGCGTTGACGAACCGGAAATTGGGTACGCCGAATACGAGCTCGTCCACTCCGATGCCCGGCAGCAGGCCGCGCTCGCCGCGCAGGCGTTCACTCGTGGCGTTGTCCAGCTGGAAAAGGTCGGCAAGCGTCGATTCGTCCTCGG
>JBDTTA010000379.1:0-2542 GCA_039930845.1 Gemmatimonadales bacterium
GGCCACGGGCATCCTCATCACCGGTGCCGAGGAGTTCGGCCTGGCCGGGGCGAGAATTTTCGCGCGACTCGACACCACGACGTCGCGGGCGGCCGTGGCTGTCAACCTCGACACGATCGACGACGAGGGTGCGCTCTACCTCGTCTCGCACGACCGCCCGGGCACCGCGCTCGCGCGGCTCGAGGCCAGCCGGCTGTCCCTGGCTGGGCTCTCTCCCCACACGCACCGGCTCCCGCTTGGCATCCTGGTCGACAGCCTGCCGTTGGCGCGCGCCGGAATTCCATCGATCACCATCGGCCGGCTCACCTGGCGTACGCTGCGGCTCATCCACACACCGAGAGACACCGCCGAAGGCCTCACGCTCGCGATGGCGCGAGAGATCGGCCGCGCGCTCGCGGTGAATTGACGTTTGCCCGTGCCACACGTACGTTTCGCCGAGGATTCTGGAGCCCCGCGAGGGGCTCTTTTCATTGGCTGACCGGAGGAACCTGCATGTTCGACGGCAGGACCACCTGTGTGGTGGTCGTCGGGGCGCAATGGGGCGACGAGGGGAAGGGAAAGCTGGTGGACGTCCTCGCCGAGCGCGCCGACCTCGTGGTGCGGTACCAGGGCGGCGCCAACGCCGGCCACACCGTCGTGATCGGCGATTCACAGTTCATCCTCCGGCAGATTCCCTCGGGAATACTGCAGCCCGGGGTCGTCTGCATCGTGGGCAACGGCGTCGTCCTCGAGCCGGAGACGTTCTGTGGCGAGCTCGACCAGCTGGCCGAACGGGGCATCGACACGTCCGGGCGGATCTTCGTCTCCGATCGTGCGCACCTGGTATTGCCCTATCACAAGCTGCTCGACGCCGCGCATGAAAAGAGCCAGAACATTGGCACCACCGGCCGCGGCATCGGCCCGGCGTACGAAGACAAGTACGGCCGCCGCGGCATCCGCGTCACCGACCTTCGGCAGCCCGAATGCTTCGGCACGATGCTCGCCGACCGGGTGGAGCGAGCCAATCGCCTGCTCGACATGATGGGCAGCCAGGAGCGCGCGTCGCTCGAGGCGCACGAGAGCCTGCTCCAGCGCATGGCTCCGCGCCTGCTTCCACTGGCCGCCGACACCGGACTCATGGTCCACCGCGCGCTGCGGGAGGGGCGCAAGGTGCTGCTCGAGGGCGCCCAGGGGTCGCTGCTCGACGTGGACCACGGGACGTACCCGTATGTCACCTCGTCCAACACCACGGCAGGGGGCGCGGCCGTCGGCGCCGGGATCGGGCCGACAGCCATCCACGGCGTGCTCGGCATCGTGAAGGCGTATACCACTCGCGTCGGCAACGGGCCGCTTCCCACGGAGGCCGAGCCCGGTGCGGAAGCGGAGCTTCGACGGCTCGGCGGGGAGTTCGGCGCGGTAACGGGCCGCCCGCGGCGATGCGGCTGGTTCGATGCGACGGTCGTGCGCTATGCGGCCCGGGTCAACGGGCTCACCGCGCTCGCGGTCACCAAGCTCGACGTCCTCGATTCGTTCGAGCAGATCCCGGTCTGTACCGCCTATCAGCTCGGCGGGGAAGAGTGCGGAGAAATGCCGGCGCAGGTGGAAGCGCTTGGCCGCGTGCAGCCGCGTTACGAGATGCTCCCGGGCTGGCGACAGCCTACCGGAGCCAGCCGGCGCCTCGCCGATCTTCCGTCGGCCGCCCGCGCCTATCTCGATCGCCTCGAGGCACTGTCCGGGGTGCCGGTTCGATTCGTGAGCGTCGGGACCCGCCGCGACCAGATCATCGAGGTCTCGCAGGGCCCGGCATGACGGAACAGACGGATCTCCTGGTCATCGGCGCCGGGCCCTGCGGGCTGGCGGCGGGAATCGCCGCCAGGCGCGCCGGGATCGCCTGCGTGCTGGTGGATCGGGGAACAATCGTGACCACCATCGATCGCTATCCCCTCGCGATGACCTTCTTTTCCACGCCGGAGCGGATCGAGATCGGAGACATCCCCTTCATCTCGAGCCACGAGAAGCCCACGCGGCAGGATGGCATGCTCTACTACCGGCGCGTGGCGGAACACTATGATCTCGACGTCCGGCCCGGTGAGGACGTGACCAGCGTCGCCCGTGAGGCCGACGGGAGGTTCCGCGCCGAAGTAATGCGACGGCACGACAGCAAGACCTACCTGGCCCGCGCCGTCGTCTTCGCCACCGGTTATTACGACAATCCCAACTACATGGGCGTGCCGGGCGAGGAGCTGCCGCACGTGTCCCACTATTTCCGGGAGGGCCATCCGTACTGGCATCGCCGGGTGATCGTCATCGGGGCGGGGAACAGCAGCGTTGACGCCGCCCTCGAGTGCTGGCGCGCCGGAGCGGCGGTGACGCTCGTGCATTTCGGAGAAGGCTTTGACCGCACGGTAAAGGCGTGGGTGCTTCCCGACATCACCAACCGGGTCAAGCAGGAAAGCATCGGCGTGCGCTGGCGCTCGCGCGTCTGTCGCATCACGCCCACGGAGGTCGAAGTGGTGTCAGACGTGACGGGAGTTATCGAGCGGATGCCCGCCGATGCCGTGCT
>JBDTTA010000380.1:0-2540 GCA_039930845.1 Gemmatimonadales bacterium
CGCGGTCGGTCGACCGACCTGATCGAGGACATGCCAGCGAAGGGAAAGGGGAAGCAAGATGGCCGTAGACCCGGGATCGGTGGGCGTCCTCATCCCGATCGTCGCAATCGGCGCGTGGGCGTGGGTACGCACGGCCAAACTCAAGGCGGAAGGTCGGGCCTCGGCGCCGGACGCCGAGACCACCGGACGTCTCCAGGCACTGGAGCAGGAGCTCGGGGCGCTGCGCCACGAGCTTGGCGAAGCGCAGGAGCGGCTGGATTTCGCCGAGCGGTTGCTGGCGCAGCGAACGCCGGACACTCTCCGCCCGCCGGGGTAGCGGCCGGCGGTCTGTCACACCGACGAATGTCTATCTAAACAGCGTCCGCCGGGCTACCTTCTCAGATAGATCCTCCAGCTACGCTCTCGCCAATGCCGGCCGTCTCCGCCGGACCTAGAGACTCAAATGTCATCCCTGCCAGCGTCCCCCGCCATCGGGGCGGGTCGCGTCGTTATATGCGATTACAACGCCCTCCTCCTCTCGGTGACGGGACTGCTTCGCATGAAAGGCTATCAGGTGTTCCAGGCCTATGACGGGCAGGCCGCCACCGAGCTCTGCGTCCAGATGCCCGATATCTCCTTGCTGGTGCTCAATACGCATGGTACCGGCGTGGATACGCCGACACTCGTCCGCGATATTCGCAAGCGCAGCCCTCGGCTTCCGGTGCTCCACATCGGGAAGGCGCCGATTCCCGGCATGCCGTCGGACGTGGTGGACCTGCACGAGAGCTTCACGGCCGAGCAACTCCTCGAGACCGTCCGCGACCTCGTGGCGGGTGCGGACGCCGGGCCCCATGCTCCCGTCCTCTCCGCCTCGGCTGCATCGCGCTAGGCGCCGCCGGGCATCGCGTTACCCCGACGTACAGCCCCCAATCGGGCTCGAAGCGCCAGGTTGAGGTGACTGGCCTCACCGCCAAAGTCGGTCGTGGTCGGCATCGTGTTGAGGTACCGAGCGAGATCGCCCACAACCTCGACGCGGGAGACCCCATGGCACGGAAGAAGACGAATCGAATCGCTAAGGCGGTGGCAACGCTTGCCGCCACCCTATTGGTCGAGAAGGGCGTCGAGGCAGCGGCGAAGGCGATGAAAAAACGGCGCGCGCGACGCGAGGTGGCGGCCCTGGCCAGCGACATGGGCAAGCGCGCGAAACGTGCGGCGAAGGTCGCCGGCGGCAAAGCGGCGAAACTCGGCTCCGCCGCCCGCGAGCGAGTGCCGGCGGCTCGGAAGAAAACCGCGCGAAACCTGGTCAGGATCGCGAAGGCCATCGAGCCCTGACACCCACAATGCGTCTCGTCCGCCTCCCATCTTGATGCCGGCTGTTCCGGCTGTATACTTACTCCGCTACCCAGATCAGAATAACTCTCGCCCACCCACCCCTCCGGGGGTGGGGCTTCGGCTACCGGGAAACTCCTGCGGCAAGTGAAGCGCGGCCTGTAAGTTGCACGTCTGGACATGGTCGTTCCGATCATCCCGGTTCAACCGTGTCCTGACAACGGCTAACGCCCCGTTTTGGTGTGATTTGCGGGGTCTAGGCGGGGAGAGCATCTGCGTGGTATCTGAGACCCGGCTGTGGTGCGTGTGCAACAATCGGAAGGACGAACCATGAAGGCGCTGGTCATTGCCCCTCATCCGTTCTTCTCGCCCCGCGGAACTCCCTTCAGCGTGTACTACCGCACGCTCATTACCGCGCAGCTCGGCGTCGAGGTAGACCTGCTCACATATGGCGAAGGCGAGGACGTCACCATTCCCGGTGTCCGTCTCATTCGCATTCCCCGCATCCCGTTCACCCGCAACGTCCCCGTCGGCCCGTCCGCCAAGAAGCTCGTGCTGGACGTATTCATGGCGGCCTGGACGTTGTGGCTCCTCATTCGCAACCGCTATGACTACGTGCACGCTCATGAAGAGAGCGTGTTCTTCTGCGCCTTCTACAAGAAGCTGTTCGGATTCAAGCTCGTCTATGACATGCATTCCAGCCTCCCGCAGCAACTCAGCAATTTCAAGTTCACCAAATGGCAATTTCCGGTCAGAGTCTTCGAGTTCCTCGAGACCGCCGCGCTGCGTGCCGCCACTGCGGTCATTACGATCTGTCCCGACCTCGCCGACATGGTGTCCAGCAAGCTCCATGACTCATCGGCGCACTTCCTCATCGAAAACTCGATTTTCGACGACGTTGCCCTCGCCTCCGGGGAGCGGCGCAAGCTCGCGGACGAAACCCTGCCGTCGCTTCCCAACACCCCGCTGGTGGTCTATACCGGCACCTTCGAAGCGTACCAGGGCATCGATCTGCTGATCGACGCCTTTGCGAAAGTCCAGGAACACCGGTCCGATGCCACGCTCGTCCTGGTCGGCGGCACGCCCGCACAGGTCACGAAGTACCGGGCTGTGGCCGACTCGCATGGGCTCAACGGCAGCTGTCTCTTTACCGGGCGGGTGCCGCCGACCACGGCGAGATGTCTGACCCTGCGGGCCTCGGTGCTCACCTCCCCCCGCGTCCTGGGGACCAA
>JBDTTA010000381.1:0-2512 GCA_039930845.1 Gemmatimonadales bacterium
CGGTGACGGTGATCGAGGCCGGCCCCTGCCGCGTCGTGCAGGTGCGCGAGGGCGGCGTCCAGCTCGGCTTCGGCGCGCGCCGGGCCCAGCGCACCACCAAGGCGGAGCTGGGCCACGCGAAGAAGGCGGGGCTCGAGGCAGCGCCGCGGGTGCTCCGCATGTTCACGCTGGCCGGGGACGCGCCCGCGCCGGGGGCCGAGGTGAAGGTGGACATCTTCGCCGCGGGCGAGCGCGTCAAGGTCACCGGCACCACCAAGGGTCGCGGATTCCAGGGCGTGGTGCATCGCTACGGCTTCGGCGGCGGTCCGGCCACGCACGGCAACACGCGGCACCGCAAGCCCGGCTCCATCGGTCCGGGCACCAACCCGTCCCGCGTCATCAAGGGCAAGCGGATGCCGGGCCACATGGGCGCCGCGCGGCACACCGAGCTCGGGCTCACCGTGGTGAAGGTGGACGCCGAGCGGAATCTCCTGTTCGTCCGGGGCGCCATTCCCGGCGCTCGGAACGGCATCGTCACCGTGGCCAAGCAGGGAGGCCGGAGCCGCCATGATTGAGGCTGCGCACTACTCGTCCGCCGGCGCCAAGCGCGCCGAGGCGTTCGCGCTGCCGGCCGAGTACTTCGACGGCACCGTGAACGAGCCGGTGCTGCACCAGGCGGTCAAGGTGTACCTGAACAACCAGCGTCAGGGCACCGCCAAGACCAAGACCCGGAGCTTCGTGTCGGGCGGCAACCAGAAGCCCTGGAAGCAGAAGGGCACCGGCCGCGCCCGGCAGGGCTCGACCCGGGCGCCGCACTGGCGGGGCGGCGGCACCGTGTTCGGGCCGATCCCACGGGACTACCGGACCGACATCCCGCGCAAGGTGAAGCAGCTGGCGCGGAAGAGCGCGCTGAACGCCCGTGCGCGCGAGGGCGCGGTCCACGTGGTGGAGCGGTTCGCGTTCCGCGGGCCCAAGACCGCCCAACTGGCCGGGCTGCTCGCGAGCCTCGGCCTCGATGGACGCAAGGTTCTGGTGCTCACGGCCACGGCCAACGAGGCCGTGTACCTCAGCGGTCGCAATCTGCCGACCGTGGACGTGCTGCCGTACCCCGAGGCCGCGGCCTACGACATTCTCTGGTCGGAAGCGGTGATCATCGAGGAGGGTGCCCTCACCGGCGTCCTGCCCGAGCCGCTCCCCGACGAGCCCGAGGCGCCCGCCAAGCCCAAAGCGCCGAAGCGGTCGGCCGTGAAGGCGGCGAAAGCCGCCAAGAGCGCCAAGACGGCCAAGCGCACCGAGGCGAAGGCCGCCAAGAAGTCGGCGACCAAGGCCAAGGCCGTCAAGAAGGCCGCCAAGAAGGGCACCGCGAAGACCGCCAAGAAGGCCGCCCGCAAGCCGGCCAAGAAGACCGCGAGCCGGAAGCCCGCGCCCAAGAAGAAGGGGGGCAAGTAATGCCCGCGCTGCACGAGATCATCGTTCGACCGGTGGTCACCGAGAAGAGCTCGACCGCCTACCAGGCGGGCAAGGTGTACACGTTCGAGGTGCACCCGGCGGCCAACAAATATCAGATCCGCGACGCGCTTCAGCGGCTGTTCGGGGTCACGGCCACGGGCGTCCGCACCATGCAGATGCGCCGCCACTCGGTCACGCGTGGCCGCACCCGCGGGACGACGGCCCGGTGGAAGAAGGCCATCGTCACGCTCAAGGACGGCGATTCGATCGCCGTGTTCGAGGGCTGAGATGAGCATCCGTCAATTCCGGCCGATGACGGCCGCCACGCGCTTCAAGTCGGTCAGCGGGTTCGATGAAATCACCCGCGCCGAGCCCGAGAAGTCGCTGCTCGAGCCGCTCAAGAAGTCGGGCGGGCGGAACAACCAGGGCCACCTGACGTCGCGGCACCGGGGCGGCGGCCACAAGCGCCAGTACCGGAAGATCGACTTCAAGCGGAACAAGTTCGGGATTCCGGGCAAGGTCGCGGAGATCGAGTACGATCCCAACCGGAGCGCCCGCATCGCGCTGATCGTGTACGCCGACGGCGAGAAGCGCTACATCCTGCACGCCAAGGGCCTGCAGCAGGGGGACGGCATCATCTCGGGTCCCGGCTCCGACACCCGGCTGGGCAACGCGCTGCCGCTCACGGAGATCCCACTCGGCACCACGGTGCACAACATCGAGCTCAAGATCGGGAAGGGCGGGCAGCTGGCCCGGACCGCCGGCTCGAGCGCGCAGGTCGTGGCCAAGGAGGGCGACTACGTCACCCTCCGCCTCCGCTCCACGGAGATGCGGCTGGTGCACGGCCGCTGCCTGGCGACGATCGGCGAGGTTGGAAACGCCGAGCATGAGCTGCTCTCCGTGGGCAAGGCGGGGAAGAGCCGCTGGCTGGGCAAGCGGCCCAAGGTCCGCGGCGTCGCCATGAATCCGGTGGACCACCCGCTGGGCGGCGGCGAGGGCAAGAGCTCGGGCGGCCGTCCGCCGACCAGTCCCTGGGGCAAGCCGGAAGGCCGGAAGACCCGGCATCCGAAGAAGGCGTCCACCA